>JAPKDL010000001.1 GCA_028822585.1 Alphaproteobacteria bacterium | reverse complement strand
GTTCGGCGTCTTCGGTGATGCAGCTTTCCGACCACCCACCGGCCTCTTCCAACGCACACCGGCGAATGACCGTCATCACGCCGTGCTGAATAATCGCGTTATACCAATCACGCCGGACCATGCCGATTTGAAAAAACGCGGCGTATTCGCGAAAACACAAACGCTTGAAAATCGAATAGCCGCCGTCCCGGTAATCCTGCGGCGCTTGCACGAACCCAACTTTGGGGTCGTCAAATTCGGGCATGACGGTGGCCAGCCAATCTGAATTCACAATGTAGTCACTGTCAATCACCGCAATATATTCAACATCTGGCGCACTGTGCGACGCCGCAAAATTTAACGCCCCAGCCTTGTATCCTTCCAGCGATTCCAGGTGGTAAAATTTAAACCGGTCCCCTAATTCCTCACATAACGCCGCCAGAGGACCCCAATTATTTGGGTTGAGGGTGTTATTATCGACCACGATCACTTCGAAATTCGGATAGTTGAGCCGCGCCAAGGCGTGAAGCGTTTCGCGCACCATGGCTGGTGGTTCCTCGCGACAAGGCACATGAATGGAGATTTTTAGAAATTGCTGTGGCTTCGCCAACAGACTGGTCTTTTCAGGCAGCGGCCTATTCCACAGCCGGTCGGTCATTTCCAGACCGTCTATGAGCAAGACCAGCAACAGGAACCATTGCGCCGCAATCAACACGCTCCATACTGCGGTCTCAAGCCCTGTCGCATAAACCGTAGCTACCTCCATCAATGACCAGGCCGCCGCAAATACGACGCCTTGTGCGAGAATGGAGAGTAGCAAGGAGGCGGAAACGCGCACGCGTGCCGCCCCGAACGCATGGGAAACAATCGCGCCAACAAGCACTGACGCCAACGCCCACCAACGCCAGGCTGGGCGTTCTTCAATTGCGCCGCGGGACGAATATTTTTCAGCACCACCGGCATCCCAAATGCCCCAATAGCCACCCGCCAACCCTTCCCTAGCGATCTTCCAGGGACGGTCAAAGGCTTCGATCACAAAATACGGAACCCTGGCGTCTTTCAGCCGCGCCATCGTTTCGCGTAAAAACCGTATTTGGTTCACCCTGGACGCGACAGCGCCCCCAATTCGCCGTCCCTGACTGGGCCAGCCGATTTCCGTAACGATGATGGATTTTTCCGGATATGCCAAACGCAATTCATCCAACCGCGCCATCAAATAGTTGGGTGCCGCTGCAACAGGGAGTCCCTCCCAATACGGTAAAATTTGGACGCCGATGAAGTCAACCGCGTGCGCTAACTCTGGGTTGTCCAACCACACATGCCACGGCTCGGCGCTGCCGACCGGGGTGTCCGTCATCTTTTGAACGCGCGCAATATAGGCCACCAATTCAGCCACGGAAACATCACTTCGTAGGATGGCCTCGTTGCCCACAATAATACGTTCGAGCGATATTTTATCGGGAACAATATCAGCCAAGGCCTCTATCTCGCGTTCATTATCGCGCTTGTTTGGGCCAATCCAGACCCCTTGTGAAATTTTCAAACCATGCCGTAACGCAAAGACGGAAATGCGCCCCTGGGCACCGGCGGCAGCATAAGTGCGAATCCGGCCAAAGCGTTTCGCGATAAGGTCCAGCTCGACCTGAACTGCCTCTTTGTTGAAGATTGGCGCTTTGGCAGGATCCGCCCCATGAGGCGTGTAGGTAACCCCGTGCAACACTAGTGGGCCGTCCAGCACTGGGACCGGTTCATTGGCGGCGCGCCAGACGAGTCCTGCCCCCAAGGCTGCCGCAACCATCACACAAATCGTATAAAAGCGCATAGACGATGCCTACCGTTGCGCCAAACCGCGCGCACTTTTGGAATCCATCGCCTTCAGCATGGCTTCATGCAGAAGATGCATCCGGCCAAACATCGCGCCGCGCGGGTCAAAACCAGACGTAAACCCAGACTTCATGAAAGAGTTCAACATTTCAGCGTCGCGGCTGAAAATATGAATCGGCGCATTCCAGGACGCCTCTTTCCCACTGATGATGGCGCTAGGCTGATGGTCGCCCACCACAATAATCAACGCATCCTTGGGCGCATGGGACTCCAGAAACCCGCGAAGAAGTCGATAGTTATGACGTATAGTTCGGATATAGGCAGCTGGCAAATCACCGTAATCCGGCAAATTAGTGAGCGCCTCAGCGAGGTCTGTCCCCGCAAAGGGATCCGGTTTCGTCAACTGCGCCCAATCCGGTTGATACGGCGGCGTAGGCCCAAAGGGCATATGGCTCATGATGGTTGGAAAGAACACGAAGACCGGTTTGTCACGGTTTGGACCAACTTCGCGTTCCAGAAATCGCGCCAGGCTGAATTGATCCGGAATGGCCCACCACCCAAACGCCGGGCCGCCATAGTCCAACGCCTTAGCGTCCAAAATGGCGTCGAATCCATAGGCACTCCCTTCCGGCCAGGGACGCTTTATACCCGGCGCCAACGCAATAGTGCGATGTCCCAACGCCCGAAAACGGTCCACCAATGTTTCGGAAGGGTGGGTGAGGAAGAGCTTATAATCGCCCTGGTTCGCCAACCATCGCCCTGACAAAACACTGGAATGCGCCAACCACGACGCGCCGCCATATGTTGGCGATTCCACCATCGCCGAGGCGACGTTCCAGCCTGTCGCTTCTATCATCGTATCAAGAGCGGCGCGTTCCTGAGCCAGGCCATTGGCGAGACGAGGCGCATCGAACGCCGTTGCGCCATAGGATTCAAAGAAAATAAGGAAGACGTCGCGACCTTTGACATGCGCCATATCCGATGTCGTGGTTGGCGTTTCGCCGCTCGCATCCGTGGGCCTCCCCGCCTTGAGAAGGAATGCCGCCTGCCGCGCATAAACCGGCGCCACCGGAATAGCAAACCACCCTTCGGTGTGAACGTCATCGCGGGTCATGCCGACGCTGTAAATTCCGATAAAGACAACACAGCCCAAGGCCGATACGCGGCGCATTCCGGTGGATTGAAACCCCGCAACAATTGTCTTTAGCGCAAATACGACGATCCCAACAAACACGCCAACGAAAACTAGACCTGCCACAATGGTAGCCACGACACGCCATATGGCGGCCGATTCAACCAACATGGCCGCCACGTTGGGAATGTGCCTAACATCCCAGTACAAATTGATGGGACGCCCGAACAACGCCGGTGCCGTCACGTCGGCATACCGCCCCACCGCCAATACAATGAAGATTACAGTTAGGGCCACCACCATCATACGACCGGCCCGTATTTTCATTTCCAGCAACAGCGCCATCGCGAGCAATGCCGCGAACAGCTCGACAGATAATTCCGGCACCACTTTAACCCACGGCGTCGGCCAAATATTGTGCAGCGTCAGCAGGGCGTTCAAAAACGCCACAGACGCAACCAGACGCATCAGGGAAAACATGCCCTACTCGTCGTCGAGCACGATCTGGTTGACGACATTTTCGGGATCGGCCTTGCCATCGAAAACATCCAACACGTTTTGGGCGCACGCAATCGCCATACGGTTCGCGGCTTCATTGGTAACGCCAGCGATGTGGGGACTGATGACAATATTTTCCAGCTTGAACAACGGGTGACCCTTCTCCGCAGGCTCAATCGCCAACACATCCAGCCCCGCACCCCGAATCTCGCCCATTTTCAACGCATCGTATAACGCCGCTTCATTGACGATATTGCCGCGCGCCGCATTCACAAGAATGGCGCTTGGTTTCATCAAGGCCAATTCTTCCGCGTTAATCGTATCCCGCGTCGCGTTGTTCAGCGGCAAATGCAACGTCACATAATCCATATCCGGCAAGGAAGTTCGCAAATCAGACACTGGCGTGTAGCCCGCCGACCGGATGACATCATCATCAACATTGGGGTCTAGCACGAACACATTCATATCAAACGCCTGACATCGCGGCGCAACGCGGGTTCCAATGCGACCAAAGCCGACAATAAGGACGTTCTTTTGCCAAAGTTCGATGGCGTGCATCCCAAGGCGATAATTCCAATTCCCCTGACGCACCTCCTGATCATGCTTGAAGCCTGCTTTGGCCAACTCCAGCATCATGTACAGCGCGGCCTCGGCCACCGCGACGGAGTTTGCCGTCCCGACAATCATCAAGGGGACGCCTTGCGCATTCAACGCCGGCACATCAATGCTGTCATACCCAACGCCAAACCGAGACACGACTTTTAATTTTGGCGAATTCTTGATGATATTTTCCGTTATGTCCGCCGTTCGGACGGTAATACCATCCACATCGCTCATTTTTTCTAAAAGAACCGCTTCAGAGACGTCGGTGATAGCCTCATAGACCACATCATCACGCGCATCGAATAAATCCGTCGCGGCCTTTGGCATAGATCCGGCCAGCAGGACTTTGTATTGATTCATTGTTTTAAGTTCTCCGATTTTTACGATCCGTTTGATTTTCTATTTAGCGTCAGAACGCCATCCGCTGCAATGGTTTACCTTGCCCGCACAGGTCCTGTCCTTTTAACATGGGCGTAATTTTGTTAATGATTTGTATAGATTTTCATTTGGAGTGTGGCGACATGGATGAACCAGCATTTTCCGGCCTACGCGTCGTGGATTTTTCTCAAGGCATCGCGGGGCCCCATTGCGGCATGTTGCTAGCCCAACATGGTGCAGAAGTCATCAAGATCGAACCCATGGAGGGCGATTGGTGCCGAGAAATCGGCAAGAAATATGGCGATCAATCCTCTAACAGCGTTGTCTACAATCGCGGCAAAAAAAGCATAGCGCTGAATTTGAAAACCGCGGACGGCCTCGCCATTGCTAAATCCCTTTGTAAAAGCGCAGACGTCATCATTGAAAATTACCGGCCCGGCGTCTTGGCCAAATTCGGCTTGGATGAAAAAAGCATCCGACCCTCCAACCCAACCATGATCTATTATTCCGTGACCGGGTTTGGGCAAACCGGGCCCAACTCAAAGCTTCCGGCGACCGATTCTGTCCTGCAGGCCTTTTCTGGCTTTATGTCCATCAACAAAGATCATCGGGGCATTCCGCAACGTCTTGGCATCCTAGCTATCGATATTTCAACGGGTCTGTATGGTTTCCAAGCCGTCAGTGCCGCGCTGTATCGACGCGCCACCAAAGGCAAAGGGGCACATATAGAATCGAGTCTTATGGAAGCCGTCGGCGCCTTTCAAACCGCGAAAATGATTGAATTCGAACTGGAAGGCGCGGAACCTACCGCGCCAGGCGTACCGGTCGGCACCTTTAAAGCGAAAGACGGTTTCATCAACGTCAATGCGCGGCGGGATTCCCATTTCGTAGCGCTCTGCGGATTGATCGGCCGAGAGGAGATGGCGACCGACCCCCGCTACGCCACCGTAGACGCACGCAAGGAACATGAAGCCGAGTTATTGGCATTGATGAAAGACACCATGACCCAGCGCACGGTGGCCGAATGGAACGAAGCCTTGAACAACGTAGGCGTCTTGAACGCGCCGGTTCAAGACTATGGCGATTACATGAACGACCCCCACGTCACCGCCGTCGACGCCGTCGCCTGGGTCGAACAAAGCGGCGTCGGCCGCCTTCCCATGCCAAAAACACCCGGAATTCCGCCCTTGAAATCTGGCGACCCACTCGCGCACAGCCCCCATATTGGCGAACACACATCGGTCGTGTTACGCGACCTTGGATTTTCAGACGACGCGATTAAGGGTCTGGAAAACGACGGTGCCGTGCGTGTGTTGGAGCCGAAAGCGGCGGCGGAATAAATCCGCCGCCATTTGTGTGACTTACGCGTCGGCGAAAGACTTTCCTGATTCCGCCAATTCCTTGATCAAATTCGCAGGCTTCCACCGGTCGCCATACGTTTTTTCCCATTCACACATGATTTCGTAAATTTTCTTCACGCCAATTTGATCCGCCCAGAACAACAATCCGCCGCGATAGCGTGGAAATCCAAACCCGTACAGCCACATGATATCCACGTCGCTGGCACGGTACGCTATTCCTTCCTCCAGGATCTTAGCGGCTTCATTCACCGACGAGAACAAGAGGCGCTGCAGGATTTCTTCATCTGTAAAATCATGCGGTTTGATACCCATTTCCCGCCGCACATCCTCAATCACCTTCACAACTTCGGGTTCAGGATGGGGCGTCCGATCGCCTTTTTTATAGGTGAACCAGCCGCCTGCTGTCTTTTGTCCCAGCCGACCCATTTCAAACAAACGATCAGGAATCGGCAATTTTCGGAATTCATTGGGGCTTTCCGCCGCGCGGCGCTTGCGGACCGCGTATCCGATATCCAAACCGGACATATCGCCAACAACAAACGGTCCAACGGGGTAACCGAAATCAACCATCACCTTATCGACCTGTTCCGGCAACGCGCCATCTTCGATCAGGATGTTCATTTCCGTTTGAAACGGCATCCGGCTTCGGTTTGCCAGGAATCCGTCACAATTGCCGCAGACCGCGCCAACTTTGCCAATGCGCCGTGCGACCTTCAACGCCGTCGCAACGGCTTCCTTGGATGAATTTTTCCCGCGGACAATTTCCAATAGCTTCATAACGTTCGCCGGGCTGAAGAAGTGCATTCCCAGCACCGCTTCCGGACGTTTCGTGGCGCTCGCAATTTCATCGATATCCAGAGTAGACGTATTGCTCGCCATGATCGCGCCCTCTTTCATGACGGCGTCCAGTTTGGCGAAAACTTCTTTTTTAACTGGCATTTCTTCAAACACCGCTTCAATCACCATATCCGCGTTGGCGATATCGTCATAACTGATGACAGGGTCGATCAACGCCATTCGTTCCGCCATGCCTTCAGCGGTCAAACTGCCGCGTTTGATGCTGGTTTCATAATTAGCCTTAATTTTCGCCATCCCCGTGTCGAGAAATTCCTCGCTAATTTCCAGAAGTTTCACCGGAATACCGGAATCGGCGAAGCACATCGCGATGCCGCCGCCCATGGTTCCGGCACCGACCACGGCGGCCAGCCTTACATCAACCGCGGATATAGACTTATCGATATCGGGGATTTTAGTAGCCTCACGCTCCGAAAAAAATGCATACCGTAACGACTTGGCCTCATCTCCATTGACGATTTCCTGGAATAGCTCGCGTTCTCGCGCGACGCCTTCCTCAAAGGGTAAACTCACCGCCGCTTCAACACACGCGATACAGTGGTAAGGCGCAATTTGGTTGCGGGCACGACGTTCGATTTTTTTCCGCATGGCGTCGAATATCGCGGGATCGACGTTAGTAACCTTTTCATTCATCTGCGAAATGCGCGGCACGGGCCTTTGGTCCGCAATTTTTTCGGCAAATGCGATCGCCGCGTTTCGTAGATCACCATCTTCAACCACAGAATCGAGGACACCCAATTCACCCGCTTCAGTGGCGGGCACATGGCGTCCCGACACGATCATCTCCAACGCGGCTTCGGGCCCAATCAACCGGGGCAGGCGTTGCGTGCCCGCGCCACCGGGCAGAATGCCTATCAACACCTCCGGCAATCCAACCTTCGCACTTTTAACGGCAACCCTGTAATGACAACCCAACGCTGTTTCCAGGCCGCCACCCAATGCATAGCCATGGATCGCCGCGACCACAGGTTTCTCGCTGCCTTCGATAATTTCGCGATAATTCTTCGCCGTTTCACTACGCGGCTTACCCAGAAATTTAATATCGGCGCCCGCGATAAAACTACGTCCGGCACCGATAAGCACCATGGCTTTCACATCAGGGTCGGCGACGCCTTTTTCAACACCTTCCACGATGCCTTCAGGGACCCCGGGGCTCAACGCATTTACCGGTGGATTGTTCACCGTAATGACGCCAATGGCACCATATTTTTCATACTCGACAAGACCAGACATTTGGAATCTCCCATTCAGCAGCCCAGAGGGCCATATTTATTAGAGTATTATCTCGTGGCGGCAGAATAGCGTTGGCCACCCTATAGTCACGAAATGTTGCGCGGCCTGCATCATAATTGTAGCGACGACGATGCCTATTTAGATATTTGAGGTGCGGCCAAACCTTCTTGCGATCCGAAGACAAAACCTTGACCATAAGTAATGCCGCAATCGCGTAGAAAATCGAGGATCAACTCGCTTTCAATACCTTCGGCGATCGTTGTAATGCCGAGGTCATGACACAAACTCGACATGGCGATCAAAAACGCCTTGTCTCTCGAATTCGACGCCGCGTCTTTAACATATTTGCCGTCGATTTTTACGAAATCCACTTCAAGCTCGCGTAAATAGTCAAACGCCGCCTCCCCGGCCCCAAAATCATCCAGGCACACCTGAAAACCTCGTTTCCGAAGCGCCTGGATAACGTCATTCGCATGCGCCAAATCCCAAATTCTTGCGGATTCCGTAATTTCAAACATCAATTCGCCGGGAACGCTGAGATAACGATCCATCAACGCGTTGAGCGCCTCAACAAATGGCGAGGAATTTATCGACCGCCCGGAAATATTAATCGCCACCCCTTTTACCGAAGCATTAGCATCTTGTGACGCTAATTTCGCAATCACCTTGCGGCACATCGCCAAATCAAATTCAGTGATGAGGTCAATCTCTTCCGCAAACACAATAAATTCATAGGGGCTGAGGCCCTCAGGGTGGTCGTTCAATCGAAGTAGGGCCTCAAAGTGATGAATGGAGCCATCCGCCAGAGAAACAATAGGTTCATAGGCGATGCCAAAATCGGCACCGGCAATTGTCGAGACGACAAAACGCGTCCGGTCCGCCGCCACTCTCAATTGCGAGGAAACGTTAGTTGTTTCAATATCGCCGATGACGCTGCGGCTTGGGATAAGAGCGAACCGGCGGATGGTGTATAAAATGGCCCGAGCCAGATCAGGGCCCGCCAATTCGATTTCATGCACCGCGACGTTATCTGGAACGATAACGCATCCCTTATTGTCAGGATCCGCAACGCGCGTGAATTCGGCCAAACACGCGCAGATATCATTAACATCAACGGTCCGGTCATGAATAAACCCAAACCGCTCGATTGATAAATGCCCCGCAGCATTGCCTTCTATCGACACCGCGTCCAAAAAGGCTCCGATTTGCCGTTGCAGTTGCGCCCAAACAGCCGGCAATATTCGCGACCGCAAATCAGATAGCCCATGCACATACAACAGCGTCAACCCACCTTGATGCGCCCCGACCGGCACGGTGGAGAAATAATTACTCACACAATTACTAAAACCGTGAATATTTCGAATGCCGCTGATATTACTGCGTTCTGGATCATCAATGTATTCACTCGACATTTGCGTCGTACGAACCGTCAAATAACAATGTTCCCCAATGTTGGGAACGCCGTACCCGCTTAATATCAACGTCTGCACTCTATTTTCGGGACCACAAAATCGGATAGGCGCGCTTCGAAACCGCTGACCAGTCGCCGCCTGGGCCAACAAGGCCCGCAATAAATGTCGATCATCCTCCAGCGCCAGGGATTCCAGTGTTTTGTCCACCAGCTGCTTTGGTCGCGTCCCGAAAAGGCCCGCCGTGGGTCCAAATTCTTCAATAATTCGCCCGTCGACATCCACTTCAATCAGCACGTCGGCGGTACAGAGCGCAAATGCCAGCAGACGGGCTTGCTCAGTCGCGTTGTCCTCATTTGTCGATCGACGGGGCCCAACGACCGAAAACCGCCTACCTTCATTCATCTGCGGCGTCCAAACATCAATTTTTCAAATTACGCTTTTAAAGCACATTTTAGCTAAATTTCAGAAAACCCGCCAGGCCCACTTAATTTTACGATTCAAGGCGCACATCCATGCCAATATCAGCCGGAGGCGGCGATTGGGTAATGCGACCGGAGGAAATATAATTAACGCCGGTTTCCGCAATCGCGCGAACTGTATCTATTGTCACGCCGCCGGAAGCTTCCAACGGAACCCGGCCCGCCGACATCGAGACAGCGGACCGCAGATTATCCACGCTCATATTGTCCAACAAAATCATGTCGGCGCCAGCGTCAATCGCTTCGGACACCTGATCCAAAGTATCACATTCTACTTCGATTTTGGTTAATAGCGGGGTGCCCTGCTGCGCACCAACGATGGCCGCCGTCACGCTGCCCGCGACGCTAATATGGTTGTCCTTAATCAAAACGCCGTCATCCAAACGAATGCGATGGTTTCGCACACCGCCCAATTGGGTCGCATATTTAGATAACGCCCGATAACCCGGGATGGTTTTTCGCGTATCCACCATAACCGCGCCGGTGCCCTTGATTTCCTGAACGAACTGTTCCGCGTAAGTCGCTATTCCGGTCAAAAGTTGCAGAATATTCAAAGCGGTCCGTTCCGCCGTCAACAAACCGGCGGCCTCGCCGCTAATGCGCGCCATCGTATCGCCAGCCTTCAGCCGCGCGCCATCCTTTGACATTATGTCGATTTCGCATTCCGGACTGACGGTCCGGAACACATACGCGGCGATATCGATACCCGCGACGACGACGGCATGCCTCACATTCATAATGAATTCACCCCGAACCGAGTCTGGAATCGCCACAGAGGTGGTTAAATCCCCATTGCCAATATCTTCCGCCAACGCAATATCAACGAGCTGCGCTATTTCATCCCAATCCAAGGCCAACATAACACGTTCCAATCTAATATGAATTTCGCCGCATTGATTATGCTCATATCGAGTATATTGTCCCACCGAATACATTTCAATTACGCAAACGACGACCAAAGGGGAAATGATGGTTGAGCCGACAAGACGGGTTGCTGCATACCTTGTTGGTAATACTCATACGAAGACGGTTCGGCTTACACGGAATTCAGCACAGCCACGGAAACCGGTAATCGGGACGCGCAGTATTGGCTGGGATGCCTATACGACGCGGGCCTCGACATGGCGGCAGACACGGATAAGGTATATTCCCGGCTTGAAAAAGCAGCGTTGCAAAAACATACTGAAGCACAGCGCATCTTAGGGGTCTATTACGAAGAAAGTATAAGCGTCTCCGAAATCTATGAAAAAGCCGTCGAATGGTTTGCCTAAGCGGCGAACCAGGGAACCGCAAAAGCGCTGCGTAACCTAGGCGGCCTTTATTAGGATGGACTTGGCGTAAAACCAAACCTCGCCCAGGCCGAGAACCTCTGTACCCAAGCCGCCAATCAAGGAAACCTCCGAGGCGAAATTGGGAAAGGCGGATACGCTCTGGGTCTTTTGTGCTACCGCGGCCAAGGCATCGCCAAGGAACTGTCGACGACGGCGAAGCATTTCAAAAAAGGCGCTCAATCCGGACATGGCGCGCCGTTTCCTGTAACATTGTTTGCGCGCCCGCCAGGGGCAATAATTGCTTTGGATAATGCGCCCGTGACATCGGCCACAGGCGTGACCCAGAGCCGCCGGAAAGAATTACGGGATAAAATTTACCTATCGACGCCATATTTCCGATTAATCCTCTAATTATCGGCCTATTTTAAGCAGAGTCATACATACGAACTACCATACTACGACGCCCAAGAGATTCAGAGGCTGTTTACGCGGCGTCGAATTTAATTCGGAAAACATTGGGGTGAACGCCAAAACACGACGACCTGGAAAAGATCGTCGCGTCGGCTTCCCGGTGGAAACAAAAATCAACAGCGATTAATACTGCTGGGTTTTATACTTAGTGAACGTCGGCCCAGATTTTCTTTTTCACTGCAATCAACATACCTGTCAAAACGATCAGAAACAACAGGACCTTAATTCCCATTCCCTTGCGTTCTTCCATGTTGGGTTCGGACGCCCATGTCAAAAATGTCGTCACATCCCGCGCCATTTGGGCGACCGTCGCTTTGGTGCCATCGGCGTATTCTACGGCTTCATCTGATAACGGCGATGGCATCGCAATTTGATGGCCGGGGTAATAAGCATTGTAACTCATCCCCTCCATCACGGAAACACCGGCAGGCGGCTCCACATAGCCTGCCATCAAATTATATAAATAGTTAGGCCCACCGACCCTGGCCTCAACGACCAAAGATAAATCTGGCGGAAGCGCCCCGTTATTTCCCGCACGCGCAGCCTTGTCGTTCGGAAACGGATTCACAAAGCGATCCGAAGGTTTTGCAGGACGCATGTACATTTCGCCTTCGTCATTGGGCCCATCTTCGACCTCATATTCCGCTGCGAACGCCTTAACCTGATCTTTGGTGTATCCCAGCCCCATAAGATTTCGGTAATAAATCAGCGACAATCCATGGCATCCTGCGCAGACTTCGCTATAGACCTGCAAACCACGTTGTGCTTCACCGCGATCATACGTGCCAAAGATACCTTCAAACGACCAATGCTGTTTCGGCAGCTCTATGCCGCCGGACGCCATCGCTTGTCCAGAAATAGTGATGAGAACCGCGGCTGCGACGCCTATTACGGTCTTGCGCATTACGGTTTCTCCATTCCAGAGGGCGAACTGTTTGCTGAGCCGCCGCTAACCGCCTCACTAATGCTGGCCGGCAACGGTAAGGGCGTTTCCAGTTTACCGACAATCGGCATGATGACGAGAAAATGGAGAAAGTAATAAGCGGTCCCCAACTGTCCCATCAGCACCAACACGCCTTCGGGTGGTTTAGCGCCAACATAACCCAACACAAAACAATCGATGACCAACACCCAAAATAGCCACTTATAAACTGGCCGGTACCGGGCGCTCCGCACCTTCGATGTGTCGAGCCATGGCACAATAAAAAGAATCATAATCGAGGCACCCATCACCATGACACCCAGTAATTTTGCCGGGATAAAGAAGACATCAAAGGTTATGGCTCGCAACATTGCGTAAAACGGCAAGAAGTACCATTCGGGTACAATATGAGGCGGAGTCTGCATCGGGTTCGCTTCGATATAATTGTCCACTTCACCGAAAAAATTCGGCGCGAAGAAGACAAAGTATGCGAAGAAGATTAAAAATACGCCCAACCCCACCGAATCCTTAGCCGTGAAATACGGGTTGAATGGCACCGAGTCCTGTGGACCCTTGATTTCGATCCCTGTTGGGTTGTTTGATCCGGTCACATGCAACGCCACGACGTGCAATCCAACGACGGCGAACAACACAAACGGCATTAAATAATGCAACGAAAAAAATCGGTTCAAGGTCGCATTATCTACCGCAAAACCACCCCACAACCACGTGACAATGGGTTCACCAATTATCGGTAATGCGGAAAACAAATTCGTGATAACCGTTGCGCCCCAAAAGCTCATCTGCCCCCAAGGTAATACATATCCCAGAAAGGCCGTTGCCATCATCAACAGCAAGATAACAACGCCCAACATCCACAGCAATTCCCGAGGGGATTTGTATGATCCGTAATACAGTCCGCGGAATATATGAATGTAAACAATGATGAAAAACATCGACCCGCCATTCATATGAATATAGCGAATCAACCAGCCATAATTTACGTCACGCATGATGCGTTCGACGCTACCAAAGGCGTAGTCCACATGTGGCGTATATTGCATGGCCAACACGATCCCCGTCACAACCATGGTGACAAGGACGATCATGGCCAAAGCACCAAAATTCCAGAAATAATTCAGGTTTTTTGGCACTGGGAACTGATTGTATTCATGATCGATGTAGGTGAACACCGGTAGGCGTTCATCTACCCATCGAATCACCGGGTTTTTCCATTGCGGCGCAGAACTCATCGACGACCCCCCTAACCAATACGTATGGATTTATCATCGAGGAATTTGTACTTCGGCACCTCGAGATTTAATGGTGCCGGGCCCTTACGAATTCGTCCTGACGTATCATAATGCGATCCATGGCAGGGACAGAACCATCCCCCATATTCGCCTTTTGTTTCAACTGCCTTTTGACCAAGGGGAATACAGCCCAGATGGGTGCAAATGCCAATCATCACAAGCCATTCCGGCTTTTGCGTGCGATCCGCATCCTTTTCCTTTTGCCGAAGGTCGGCGCCGTCATCCTTGACCGCGGCCGAAATCTCTACCTTTGTACGTCGCCGGATGAACACAGGTTTTCCCTGCCAGACAACGGTAATGCTCTGTCCTTCTTCAATGGGCCCCAAATCAACTTCGATCTTGGAGAGTGCCAAGACTTCCGCCGACGGGTTCATTGAATCCACCAAAGGCCACACGAAAGACGCAGCGCCAACCGCTCCCACCGCCGCTGTTGCTAAAACCAGGAAATCCCGGCGACCTACGTCATCTTCCGTGGACTCCGGCGACTGGGTCGCTTCCGACATTCCTACCCCCTCAATCTCGTTCACCATCGCTTCAGCGCGACGTTCGAGTATTATAATCTGGTCAAACCGAAATATAACACTCTAATACCCCGAACTCATGTCAATACAGAGTACCCATTACGATTCCATCGGTCAATTCACCGACACAATTCGCTGACGGTAATAATGCAAATATATCCCGTTGGAAAGACGTAACATTCTTTAACGTACATACTTGTGCATTGTATCATACATTCTCAACCGCACGACTAAATGCCGCTGCCTCACAATCAAACACATCGAAAATCAAACATGCGCATCGCACTCTACCAACCCGATATTCCACAAAACACCGGTGCCATATTGCGCCTCGCCGCTTGTTTAAGCGTCGGCGTCGATGTCATCGAACCCTGCGGCTTTGTTTGGTCCGACCGCCGGTTACGGCGCGCCGGTATGGATTATCTGGATCAGGCATCGGTTGTTCGCCATCAATCCTGGAGCCAGTTTCAAAGCAACGCCCCTAACAGGTTAATCCTTTTGACGACACGCGCCGACACGGTCTATACCGAATTTCAATTCACCGACTCCGACACGCTTATTGTTGGGCGGGAAAGCGCTGGCGCACCACCGGAAGTTCACGATGCGATGGACGCTAGATTGCATATTCCCATGCATCCGCAGGCGCGTTCCTTGAATGTTGCGCTTGCCCTCTCCATGGTATTGGGTGAAGCCATTCGGCAAACCAATCTTTAGGGCCCAACGTAAAACCAATGAACGAATCACATAAAACAACGGCGCAGACTTGGTTCAATGATTTACGCGAGCAAATTTGCACGGCATTCGAATCTATTGAAGACGATTTGACCGGTGATTATTCCAACCGTGAGCCGGGGCGATTCGAACGAACCGCTTGGAAGCGACCGACGAACGAAGACGGCAGTGACGGCGGCGGTGGCGTCATGTCGGTCATGAAGGGGCGCGTGTTCGAAAAAGTTGGCGTTAACATCTCAACAGTTCATGGCGTCTTTTCCGAAGATTTTCGCAAAGAGATTTCAGGCGCTGCCGACGATGGTCAATTCTGGGCGTCGGGCATATCCTTGGTCGCACATATGCAATCTCCCCTGGTTCCCGCCGTCCATATGAATACCCGTCATATAGTCACGTCCAAACACTGGTTTGGCGGTGGCGCAGATTTGACGCCGATGACCCCCAACGATGCGGATACGGACCAATTTCACACCGCGTTTCGCGAAGCTTGCGGCCGTCATGGGGATGATTATTACAATCGTTTCAAGAAATGGTGCGATGAATATTTCCATTTGAAACACCGGAACGAACCACGTGGCGTCGGCGGCATCTTTTACGACCAGATAAATTCAGGCGATTGGGACGCAGATTTCGCCTTCACGAAGGATGTAGGACTGGCCTTTTTGAACACCTATCCTGAAATCGTACGTCGCCATATGAACGACCCCTGGACAGCGGCGCAACGGGACCACCAACTAATACGCCGGGGACGCTATGTCGAATTCAATTTGCTTTATGACCGAGGTACGAAATTCGGCCTTATGACCGGCGGCAACACCGACGCCATATTAATGTCCTTGCCGCCAGAAGTGCGCTGGCCGTAGGTTTTTAGAGGAACCAACCATGATCGTAAAATTCATCCTAAGTCCTCTCACAATCCTGATATTATGCTTGGCTGGAACATCTGCGAAAGCCGCTGACCTTTCCATCACTGCGTTTTTCGGTGCCTTTCAAGGCAGTGGCGTCGCTGAAAACGCAGATAGCCTTTATTTTGGCACAACCGCTCGCGACCTCGACATTGTTATCGGCGCCGACAATACCGGCGGCGCGTTTTTTGTCCGCTGGACGACCATAGTTCGTGGCGGCGGCGACCCTAACAATCCCAACACCCGCCGGAGAACTCAAAATATCGTATTTAACAATACCGATCAGTTCGGTGTGTTTCGCGGCGTTGGATCCGGTGACCTGTTAACCGGCAAGCCTTACATCTGGGCGCAAATTACCGACCAAACTCTAACGGTCTATATAATGAAGATAGACAAATCCGGTCGATATAGCATGCAAAGCTACGCACGTACGCTAAACGCATTCGGTATGGATCTTGTCTTTAGGCGACTACGTGATGGGGACCTTGTTCGGGAAGTCAGCGCCAAACTCACCAAGCGTTAGTAGTCCGATCGAAGCGCTTGGGTCTCAAACCTTTCGTGAATCAGAACACTACTTAATTCACTTGACCACTAGGCTTCGTCCTGGGCCCTAACTTCAGGGTCGCCCAACGCCACCCGCAACATGACGCCCTCGACGTCGGTGACTGTCACTTTGGCGCCTTCCGGCAGGTCAGGTCCGATAATGCGCCACATCGTGTCATCAACATGAAGATGGCCGCGACCATCAATCACCGGCGTCTCCAACGTAAAGCGCTGGCCAATATATTGCGTGCCGCGACGGTTTAAGGTCGGGCGGTCAGTGGCGATGGGGTGACGCCGAAAATACCGCCGGGCGATGAAGACGGTCGCGACCGACAATGCAGCGAAAATAAGCAACTGATAGCGCCATTCCAAGTCCGGCCAGATGAAGACGCCCAGCCCGACGACAAACGCGGCGGCGCCCATCCAAAGGAAGATGGCGCCAGGCGCCAGAATTTCCAGCACGATCATCGCCACGCCAAAAATACCCCATCCCCAATGATTGGCATTTTCCAGCCAAAGCAGAAATTCAGTCATTATTCCAGGGTCCGTCGCTCTGGGTCGCCCCCGGCGTGGGCGCATTGCTATTTTGGTCCTTGAGCGCGTCTTTTACCAACGCGCCGATCCCACCAATGGCACCAAGAATTCCGGACGCCTCCAGGGGCATAAACACCAATTTTTCATTCGGTGAATCCGCAAATTTGCTTAACGCGTCGATGTATTTTTGCGCGACGAAATAATTAATCGCCTGAACATTCCCTTGGGAAATTGCAGACGACACCATTTCCGTCGCTTTGGCTTCCGCTTCGGCCAAGCGTTCGCGCGCTTCGGCATCGCGCAAGGCCGACTCCTTGCGCCCTTCCGCATCTAGGATCGTAGATTGTTTTTCACCTTCCGCGCGCAGAATTTCCGCGGCGCGCTGGCCTTCCGCTTCCAGGATATTCGCCCGCTTATCGCGTTCCGCTTTCATCTGGCGCGCCATCGAATCAACCAAGTCCCGTGGCGGCGCGATATCCTTGATTTCAATCCGTGTTATCTTAACACCCCAGGGCGATGTGGCCTCATCCACCACGGACAATAATCGGCTGTTAATTTCATCCCGTTTTGACAGCAATTCATCTAAATCCATCGACCCCATGACCGTCCGAATATTGGTCATGGTGAGATTGAGCGTCGCGATTTCGAGCTGCCTAACTTCGTAGCTTGCCTTCGCCGCATCGAGAATTTGAAAAAACACGACGCCATCAACCGCCACCATCGCATTGTCCCGCGTGATGATCTCCTGTGTCGGGACATCCATGACTTGCTCCATCATGTTCATCCGATGCCCGATCCGGTCGATGATGGGAATGATGAAATGCAGCCCCGGCATCAATGTTTTTGTATACCGGCCAAACCGTTCCACCGTGGCTTCCGTGCCTTGAGGGATGACTTTTACCCCGGCGAACACCAAAATCGCCGCAAGAATGACAATGGCGAATACGAATATTGTGAAATCACTAATCATCATCTGTCCTAAACCTCATAAAGCACGCCTCCACGCGACACATTACCATCTTTTTACGCGTAACGCGGGCATTTAATCATTAGAAACCTGCCCATCATCACTTGATACGATACGCGCCAATTCGGCAAGGCAAGACTCCCTGTCTGCTTTGAAGTCGCCCAGCATCCACCAATCTTCGACTTCGTGTAAAAACACGCCAACGGACGCCCCAGATTCGACGCCGATCCGCAACACATCAGCGCCCGAAACCGGCATGGCGACTGGCGTCCAATCGTTAATCACGCTCAGCGCCGCCCGCCAACCAGCTTCATTGGCATCATCATCCGCCCAGGCCACAAGCGCCAGATCACGGACTGCCGCGGGACCCAACCTATATATATGACGGCGCAGCTCTTCAGATCCCATATGAGCATGAAGTTGTCCCGCGCCGTCGGCCAACCGTAAAAGGCCATCCAATTCCGAATTTGAAAGCCGCAAGCGCCGCGCTATACGCCGCAATTCGCCAGACTCCGCCGACAACAAGGCGAATAAACGCCGGATCAGATCTGATGTATGGTCTTTAATTTCAACCGCCACAAGGCGTGCGAGGCGTTCGATATTACCATCACTCTGAATGATCCAGCGCAGCACACCGTCCTCACGCATCATGTCCAAGGTAGGGACGGGATCGAGCGCCACCAATAGTTTGAACAGTTCCGCACGAACACGTTCTCCAGACAACTGCGCAAGCCCCGGTGCCAACGCGCGACAGGCGGTTCGAGCATCCAAATCCGCCGGCAGACGTCCAAAATAGGCGAAAAATCGATAATATCGCAAAAGGCGAAGGACATCTTCCCGAATCCTTGTCGTCGCATCTCCGACGAACCGCACATGACCCACCTTCAAATCCTCAACACCGTTAAAAGGATCATAAATATTGCCGTCGATATCGAGCGACAGGGCGTTAAACGTCAGGTCTCGGCGCGCTGCATCCGCCTCCCAATCATCGGTGAATTCAACCTTGGCGTGGCGGCCATCGGTTTCAATATCCTGTCTCAATGTCGTGATTTCAAACGATTCGACACCGACCACGACCATCACAGTGCCATGTTCCAGACCCAGTGGAATGGTTTTAAATCCGGCCGCCTGCATTAAGGCAATCACCTGCATCGGTTCGGCGTCTGTCGCGATATCCAAGTCATTCACCGGGCGCTCGGCTAACGCATCGCGCACACACCCACCTACAAAGCGCACCTGCGCGCCGCCAGCGGCCAAGGTATTGAAAACCGCTGTCGTTTCCGACGCCGTCATCCAGGGACGCGGCTGCATACGCGGCGGCGTCACGGATTAATCCAAACGGCCAGGTACGATTTTTCCATCCCGGAATTGTGGCGGAACGTAATCACGGTCAGCCCCTTCAATGCCCAGTGTCGCCAATGAAATCAATGTAATAGCCAGAAACCCACAACTGGATATGATTAACCACGCCCACGGAAGCTCCTGCCACGCCGGCAGTTTTCGGCCATCGATATCCGCCAATGTTTTACGCTTGGCAGCCCACCACCAAATCAAATAAATGATAAAGGGCGCCGCTAAAGGAAGGCCAATTGTTAACAGTTTGCGAATCATAAGACGTTCAACACCGTTGATAAATTAACCAGCATTCCCGCTGTAGCACCCCAAATATGAAACCCATTGTAGGGCATTTCATAGTACGAACGTTCCTCGCCCTTTTCCATATGGGTCGCCAGACGATGGTTTTCCGTGTCCATCAAAAAGGACAACGGCACCTCGAACACGTCCGCCACTTCAAAGGGGTCCGGTTTGATTTCGAAGGGCGGTCGAACGAAACCAACGACGGGCGTCACTTTGTACCCTGAACGCACAATATAATAGTCCAACCGTCCAACCAATTCGACCCGGTCCGATTTCAGCCCAACTTCTTCTTCCGTTTCCCGTAACGCCGCCGCTTCGTGGCTTACATCATCAAGCTCAACCCGCCCGCCAGGAAAACTAACCTGCCCGGCGTGATCGTGCAAATGGTCGGTGCGCTGCGTCAGTAGAACTGTCATGCCTTCGGGACGGTCCACCAGCGGAACCAGGACGGCGGCTGGAATTAAATCTGCGCCTGGCATCATGGATGGGTTTAAGCTGTGGTCGCCGCCCAATGAAGCTGGTCGAGGGACAACCACGTCCCGCGCGCGACGGGCCTCGTCTTCCCGAATTCTCGTCGATATAAGTTGCCGGTCCAAAACGCCTCCTACTCCACAGATCCTAGCCGATAAAATGCGCCTTGGCTCCAAACGCCTAAAACGCCGTCGCATTCTTCCGCCAATTCTACGAGTTCATAGAACACCGCACGCAGAATCAGCGCATTAAGGTTGTCGCGTACTGTGACATATGGGGAGGGTTCATCGGTTTTCGAGTCAAATGTCACAAAAATAGGGTGGTCACCGTCAACCGTCACCATAACATCCAAATTCGTGCGAAAGGTCACTACCTGATCCTTACCGGCGCCTACGGCATTCACCTCCACCGCTGTAAACGGCGCGTCTTCGACAATGATTCGCCCCCGCTCCACCGGGGTTTGCAGCCAGAATACGCCATCACCGTCACACCGAAGAACCGTTGAAAACAATTTTACGAGTGGTTTTCGGTTTATCGGTGTCCCACGATAAAACCACGCGCCATCCCGGGCAATTCGAATGTCAAAATCGGACGTTCCAGGCGCGCCGACGCCCGCAGCGCGCGCTGTCGCAATTTGATCAATCGATGTCAGGTCATTTTCGTTCATTTTTCCAAGATTACCATCATTCCAGGCTTGCGTGGAATACCTCACGCCACCATCCTTACAATTAGCATCGGGTCATGCAACACTCGGGAGGAAAGGATTGGACACATTGGAGAACGATCCAGCAACTGCGCCGGACGATTCGGGTATTCTGAACGAAATCGAAAAGCTTGGTCATCTGTTAGCGCGCGCGCGTGAAAGCGTCGGACGGGTCATCTTCGGGCAAGCTCATATTGTCGATCTCAGCCTCATCACCTTGTTGTCAGGCGGACACGCACTGTTGATTGGCGTTCCCGGTCTTGGTAAGACCCGGCTGGTTGAAACACTAGGTCAGGTTCTGGGCTTGGACGATGGTCGCGTCCAATTCACACCAGATTTAATGCCCGCCGACATTTTAGGGTCCGAAGTTCTGGAAGAGTCTGACGATGGTGCACGATCGTTTCGCTTTCTAAAAGGTCCGGTGTTCTGTCAACTCTTAATGGCCGATGAAATAAATCGCGCCAGTCCCCGAACCCAATCGGCGTTGTTGCAGGCCATGCAGGAAGGACGGGTCTCCATCGCGGGCGCGTATCATCCCTTGCCGAAACCATTCCACGTCTTGGCGACGCAGAATCCTTTGGAGCAAGAAGGCACTTATCCACTTCCTGAAGCGCAGCTTGACCGGTTCCTGATGCAAATTGACGTGGGCTACCCTGATGACACGGCCGAACGTCACATGATGCTGGCGACGACAGGCGTCAACGAAGATCATGTCGAAACAGTGTTCAATGACGCCAAATTGATCGCAGCCCAAAAATTAGTGCGCAAAATTCCAGTCGGCGAAAGCGTTGTGGACGCCATACTCCACATCGTGCGCGCCGGGCGCCCGGAAACCAGCGATATCAGCGCTGTCATCGAAAACGTCTCCTGGGGACCTGGCCCACGCGCCAGTCAGGCGCTTATGTTAGCCAGCCGCGCGCGCGCCTTGTTGGAAGGTCGACTATCCCCATCCGTCGATGATGTTCTGGCGCTGGCGAAACCCGTTTTGCGACATCGTATGGCGCTGAATTTTATCGCCCGGACCGAAGGGACAACAATAGATATGATCATCGACAGTCTTTGCGACCCCCTACGATGACGCGCCTATGATGACCCAGCGCCGCGGCCCCTATAAACAACCCGTAATCCAAGATGACTGAAGATCCGGCGTTGGACATAAAGATCCATGCCGAAACCATCGCCGCCCAGTTGCCCGCATTGTTAATTGCCGCACAAAGAGTGGCGTCAACGGTGTCACAAGGCGTGCACGGTCGACGCCGAGTCGGTCAGGGAGAAACTTTTTGGCAATTCCGGCGCCATGAAACAGGCGACACCGCATCCGCCATCGATTGGCGCCAATCAGCAAAATCCCGCCGTCTTTATGTCCGCGAATCGGAATGGGAAGCGGCGCAAACCATGTGGTTATGGTGTGACGCCTCCCCCTCCATGCATTACGTATCCACGCCAAGCCTTCCCACCAAAGCATCCCGCGCCGCACTCTTGCTGCTGGCCACCGCATATTTATTAGTGCAAGCGGGTGAACGCTTTACGTTACTGGGCAGCGGCGTCTCCGCACGATCCGGTCGAAGCGCCTATGACCGCCTGGCGGAATCATTGTTAGAGCAGGAAAACACGGATAAAAGCCTACCTGCGTTCCAACCTTTGCCGCGTTACGCACAAATACTAATCTTTACGGACTGCCTGTCGCCTTTAGAGGAAATTAACGACACAATTGCACAATTCGCCACGCGCGGCGCATCGGGTCAGATAGTGCAAATACTCGACCCGGCGGAAGAAACGCTGCCGTTCACCGGGCGGGTCCGCTTTCAGGGTATGGAAGCGGAAGGCGAGTATCTGCTGGGGCGCGCCCAATCAGCGCGCGCCGCCTATCGGAATCGATTGGCCGATCATCGCGACACTTTGCGTGATATCACCCGGCGCGCCGGGTGGGGGTTTTTAACCCACCGCACCGACAATTCACCCGAATCTGTTCTCCTGGCGCTTTATGCAGCGCTTTCACCGCAAACCAACCGCCAATAGCAATGTTGAACCTCGGTCTCCTGGGCTTTACGTCCCCCTGGGTTCTGGGAGCACTTTTGATTCTGCCCATACTTTGGTGGCTCCTACGCATAACACCGCCAGCAGCCAAACTAATTCCATTTCCAGCGATCCGGATTTTAATGGGCGTTCGCGTCCCTGAAGAAACACCCGCCGCATCGCCCTTGTGGCTGGTGCTGCTTCGATTGCTCGCCGCCGCCTTACTGATTGTCGCACTGGCCCACCCCTTATTGACCCCAAACAAGGAATTGAGGGGCCAGGGTCCGTTGATTCTGATTGTTGATGACGGTTGGGCGGCGGCGCATCACTGGTCCACGCGACAGGGGGTGTTGCAACAATTCATAGATCAGGCAGACCGCAAAAACCGCCCGGTTGTCCTAATTCCCACCGCGCCTCAATTGGATGGACGGCTACCGGCAGCCACCGGCCAATTGCGTGCATCCGAAGCGCGCATTTTCGCAGCTGCCATGACGCCAAAGCCGTGGCCAACCCATCGCGCCGCGGCGTTGACTGCTGTTCAAGGCCTGAGCTTCCAGGGACCGGCAGCCACGATTTGGCTGAACGATGGCCTGGGCGATGAATTCGTCAACCCCATCATCAAATCTCTGCAGCGGCGCGGGACCCTTCGGGTCCTGACACCTGATGCCACGGCGCTTCCGTTGGTGCTGCGCGCACCGAGCAGCAAGGGCGGCAAGTTGACAGTCACGGTCAGCCGCGCATCAACGGCGGATAGCGGCCCCCTATCTAACCTGCGCGCGATCGCCAGTGACGGACGGTTACTGGCGCACGAACCCGTATCATTTCCGGACGACAAACAAGACGCGACCGTCAAGATCGACATGCCCCTGGAGTTACGCAACGAAATTGCGCGTTTTGAATTGGAAAACCAACCAACTGCGGCGAGTGTCATTTTAACCGATGAACGCTGGCGGCGGCGGCCCGTTGGGCTTGTGTCTGCGCAACGCGCCGATAACAACCCGTCCTTGCTGTCCCAGACATATTACCTTGAACGCGGCCTGGCGCCTTTCAACGAAGTGACGATCAGCCCGCTTGAAACCCTGTTGAAAATGTCGCTCTCCGTTATCGTCATCCCCGATAGCGCGCCTATTGATTCGACGCAATCCGAACAGCTGCGAAACTGGATAAAGAAGGGCGGCATGGTGCTGCGTTTCGCCGGCCCCCGTATGGCGCAAAACAAAACCGACACGCTGGCACCGACGGCGCTGCGTCGGGGCGGGCGGACCCTTGGCGGCGCAATGTTGTGGACTAAACCGACCCAATTGGCGCCGTTCGATCAAGACAGCCCTTTCGCCAACTTGACCATTCCGCCTGACGTCACCGTATCAAAACAAGTGTTGGCGCAACCGGCCCTGGACCTGAACGATAAAACCTGGGCGCGCCTGAACGATGGCACGCCCCTGGTGACCGCGGCGCGGCTGGGTGACGGTCGGTTGGTTTTGGTGCATACGACCTCCAATGCAGCTTGGACAACCTTGCCGCTTTCGGGGCTCTTTGTGGATATGCTGCAACGGATCGTCGCGATGAGTGGAAGCCTCAGCGACATAGATCGAAAGAAACGTCCCCTCCCCCCAGTCGAGGTTTTGGATGGTTTCGGCCGCGCAACAAAACCCGCAGCTGCGACGAACGCCATTCCCGCACATGGATATGTCGATATCGGCCCCGCGCACCCGCCGGGCTTATACGGTTTTGAAGCGGTTCGGCGCGCTGTGAATTTGGGACCCCACCTTAAACTACTGCCCTTGGGATCGCTGCCCCAGGGCATTGTCGGCGAACCCTATGCGCAAGAGCGGGAAATCGATCTTAAACCCTGGATTTTGGTATCAGCGTTTATCTTGTTAATCATCGACGCCTTCATAACCCTGGCGCTACGAGGTCTGACGCCATCCTGGACGCGGCGTCATACGTCAATCTTGTTTCTGGCCGTCGCCTTCGGCGCCATGGCCGTCACCAGCAAGCAATCTAATGCCGGTGAAACGCTGGACGCCGTAAAACGCACCAGCCTCGCCTTCGTGCTAACGGGCGATAAGGAAGTGGATAAAATCAGCCATAATGGCCTATCCGGATTAAGCGTCATTATGGACCGCCGATCGACGGTGGAGAACACTTTTACGGTTGGCGTCAATTTGGAATCCGATGAACTGTCTTTTTATCCCATGATCTATTGGCCGATCACCGACAGCCAACCCCGCCCATCCCGACGAGCAATACAGCGGCTGAATCAATACGTTGCCGGGGGCGGCACCATATTTTTTGATTTGCGTAATCAAATTTACGGCAGCAGCCTCTCAGGTGATATGGGGCGCAACCTGCGAAATCTGACAGTAGGGCTGGATATACCTCCAATGGTCCCGGTTTCCCCCGACCACATTCTGACGAAGTCGTTTTATCTTATTCAGGATTTTCCCGGCCGCTGGGCGGGGGGTCGCCTCTGGGTGGAACGATCCGGCGAACGACTGAACGACGGTGTTTCCGGCATCATCGTCGGCAGCAATGATTGGGCCGCCGCCTGGGCAATGGACCCAACCGGTCAACGCACCCATCCCGTGGTGCCCGGCGGCGAACAACAACGGGAAATGGCGTACCGATTTGGCATTAATCTCGTGATGTACATGTTGACGGGCAATTATAAGTCCGATCAGGTCCATGTCCCTGCGATCCTGGAACGGTTGGGTGATACACAGTGAGTTGGATCGGCATCGAATTCGTGCCCCTTATACCCTGGCAGCTGATTTTAGGACTTAGCGGTGCCGCGCTTTTGTATACCGGCTTGGCGGTTTGGTCACAGGCGCGGGGCTGGTCCTTACGGTTTTTAACTTTTGCCGTTCTTATCCTAACATTGTTGAACCCTGCCTTGGTCGAAGAACAGCGTAAACCCCTAAAGGATATTGGCGTCGTCGTTTTGGACGAAACGCCGAGTCAACAGACAGGCGACCGACTGTCGGCGCTCAACAGCGCCTTCCAGTTCATTATCACCCAAGCCGCCGCCTACAAGGATTCCCTGGAACTCCGTGTGGTGCGCGTCCGGCATGACGGGGTCTCCGATGCCGCAGACGGAACCAATATATTCACAGACCTCGCCCACACGATGCGCGATATACCTAAACGTCGATTCGCTGGCGCCGTTGTCATAACCGATGGTCAAATCCATGACGTTCCCAAATCGCCGAATGAACTGGCGGGTCCAATTCACACGCTCCTGACCGGTCATCGCAATGAATACGACCGGCGATTAGTGGTTAAAAAAGCACCAAGCTTTGGCATCGTCGGCAAACCCCTGGAAATGACGCTGCGTATCGAAGATTCCAACATGAAAAGTGGACACGTTCGTTTGACGCTTCGGCGCGATGGTGGCGAACAGCAAGAAATTTCGGCACCGATTGGCGCAGATTTCACGGCCCCGTTCACACTGGAGCATGCTGGCGCAACGATGTTTGAATTGGCGATTGACGCGAAGCCCGGTGAATTAAGTAGCCGCAACAATAGCGCTGTCGTTTCCATCAACGGCGTCCGGGATCGACTGAACGTATTGCTTATATCCGGTCAACCGCACGCCGGAGAACGGACATGGCGGAACCTTTTAAAATCAGACCCATCCGTCGATTTAATACATTTCACAATATTGCGCCCACCCCAAAAACATGACGGTACGCCCCTCAATGAATTATCGCTGATATCTTTTCCTATCCGGGAACTCTTTGAAGTTCGCATTGGTGATTTCGATCTCGTCATTCTGGACCGTTACCAACTTCGCGGCATTTTGCCATCCAGTTATTTTGGAAACGTCGTCGACTACATCAAAGGTGGCGGCGCATTGCTGGAGGCGGCAGGGCCCGCATTCGCTGACTCGTTTAGCATATACCACAGCCCCCTGGGCGCCATATTACCCGGCGAACCGACAGGCAACGTCCAATTAAAACCCTTTAAACCGTCCATTACCGCGGTTGGACGACGTCATCCGGTGACATCCGGCTTAGTGGGAGACGAATCCTCCAAGCCGGAATGGGGACGGTGGTTTCGTCAGATTGATGTGACCACCAAACGTGGCCATGTCGTCATGGCGGGACTCGACAACAAGCCGTTACTAATATTGGATCGGGTCGGTAAAGGCCGCGTCGCACAATTAAACAGTGATCATATTTGGCTTTGGTC
Organism: Alphaproteobacteria bacterium; assembly: GCA_028822585.1. Taxonomy (GTDB): domain Bacteria; phylum Pseudomonadota; class Alphaproteobacteria; order UBA8366; genus JABJJH01. Next base: position 103,918 of record JAPKDL010000001.1, on the reverse strand, counting down.
ACGGGGCTTTGAGGGCGGTGGACCACAAGCCGAACTACTTCGACGCCTCGCCCATTGGCTTATGAAAGAACCTGAGCTCGAAGAAAATAAACTAAGCGCCAAAATGCGCGGCGACACATTGGAAATCATTCGACGGAACATTGACGATGACAACAAAAGCATCACGCTGCAATCACCGAACGGTCAGAGAAAAACCATAAAGCTTACCCGCCGCCGCGATGGTGAATGGGGCGCAGACGTGCCCGTCACGCAAACCGGTCTATACGAAATATCTGACGGCGACCAAACGGCAATGACGAATTCGGGGTCACTGAATTCATTGGAATTCGCAGACATTCGCGCAACAGATCGCACTATGAGGCCCGTCGCAAAGGCGACCGGTGGCGGCTTGCTGTGGCTGTCTGCGGCGGGAACAACAAATAAGCCCAAACTGCGAAGAATCACAAAAGGACGTCCGACGCAGGGGCGAGATTGGATCGGGCTTATCGCGAACGGCGATTACATTGTCACCGGCGTCGATAAGATATCGCTATTGCCCGCCTTTCTGGTTCTGCTTCTCGCGCTCGGCGGAACCGCTGCAGCATGGCGGCGTGAAGGCGACTGACGCAATCAATTTTCATTGCCTGTCGTTATTGTTCGTTTTGCGTCCTGAGGGGGTCGGCGTCTAAATTTATTGTACATTTCACACGCATAAAAAAAGGCCAGCTCCGAAGAGCTGGCCTTAATTTCACTATGCGATCTATTTTCCATAAACCGTGTATTCACCAGACTTGCCAGTAAGTAACCCAGGAACACTAGGGTCTCGATCGCTGTCGTCCCCACGATATTCTGGTGGAAGGTAGGTCTTATACTTCAGTTTTTGACAACCTGTCACACCAAAGGTGATCAAGATAAGCCCTACCAACCAGATAGTCCGCATAACTTTTCTGCTATCTCAATCTTAGAAATTCACCCGGAGGCCAACGGTGACAACATCGATATCTTCGATATTAGCCGTAGCCGTCCTTGTCAAACTAAGATTGCTATAACCGGCATACAGTTCCGCACCCAGTGGCTCGATGACTTGTACAACCGCAAAATTTAGAGATTGGTATGAGTCGCCATTCGCCGCTTGATCATCATTGTCATGCAAGGAAACACCGATACGTGTTTCACCCATGTCAGCATTTTTGAAACGATACCCGACACGATAGTACTTCATCGTTGGGTCATTACGACCAGAAGTATCAAGATCTTTTTCACCAGCAGCAAACTGGAAGTTCAAGCCCATGGGAAGCAAGACACCAAGTGAACCTTTGGTGACATTGCGATCAGCATTTGCCTCATTTTGGTCAAGGCCAAAATTAGCTTTGACTTTAACGCCGTTAAAGTTGCCGCCATACTTTAGGCCAACAGCAACCTTGTCATCATTCGCATGACTCACAATTACCTTAAACCCACCAAAGCTGGGCGTGTCATACCGAATACGATCTTGACGCGTACCATCAAATTCGTCGTTAAACGATTTCACCGCCCCAACCACTGTACCGCCGGTGGTAACAAACGATTCGCTTCCGAAATGCAGATCTTCGTCAGCGCCGCCACTCATCGCAACGCCTAAACCGGAGAGATTACCACCAGCGATAATTCCATCCGTAGCATCACCACCATGGCCAAGATACAATTTACCCATGGACTTGCTGGAGATGCGCAGTTCCATGAAACGCGTGGATCCGAAACCCGTGTTGCCACCCACGTCCGCGGATTGGATTGTCTGGCTGCTCGTGCCGGAGTCGTTGTTGCCAATTTCGGCGTAGGCTTGAATCTTCAGGTCGTCGGTGAGCTTGCCTGTGCCCGAAAAGCGGAGCTTGTTCTGGGAGTTCGTGTTGGTTACGTGGCGAACTTCACTGGTGAGACCATTATCGGCGATCTGAATAGCGCGGTTGATTTGACCGCTAACCTTAAACTTCATGGTCGACTTCGCACGTGAGACCGACTTGCCCGCGCCCGATTTTTCAAGCGCCTTTACGCGCTTTTCAAGGGCGTCGAGACTGGCCGCCGACGAAGGCGCTCCAGCGAAGACAAGAGCCGCAGCGGCGATAGCCGTGCTGCTAAGTAGCGAAACGCGAGACGTCATGATATTTCTCCAAACCTGTTAATTATAATTTAAATCGGCAACATGCCTAGAGCCCGTTCAGTCCCAACGGACCTTATGACTATGTGATGAAACTATGATCACGCCCTATCGACTGTCAACTTAACACACGAGCAGATTCCGAGTCTGCAAAACAATGTTGCATTATTGCCACACTAAGGTCATGCCCCCTTTATTTCGATCGCCTCCAACGGAATGCAAACCTGTCACCCCACGATATCAAACGCCAAACTTATGCGGTGTTCTGTTCCGTTTAAGGGTACGGTCGCATGATACATATAGGATGGGAAAAGAACGATCCGCCCCAACACCGGTTGCATTAAGGTCACAGGTAATGACTCCGGCTGATGGAAATCCGCGTGGGGGCGACCGAATTCAATCCAACCGGCACGCGTATTGCCGCCTCGCGCTACGTTTTCTTGAATGGAATCCGGCACCTTTCCGTACACAACGCCGCTAATTCGGGCCGTTGGATGAATATGCGGTTCCTGATGGCCCCCTTCCCGCATGACCACCGCCCACATGTTTAAGCCTGCCGTCGCCAGATCCAGTCCATCGAAAAAACGATTGCCGCGACCCGCGTCCGATTCCGCATAATCATGCACACACCCCTTTATTGCACTAATGAGGTCAGCGATGGCGGGCGCCACGGGCACCTTGGCGAGGTCACCCGTGTGCAATCCCGCCCGTGTGGCGTGTTCCGGCGGCGCATCCATCAGACTAGGATGCGCATAAACCGCGGTACATACAGCGTCAAAAAACGCTGGCGTATCGGCGTAATGTGGCGGTAACGTTAAATCATAAGCCTTAATTTCCGCCTCCAATGCCGCCACGCCGTCTTCGGAATTCCCGGGATGCAGCGCTGCATGAAGAATAGGCACGCTGGAATACGCATCCGCCGATTTCGGAAACCGTTTCAGATAGGCGTCGAGATACGATATCGCCGCTGTCGGCTCTCCCATAGACAGACAGGCGTTGATGAGTTCGGGGCAGACTTTGGGGTTGTCGGGAAAGCGGGTCATCATCCCAGCAAGAGCACGCGCCGATTCCGCGGCATCTCCACCTTTCAACATCGCCTTCGCCCGCGACAACGATGCCTCAAAATCATCTGGAAACGCCTGAAGGTAAGCATCGAACGCCGCCACGGCGGCCTCATAGTCTCGGGAAAGCACATGTGACGCGCCTAAATTTGCACTGACGTCGCGCCGTTCGGGGAAGGATTCCAATATTTCCCTATATGCGGCTTGCGCGCCGGGTTGGTCGTTCTGCTTCCCCAGCAAATTTGCGACATTCACCAGGGGCGCCGGGTTTCCTGGATCCACCGCCGCCGCCGCCTTATAAGAACCGAGCGCCTCATCATCCCGGCCCTGGCGTTGCAATGCATTGCCCAACCCCAGATGCGCATCGCCACGTTCCGGCTCCAATGCCGTCAATTTCCGAAAATAGACTTCGGACTCCACAGGTTGGGTTAATTGATCCGTCAACAATCCAGCGTATTGAAGCAATTCGCCATGTGCAGGGTGCGCGGTCAATCCGGATTTAACCAAATCAAACGCCGCTTCTGTCCGTTCCATCTGAACAAGTGCAAAGGCATGCATTAAGAATGCATCCGCCGATGCCGTTGACTGCACGGTTAACGCCGCAAGGCTGTCTACGACCGCTTGAAATTCCCCAGCGGCCAGAAGCGCGCGCCCTTGTAAAAGCTTGATTGCAGAATCGCCAGGGCGGCTCCGCAACCGCGCGTCACACATTTTAAGAGCGCGTTGAATGTCGCCGGCGCCGAGCGCGGCCTCAATCCGTTCAATGTGTTTTTTGCTCGCCATGTCTTGCCAACGCTTATTCGTTTTCCTGATTGATCGCCGCGATCACTGCAGAAGTCACATCCGCCGTGGTCGCCGTTCCACCCAAATCGGCCGGCGTCGCGTCGACCAACATTTTATCCATCGTCACGTCGGGATAATCCAGGCGCACCTTTTCAAAGACACTGTCCCACATCACCATACCATGACGTTGTGCATTTGACTTCGTCACCATCGTCAATAACTTTCGCGGCCGGGTACGCGCCAGATCAAAGGCGAGCCGGGCGATCCGTTCAACGCCGCTGCGGGTGAACACCGCCACATCCATGCCAACTTCCGCATCATGTCCCTGATGCGCCCGGCCTCCGACCCCGGCATATTCGCCTTCGGAATTTTCCCGCACGATGATCCAGTCGACATCACCGGGTCCATATCCCGCCAGCGGACACGACACGCCGGGCAAAACGCGCGCCGGTCGGACGTTGGCGTATTGATCGAAACCCTGGCAGATGGCCAACCGAAACCCCCATAAGGTGATGTGATCAGGAACGTCCGGGGCACCTGCGGAGCCAAAGTAAATCGCATCCATATTGCGAATTTGATCGAGTCCGTTTTCCGGCATCATCCGCCCATTACGTCGGTAATAGTCCGAGCCCCAATCAAAAGTGCTGCAACGAAATTTGGAAATCGCATCTGCACGCCTGTAGTGCCTTTAGCACTTTAATCCTGGCGTCGATCACTTCCGGACCGATACCATCAACGGGGATTGCGGCTAATTTGTAATTTCGCATGTATGGTGCCTTCCCGTCGCAAACCAAATTCGCTTCATGTATATGTGCGTGAATTACGCCGCTGAGGCACAAAAGTCGAGACCTTGCAGCAATCAGGGACGCGGGCGATGTACAAATTGTTGCCGCGTGTATAAGTCATCGACAAAGGTCGGATCTCGGTTCGCCCGTCAACAACCCGAACAACAAGGCCCAAGCTTCATGTACCAATTAAGTCAGGATCAAATCGACTTCCAAGCCCGCGCCCGCGATCTGGCGCAAAATGTCATCGCACCCCGCGCCGCTGAAGTTGACCGAACCGAACAATATCCCTGGGATAATGTCCAAGCATTGAAGGACGCTGGGTTTATCGGCATCACAATTCCCAAGGAACTCGGTGGACAGGGCCGTTCCTTTCTGGACGCCGTGATTCTAATTGTGGAAATGGCGAAAGTCTGTGGCGTTACCGGACGCATCGCCGTCGAATGCAACATGGGGGCAATCAGCGCGGTCATGAAATACGGTGACGACGCGCAACGCAAAATGGCGGCTGAAATCGTCCTGTCCGGCGACAAACCCGCAATTTGCATCACCGAACCGGACGCAGGTAGCGCCGCTAGCGAAATGACGACCCGCGCCGACAAGAAAGGCGATGCGTACATTATAAACGGTAAGAAACACTGGATTACCGGTGGCGGCGTCTCACGGCTTCATTTGATCTTCGCGCGCGTTTTTGAAAACGGCATGGAAAACGGAATCGCAGGGTTTCTCGCCGTTCGTGATCCAAATACGCAAACACCCAAAGGCCTGCGCATCGGCGATCGAGAACCGACCATGGGGCTACGCGGCATTCCGGAAGCGGAAATCTATTTCGAGGATTTGGAAATTGCCGAATCGATGATGATCATCCCACCCGAAGGATTGCGTCGCGGATTCGCTGGACTGATGAACGCCTATAACAGCCAACGGGTCGGAGCCGCAGCGGTCGCGCTCGGGATCGCGCAAGGCGCCTATGAATTAGCGCTGGAGTACAGCCACACCCGCGAACAATTTGGCCGCCCTATCGATGAATTCCAGGGATTGCAGTGGATTTTAGCGGATATGTCGGTCCAGTTGGCCGCCGCCGAGGCGCTTTGTTACAAGGCCGCAGGCAAGGCGGGCGCGGGCTTCCCCGACGCCAACGAAGCTGCGCAGGCGAAAATATTCACCTCGGAGATGGCGATCCGGGTCGCCAATGACGCGTTACAGGTTTTTGGCGCCAGCGGCTATTCCCGCAACAACCCGCTGGAACGTATGGTGCGCGACGCGCGAATGTTCACCATCGGCGGCGGCACGACTCAAATTCTCCGCACCGTCGTCGCGTCCCGTATATTAGGCAAGAAACTGCCGCAACGCCGCGACGGATACATGAACATGCCACGCGCAAAAAATCCGTGATCATCGCGTTAAACCATCGTTAACCCCTATCTGCTTTTATGCCCTGGCACTTAACCGCCAGAAATGAATTGGGTGAAGGCACATGAATGTGGCGACCGATCAGGATCCGACAATCGACACGCCTTCGATCCCTTTAATTAAAGGGCCTAACGCGCTATGCAGTTATTGTATGCGGGTCGACGCATGTCGGCCTGGGCAGGATTGGCGCAGTCGTGCCGGGCATGCCGACAACCGTGTTTCTATTGATCGCCTTGTAAGCATTATCGCGCAGCTCGCCACGATGCCGGGCCTGGCTGTACAATCATCCTAAATGGAGGCACCTCTTGCGGCTTGGTCCCAGCACGGCGTTATTCTGCAGCGCGCAGAGTGCATGGCGCTGTCGACGATGAGCGTCGGCCTGTTGATTGTTTTGATTGCTGTGGCACCGAATTGACTTGCGGCCGCCATCACCGCTGCGTGTTTGGCCCTCGTCGCCACCTTATATTGTAATAAGACCAAGCCACCCGCCAACAGCGCAACCGGTTCGCAACACATAGCGCTAACAGGGCTGTAGCGGCAGGACCTTTAGGCCGTTGGGCGGAATAATTTGACAAACACCGTGTCCCACCTTGACGAACTTGGTATCGTTAACAATTAAATGCATGGGTTTCTTGACAGTGCGCGAACCTATAACGGTGCGCCGCTGCTCGGGTGCCGAGAGGATGAAAGATGGCGGACACCAATAAAATTGTAAAAACGGACGCAGAATGGCGCGAAAAATTAACGCCGGCGGAATATCATGTCTGCCGGGAAAAGGGCACCGAGCCCCCCTTCACTGGAATCTATGATGGCTGCAAAGACAAAGGCGTCTATGCGTGCGCTGGTTGTGGCGCGCCACTATTTTCCTCCAACGCTAAATTCGATTCCGGATCGGGGTGGCCCAGTTTTTATGCGCCGGTCGCGCCGGAGGCTGTCGAAGAAGAAGAAGACAACAGCCTTTTCATGCGCCGCGTCGAAGCCCTGTGCGCACGTTGCGATTCACATCTGGGGCACGTTTTCCCTGACGGACCAGCGCCAACCGGATTGCGATATTGCATGAATTCAGCATCGTTGTCGCTGATTCCGGAAGAAGAAACTGAATAATATAAAAATCTGGACGATCTGAATGAGTACAGCCGAAGCGCAAAGCCCCCTGGGCTGGCGAGACCGCGCGCCACTATTTGTCATCGCCGGGTCGCACGGCTCCTTGCATTGGAGCCTGGCGATTTTCTATCTGCTACTGCCATTCATTAAGGATGAGTACGGCATGAGCTATGCTGAAATTGGCATGCTTGCGTCCATCGTCCATGCCTGCGCCTTCGCCATCAACATCCCCAGCGGCGTGCTTGTCGATGTCACCGGCAAGGGCAGTCTGTGCCAACTTACGGCTTTGGTTTTTTGCGGCTTTGCCTTGATCGCCATAGGATGGGCAACAGAATTCTGGATGCTTGCCGTGTTCATCGGCATCGTTGGCGCGATGAATACATTATGGCACCCTGCAGCCATTTCATTTCTGTCATCGGCCTATGCGGATCGGCGCGGATTGGCGTTGTCCTTTCATACGGTCGGCGCGAGCATCGGCGACGCGGCGGCACCCATGGCGGCGGGCGTGATGATTTCAATTATCGGTTGGCAGGGGACAGCGGCGGCGGGCGGCACCGTTCCGCTCATCGGCGCATGTTTGATGCTTTTGGTATTCGGTCGGACCGGGGCGTCCAACCCCGTCAGCTCTCGCCATGGGGGCATGCGCGCCTATATGATCGGGATGCGCGGGCTAATTTGTCAGGCGAACACCTGGAAGGTTTGCATAATGTCCGGCTTTCGGGGCACCTCCCAAGTTGGACTGCGTACCTTTTTACCATTGTATTTCGTCACCGCCTTCGATTCTGATCCGTTTTGGCTAGGCGTCCTGGTTATGGTTTCACAAGCCACCGGTGCCGTAACCACGCCCTTTGCAGGTATTCTTTCCGACCGGATTGGGCGTCGGCCAATCCTTATGATAGGCTTCATCGGTTCCGCCATCATCATGTTCACCTTACCGTGGATTGAATCGTTGCCAGTCCTTCTTGTGGTCGTAGGCTTATCAGGCGTGTTTGTCTTCGCCGTTCGCCCTGTTTTGCAAAGCTGGGCGTTGGATATGACGCCGCCACAACTTGGTGGATCGATGGTTAGCCTGTTGTTCGGGACGCAATCCTTGTTCGCTATGGCCGTGCCGATCCTGGGCGGGCTCATCGCCGACGCCTGGGGGCTTGAATACGTCTTCCAAATTCTGTCCGGCGCCATAATCATCGCCGCCGTTATTTCCCTAACCATTCCCGACAACGCCAAGTCGGCGTAACCTAAACCTTAGTCTAATTTCGAAATCGAGAGGAATACCCATGTCGTCAGCAGGTCTCAGCAAATACGGTCAAGTGCCAAGTGGATACAGCCCGGAAGAATGGGAGGCGCGATGCGACCTCGCAGCCTGTTACCAACTGGTGGAACATTATGGCTGGAGCGATCTTTTCGGCACGCACATTTCGCTTCGCGTGCCCGGCACAGATCATTTCCTACTCAATCCCTATGGCGTACTCTTTGGCGAGATCACCGCGTCCTCCCTCATCAAAGTCGATGAGGACGGCAACACGATTGGCGACAGCGACTATCCTATCAACCCGGCTGGCTTCACCATTCATTCCGCCATTCATATGTCGGAGACAAAGCTAAACGCCGTGCTTCACACCCATACCCGCGCGGGAAACGCCGTAGCTTGTATGAAGGAAGGATTACTCCCGTATCATCAAAAAGCACTGACCGTGTTGGGCTTCGTTAAGTACCATGAGTACGAATCAGTCGCCTTGGATCATGATGAACGCGAACGCCTTGTGAAGCATCTTGACGACGGGCGGGTCTTGGTTCTACGCAACCACGGGCTTCTTACGGTTGGGGAAACAATCGCGGAAGCGTTTTTCTGGATGTTCCGCATGGAGACCGCCTGCCAATATCAAGTGGATATTCTAAGCTGTGGCCGCGAACTTCAACTGCCATCGCAGGAGGTCCAGGACTACACCATCATGATGGGTAAGAAGCTGTTCGGTGCCGGCGGTTCCGCCGCCAAGAACCAGCAATGGCCCGCGATGATCCGTAAGCTGGAACGCGCCGTCGGTACGGATTGGCGGACCTAAACTGGAGATAAACCATGAAACTGGTCGTTGAATTTCCCGCCATCTCCTATCGCGAAGGTCCCGCACAAGTGGCGCGGATGGCCAAAGGCGTTGAGGACATCGGCTATGATCAACTCGATATCTATGACCATGTCATCATGGGATACGATATCGAGGGCCGCGATAAATCATACTACACCGCCAAAATGCCCGTCCTTGAAGCGGTGGCAATGTTGTCTTTCGCCGCCGCCGTCACCGAACGGATCGGTCTTGGCACGGAAGTTCTGGTGTTGCCGCAACGCCAACCCGCTCTGGTGGCCAAGCAATTCAGCACGCTCGACTTGCTGTCTGGTGGCCGGGCGCGGCTTGGCGTTGGCGTTGGTTGGCAAGCCTCGGAATTTGACGCGTTGGATGAAAATTTCAAGGACCGTGGCAAACGGACGGATGAAGCGATTGATTTCATCCGGGCGTGTTGGCGGGACGAACAGATTGATTTCGACGGCACCTATTACAGCGCCGAAGCCATGGCGATGGAGCCTAAATCTCCGCAAGGCGCAGATCTGCCAATTTGGGTGGGCGGCAACACGCCACCAGCGTTCCGGCGAGTTGGTAAATACGGCGACGGTTGGTTGGCGAGCCGGGTAACCGATGCGGATTTCGCAAAACGATCCATGGACGCTATCCGTGAAGCCGCGGTCACCGCCGGGCGCAACCCGGACGCAATTGGCTGGCAGAGCATGATCGCCTCGCCGCCTCGGCCCGGCGACGAACAAGGCAAAACGTTCTACGCCGAACCCGACCGGGTGGCGGCCCGCGCCGCCGATCTCAAAGCAATGGGCTTCGATAGCGTCGCGTTGAACGCGACAGCGGTTTTTCAGTCGGGCGCGCGCAGCGTTGACGCTATCTTAGACGCCTTGCAAGTCTTGCACGACAGGATCCATGCGGAGGTCGGTTAAACATGGAAACGAACCGGCTATCGCATGCGCTTGGCGCCGAAATTTACGGTGTTAACATCGTTGGCGACCTCTCCAATTCAGAGGTCGAGGCGATCCATGACGCGTGGCGGGAACACCATGTCATCGTATTTCGCGGCCTCGAGCTGACGCCAGCACAGCACATCGCGTTTTCACTGCGGTTTGGTGCGCTTGATGACCACGCCGCGACGCCGCACGAACGGCTTGACGGTCATCCCGAACTTCTCGAAGTCACAAACAAGCCAAAGAAGGGGCAACCGTCACAAAGCCGGAACGCCGGCCGGAACTGGCACTCTGACTATTCCTATACCGGGCGTCCCGCCGCCGCGTCGATGCTCTATTGCACCGAAAAGCCACCCGTGGGCGGCGACACCATGTTTTGCAATATGGCCCGCGCCTATGACGACTTGTCGGACAAAATGAAAAGTGTCGTTGACGACTTTCAATCAGTATACGACTTCACCCTTGTGTCGGGTGCCGCAAAACGCGATCCCGCGAAAATGGTCGAATTGCTGAAAGTGAATCCACCCATCGCGCATCCCTGTGTGCGAACCCATCCGGACAGCGGCGTGAAGGCGCTTTATGTCAGCGAACGCACGTCTCATTTCGATGGCATGAGCCGGGCGGAAAGCGCGCCGATCATCGACTATCTGTGCCGCCACGCCACCCGCCCGGAAAACGTCTATCGCCATCAATGGCGGGTCGGCGATCTTGTGTCTTGGGACAATCGCACGACAATGCATCTGGCGCTGGGTGATTTCGATCCCTCCCAGCCGCGCCACATGTTGCGTACGACCTTGCAGGGTCAAAAATCTGGCTATGTGGTTCCGCCCGCAGAACCCTGATTATTTGCGTTTATTTTCGTAATACATCCGGCCCATGAACCAGGCCGGAATGATACCAATCGCGTAGGATGCAGCAAGCACCCAAAAACCATCCTGAAACCCAAGCACATTGGCCTGGGCCTCAATGATTTGACCAAGATAGTGCAACCCGCCTGCCTGATGGACGGCTTCAGGCACGCCCGCTTCGCGGTAAATTTTGTCAACGCCACGCAACAATTCCGCGCTTGTCGCCGCAGCAGAGCTTTGTGTCGCCGTCAACGTACTCGCGTGAAAGTCAATGCGCCGGTCAACGAAGACAACCCATAAATTTGTGCCCAGCGACCCCACCAATTGACGACAGAAATTAAGCGTTCCGCCACCCGCATTGAGCTTGTCCTCGGGCAGCGAATTCAGGGCTGTATTCATGATGAATGGTTGCACAAACGCCGTCGCCCACCGACCAATCAACCCGTAAATCACAATCATCATAAAAGACGTATTGGGATCGGCGTAGGCAAACGGCACAACGCCTGCCGTCAGAAAGACAAACCCGGTAATCACGGCCAGATGTGGTGGAATTTTATCCGACAGACGCCCGCTGATCGGCATGATAAACATCGCCAGCATCATCGACGGCATCAACGCAAGGCCGGCTTCAAAGGGTGTCATGTTTTGCACAAGCTGGGCGGCGACCGGCACTGCGTACACCGACGCAAAATTTCCAATCGCCGAGAACGACGTGACGACAACCGCTATGACAAACATCTTGTACCTGAACAGCGACAGATCGAGCATCGACGAACCCACGCGCCGCTGCGACTGGATAAAGGCGATGGATGTGCCGATTCCGATGATAAAAAGCATCACGATATAATTGGAGCCCCACCCTTCGCGCGGCCCGTTGGAGATCGCCGTCATGAGACAATATAAAGCGCTGCAAATCAGGATAAAGCCGATCCAATCGAATGCGGGCGGTGTCTTGCTTCGCACAGAAGGTAGAAATAGGGCGCCAAGGGGCAAGGCGACAAGGACGAGAAGCAATGGCGCAAAGAAGATATACCGCCAATCAAACATTTCGATCAAAAGCCCGCCTGCCGGAGGACCAACGGACGCCGCCCCGACAAGCCCCATCACGTAAAGCCCCAGCGCAGAGCCCCGTTTGCCTTCGGGGTAAGCCTGAAATAGCGTCACCATGACCAAAGGCTGAATGACCCCCGCCGCCGCCCCCTGCAACACGCGGCCCAACACGATCATCCCAAAATTATCGGCGAACCCGGCGACAAGACTGCCGAAGAAAAAGAGAATTAAGGTCCCGATGAAACCCCAACGTTGTCCGACGACCGCAACCACCCAGGCGTTGAGCAATTGTCCCGTCGTCATCGCGATCATGAACGCTGTCGAGAGAAGCTGAACCTCGCTTTGCCCTACCCCATAGGCGCCCATAACATCAGGAACTGCCACGTTCACGATAGTGCCGGAAACGACCATCGTGAAGGCGGCCAATATTCCCGTCACCGTCACGTACAACCGATATCGGGGACCGTATAATTTAAAGAGGTCGTCTATTTAAATTCTCCCTGGATGTTTCACAGGTGAAATTAAACAGGTATCGCCAATTCGTCGGGCAAATAGAACCCCGTCCGTTTTAGGTGGCGGCGTTCATGAGATGGAAACGATGTGCGGCGATGCATGACAGAAGTATTGTCCCATATGACCACATCCCCAACCGACCAACGATGCCGGTAAAGATGTGCCGGTTGCGCAGCGTGTTCAATCAATTCACCTAACAGACTTAGACTGTCCGGTTCCGGTAAATTCCCAATGGTTCGAATGTGCAACGGGCTAAGATAAATCGATTTCCGGTTTAAATAAGGGTGGGTCCGAACGATAGGGTGAACACAATCGGGAATGCGGGAGCGTTCTTCCGCGTTAAGCGGTTTCTCCCTTACCTTTGGACGCGGTTCAGCGGAATAAACAGCCGTGGCGTCCTCAATCCGCGTCCGCAATTCTTCCGGCAGGGAAACATAGGCACCAGCGAGATCGGCGAAATGAGTTTCACCGCCTTCATCCGGCGTCACCAATCCGTAAAGAATGGTACCAAACACCGGTTGCGCCGTATAGCTCTGATCCGTATGCCAGTCGAGTTCATGGGTGACGGGTCTTTCCACATCTTCCAGATTGGAAAGCTCCATCACCTCTTTACGCCGCGACGATAGAAGCGATGATTGCGCATGGACAAACAGGGGCCCAAAACGCGCGGCGAACGCGACCAAACCGTCATCGTTAAGTGTTTGATGCCGAAACACTACAACGCGATTTTCCATCCACAACGCCTTGATGGCATCGAAGGCAGCGTCGTTCAGCGTCTCGGCTAAATTGACCCCACCAATTTCGACCGCAAAGCCATTGGCCAGTTGCGTTATCTCCATACCAAAATCTCGTTCGCTTCGTATTTAATCCAGCTATGGCCGGCCTTATTTTCGCGACTCGTACAGCTTGATAAGTTTGATAACATCCGCAGCATCCATCCGCGCCAGCGGGCCATCGCTGTAGCTACTGGTGACAATCTTGTTATCCGCGCCGATGATGAATTCAGACGGTTGAATCAATCCTCGCCGCTCTTCCCAAAACGCGCCTATCGCATCGCCAATTTCGCGAGTCGCGCCGTAACCAACAGGAAACGACACATCGTTCGCCACTTCTTGCGCCTTATCCAGTGGATCGATACTGGCTGTGACAATCTTCGTATTCAACGCATCAAATTCCGCTTTCAACTTTTCGAAGCCGACTAACTGCCGGCGACAGAAAGGTCACCAATGTCCCCGATAAAACAAGACCACCTTATAATTTGCATCCAGCCCGACCGGCAGACTTAGCGTCCCACCGTCGACGAGGTTGAGTGTAATATCGGGAAACGCATCCTCAATTCCAAGTTTTGGGGACATTTAAAATTTCCTTGTGAGGTTTGCGCTGAATGCCATGGCGACGATGAAGGGCAGTATGGCCCGTTGATCCCACCTTCGCAACGATGGCTTGATCGAGTGGCAATACCGAAACGGATGGTGCCCATCCGTTTTGATCAGTCGCTCCCCAAATCAATAGGTTAATGGTTTGATTCACAAAATTCTTGGACACCAAGCCTTTCAATCAAACCACTAGGTACTCTGGCTTGCATCAAGCACCGTCGCCTGCTTCAATTCCCACATCTGGAACGGAATCGAGAGGAGACGCAGCCATGGCGTTGACCATTCAAAATCTAACAGATTATTTTGGGGCTGAAATTACCAGCCTCAACCTGATAGCAAATGTCGATGACACAGTGGTGTCTGAAATTAAGGCTGCGCTGGACAAGTATTCGGTCCTGGTGTTCCGCAACCAACGTTTCGACGACGAAACGCAAACGGCGTTTAGCGCCCGTTTCGGCACCTTGGAAACAACAGTTTACAAACCCGAAGGCGATGGCGGCGTCCCAGTGGCGAACATCACCAACATCGATTACCGTACGAATGAAATTTTTCCGAAAGGTCATACACGCCTGAAGTCGAATAGCGGCAATGAAATGTGGCATACCGACAGTTCGTTCAAGCCAACGCCCGCCTATTGTTCCATGCTGTCCGGGCGCGAAGTGCCACCCATTGGCGCTGATACGCAATTCGCCTCCTGCCGAACCGCCTATGACTTACTTCCGGCAGCAGAACGACTCCAATTGGATGGATTGGTCGCGGAACATAATTACGGGCATTCGCGCGCCCTAGTGAAAGGCTATAAAGCACCCAAACAAGCCTTGAAGGAAGTACCCCCGGTTCGCCACGCGGTAGTACGAACAAACCCGTCAACGGGGCGAAAAAATTTCTATAGCGGCTCGCACGCATCGCACATTATCGGGTGGCCGGAAGAAAAAGGCCGCCAGCTTTTACGCGATCTCGTGGATAAATCGACGCAAACCGAATTTGTGTATGTCCATAAATGGCGACAGTTCGATTTTATCATTTGGGACAATCGCTGCATCCTGCATCGCGGCACTCCCTTCGACACCACCAAACACCGGCGCGTCATGCGCCGTACCACGGTCGCGGGAACGGGTCCTACAGTGAGAGAAACCGGTGATTCGCTGGCCGCCGCGTCTTAGCGGAGACGAAATCTATCGCTCAAAGAAAAATTACCTGCAAATGCAGGCCAAATGTTATGAAAATGTCGTAGACTCTCAAAATTCAACTTCATATAGAGTTGATTGAACGCCACCTTTTTAATCTCACACCATAGGTTACTATATAGTTAACGCACACGCTGTTCCGATAAAACCCTCTAAGCCTCAGAAAGATATAGATAATGGCCACTGTTGAATTTTTTTTCGATTACTCTAGCCCCTGGACCTATTACGCCTACAGCCGAATTGAAACATTCTGCACCGACAATGACGCCGAACTAATTTGGAAGCCATTTTTAGTGGGCGGTGTTTTCAACAAGGTAAACCCCAGCGTTTACAACCGCCGGGACAACCCAATTCCTCCGAAAGACAATTACTATAAAAAGGATCTGGCGGACTGGGCGAGATACCTGGACATTGAAAAAAACCCAACGGCGGTCTCGCCGCTCAACAGCGTAAAATCGTTACGGGGTGCGTTCGTCGCCATCGAAGAAGACAAAATCGGTCCATATTCCGGCGCTTGCTTCAAGGCCTATTGGACGGATAAACGCGACATCTCGCAAGAATCGGAACTCAAGGAGATCGCAATTTCCGTCGGTATGGACGGGGATGCGTTCATTGAACGCATCGGGATGGATGAAATCAAAAAACAGCTATTCGTGAACACCGATGAAATCATAGAACGAGGCGGTTTCGGATCCCCAACATTTTTCGTGAATAGCGACGATATGTATTTCGGCAACGACCGGTTCGAATTAATGCGGTTCGCGCTAACGGGAAAAAAGACTGCATAAGAATTCGATTGATCAACATTTTCTCCATGATCCCTAAAACAAATTTTGGCTAAACGGACATCAAGGGGTAGAACATGACAGAAGAAGGCTACGCGGTGCCCGACATGATTGAGTCGGCAACGGTGCTGATCATGTTGGAGCTCATCGACGGCGCCGATTGGACGTGAGGAAGGAATCACCACCGGACAACAACACCGCGCGCGCCGACCTCATCGATAAGGTCACGGGCGGCGCGGTGTATGCGAGCGACATTCGTGTGCCTCGCATGGCGCATGGCCGCATTCTGCGCAGCGCGGTCCCGCATGCCCGAATCACACGCCTGGATGTCACAGAAGCCAGCGCGCTTGACGGTGTTGTCACGATCCTGACTGGCGAAGATATGGCCACGCTGGCGCAAATTCATTGGGGGCTATTTCTCAACGACCGCCCGGTAATCGCGATTGACAAAGTCCGCTACGTCGGGGAACCGGTCGCGTTGGTGGTGGCGGAAACGCTGGAGATTGCCGAAGCTGCGCTTGATTTAATCGACATTGACTACGAACATTTACCCTTCGTCGACACCGCCGCAGCGGCCATCGCACCGGACGCGCCTGTGTTGCACGATGTTCACGACGCCATCGCCGATTTCTACTTTACCGGTCAGGCCAAACCCGTCGCTGGCACGAATATATTTCAGAAATTCGGAGTCAGCACCGGCGACGCCACCGCTGCTGAGTGCGACGCAGCGCATATTTTTGAACATACCTATACCTTTCCTGGCGTGTCCCATTTCGCGCTTGAACCACACAGCGTTGTCGCCGCCTTTGAGGGCGATGACCTGACCGTATGGTCGGGCGCGCAATCCCCCACGGCGGTGCAAAAAGTACTGTCCCGAGTTTTTGGAATTGCCGTTGCTAACATCCGGATCATCGTTCCCTTTGTCGGTGGCGGATTTGGCGGCAAGGCTTCGGTCAAAATTGAACCGCTGGTGGTCGCTGCCGCGCGCAAGGCCGGACGCCCAGTTCGCGTGACGTTAACGTTGGCAGAATCGATGCTTACCTGTCGCCGCCTGGGCGCAACAATGACGCTGCACACATCCTTAGACAAGACGGGTAAAATTTTGTCCAAACGCGCCACAATCTTATTGGATGGTGGCGCTTATGCGGACACAGGGCCTGCCGTTGCGGCGAAGGCGGCGCACCGCATCATCGGCCCCTATGACATCGCGAACCTCGAAATCGAAGCCAAGGCCGTCTACACGAACACGGTACCGGGCGCCGCCTTCCGATCCATTGGCGGCCCCCAAGCTGTATGGGCGACAGAATCGCAAATGGATGAGATCGCCGACGCAATGGGTATTGACCCAGTGGAACTGCGGCGTCGCAATCTGCTGCCGCGCGGTGGCGAAATTTTAGACACATTGCGCCCTCTCGACGCCGATATCGGCGACATGATTGGGCGTGCGGACCAAGCGATAATGAACCTAGGCGATGGCGCCGCTGCCGGTATTGCCGTCGCGGCAACAGATCCCGGCATTCTCCCTCTTGGGGGCGCGTTGGTCCGGGTTCTTGTCGATGGCTCGATTATAGTCATGTCCAACAGCGTTGATATTGGCCAGGGTGTCCGAACGGTTTTGCGCGAAGTCGTCGCAAAGATGTTAAATCAAAACCCCAACTCTATTCAGATTGCAAACCCCGATACCTCAACAACACCATTTGACTGGGGCACGGGTGCCAGCCGATCCACGGTGATCATGGGCCTTGCAGTGGAAGACGCGGCACGCGACGCCAGCGATCAAATTCTGGCGCTAGCGTCATCAGTCTTCGACGGCGCGCCAAACGACCTTCGGCTCGTCCCAGGCGGCGTCGCTCATGGCGATGAATTCCTGCCGTTCCAGGATGTGTACCACAGGGCATTCGGCGTTGATTCCGGCGAGGTCGTGGGTCGCGCCATGGTTACCCCAACGCGCGACGGCAGCGACTTCAAAAAATCGCCGCTATTTTGGGAAACCGCCGTCGGCGCCTGCGACGTCGACGTTGATCAAGAAATCGGAACATTGTCGGTCACTCGCTATGTAGGTGTGGCGGATGTCGGTCACGCCATCAACCCCAGTGGCGCGGAAGGCCAGGAGGAGGGCGCCGCCGTACAGGGCTTGGGGCACGCGCTTTTCGAACGTCTGGATTACGTCGATGGCCAACCCGTGAATGCGACGCCCATCGCCTACCGGGTACCCGCCATTGGTGATATTGCTAAGCGCGCCCACACCGTATTAATCGAAAACGGCGACGGCCCAGGTCCCATGGGTGCCAAAGGTATGGGTGAAGGCGGTATATTACCGGTAGCGCCCGCCATTGCGAACGCGTTGGCGCGGCGGTACGGGATCCGTATCCGGGACCTACCGCTCACCCCCGAACGTATCTGGCGCGCGCTGCGCAAGCGGGGCGATGATGCTACCTAGGCCGTTCACCTATCATCGCCCGACAACGCTTGATGACGCGGTTTCGCTCATGGCGCGCTATAGCGACGACGTTTCTCCTTACGCGGGCGGCACCGAGTTGCTTCTGGCGATGAAAATGCACTTTGCAGATTACCAGCACCTTGTCGATCTCAAGCGCATTCCCGAACTTCGAACCATTATCCGCCGTGACGACATTGTGTCCCTGGGTGCCCTCGCCACCCACGCGACCATCGCCGATGACGCCATCATTTCTGGCGCTGTCCCGGCGCTTGGCGCCCTTTGCAGCTCCATCGCCAACGCTCGCGTTCGAACGTCCGGAACGATTGGCGGTAACTTATGTTTCGCCGAACCGCGCGCCGACCCACCAGTGCTGCTCGCCGCGCTGGACGCGCAATTAGTTCTGAAATCTGCGCGTGGCGAACACCACATATCAGCAAGCCAGTTCATAATCGGTGCACTTGAGACTCTAAGGGCGCCAGACGAATTGCTCCTGCGGATCGAAATACCCGTGACGGCATGCAACATACGTTATGAACGGGTCGTCTTTGGACATCGCACCATCGCGGGGGCAGCCGCAGCCATTCCAAAAGACCCCGCCAATAAGCCACGAATCTGGGTCGGATGCATAGGGACGCATCCCACGTCACTGCCAACCACAGAGCGCTATATTTCCGCCAACCCCGCCAGTCTCGACGACGGGCTAACGCATGCAATTGCAACGGATATTGGCACGCTCGATATCGTTAGTGATGAAGACGCTAGCGCGGATTACCGGCGGCATTTAGCCGAGACCGTGACCCGGCGCGCCATTACAGCAGCGGCTGATAAAAAGGGGACCCCGTGACCTCATCCACGCATAATATCTCGATGACGCTCAATGGCGAAAAAACCAACGCATTGGTCGAAGCCCACACATTGCTCATCGATTTTCTGCGGGATGCGCAGAATTTGCGCGGCGTCAAACGCTCCTGCGATATGCAGATATGCGGTGCCTGTACTGTTTTGGTGGGCGACCACCCCGTAAGTAGCTGCACGATGCTGGCCGTCGACGCCGATGGCGCCGATGTCGTGACAATCGAAGGCCTTGGCGACCGGGACAACCTCGACCCAGTCCAGGAAGCTTTCCTTGAATTTGGTGCCCTCCAATGCGGCTTCTGCACCCCCGGAATGATCCTGGCGACAAAAGCGCTGTTGTTCTCGAACCCAACGCCCAGTCGAGCAGAAATCGAACATCATTTGAGCGGAAACATTTGTCGCTGCACAGGCTACCAAAAAATCATAGAAGCGGTGGAAAGCCTTGCCCAAACCTAGAAATCCAATCGGACCCAGCGTTTCCTTTGACGGTCGCGAACCCGTCGAGGCGGTTCTTGCGAAAGCCCAGGCCGCCGTCGAAGGCGGCGTTGATTCGATCTGGCTCGCCTGTCATTTATTCCAACGCGACCCAATCGTTACCGCCAGCGTCTTGATGGATCGCCATCCTCATTTGAAAATTACATTGGTCGCGATCAGCCCGTATTTGGTACACCCGGTTCACGCCGCCATGGCGGCTGCGACCATTGATGAATTTTTCCCAGACCGAATTTCCCTGTGTCTTGGCGTTGGCGCGCCCGCCGACCTGGTCGATGTCGGCGTTGAGACTCCTGCGCCTTTAGGACCAATGCGCGAATCTTTACAAATTTGCCGTGCCTTGTTCGCAGGCGAAACGGTGCATCAAGAAGGCAAGAGATTTAAGGCGTTAGACCGGGCGCTCAGTTCCGGTCGGCGAGATATTCCACTATTGCTGGCCGCGTCTGGCCCCAAAATGCTACAGCTCGCCGGGACGCATGCCGATGGCGTGCTGTTATCTGCGGGGGCCTCGGTTGAATTTGTCCGTTGGAGCCTCAGTCAGGTTTTTGCACACGGGACGCCAGAGAATTTTCAACGTAATGGGCTCGTTTACGCCGCCGTCGCCGACGATAGAAAAACGGCCTTCGACCGTGTACGGCGCGTTCTGGCGACGACCTTGCGCGGCAAACATCACCGTCATAATCTTGAACTCGCAGGCAGCCGCCTGGATCAAGCAGCGGTGAATGACGCGTTTAACGCCGACAACGCAGACACCGCGGATAGGCTGATTAGTGATGAAATCATCGAACGTCACGCCGCCGCCGGTTCTCCTGAAATGTTCCGCGCTCGAAATGCCGCCTATCACGCCGCTGGTCTCGACAATGCGGTCCTCGCGTCAATGCGGACCCCCGAACAAATCGCGATAGTCTTGGCCGCGCTTAACGCCCCAGCATGAGGACTTAGCCGATGAAATTCAGTATTTGCCTCTCGACCGGGTTTGAAGGCGTCATGTACCCGATCCCGTTCGCCGAACCTCAGGACTTTGTTGCACAAGCTCAACTTTGCGAGCGGGTGGGATACCATTCGGTGTGGGGCAACGACCACATTACAACCCAGCAATATGTCACCGAACTTCACCCTGGAAAGGCCCCGAATTTCTATGAACCGTTGATCACGCTGGCGATGTGCGCACAGGCGACAGAGCGGCTTATTGTCGGCACCGCGCTGTTGGTCATGCCGATGCGCGAACCGGTTTATCTGGCCAAACAGGTGGCGACACTGGATCAATTGTCCGGAGGCCGTTTCATCCTCGCGGTGGGGTTGGGGGCGTATCGCGAAGAGTTTAATGCCATGGCGCCCCGGCTAAAAGGTGCCCGGCGCGGCGACCTGTTAGACGAGGGCATCGAAGCCTTTCTGAAACTCATGACCGAACCTAACGCAAGCCATGACGGCGACCATTATGCCTTTGACAACATAAAAATGTTTCCAAAACCAAAGCAGAACCCCTACCCGCTTTATATCGGCGGGCACAATATGGCGACGGTCGAACGCGCGGCGAAATATGGCCATGGCTGGCTAGCCGGATGGCGCCCGTTCGCAGAGATGGAAGAGCGAATTCGCATTTTAAAAGATCGCACAGAAGAACTTGGACGCCCCCGCAACGCCGTCGAAATCGCCCCGCAATTCTCTATGTTGCTCGCCAACACGGATGAGGAGGCGGAGGCCAAATACATGAAAAGCGGTCTCGTCGCGCACCGGCAGTCTCTGGCCTATACAGGTCGCGACCTGAGCCACCAGGTCATCGCCAATCTTGTCGGGTCGCCACAGACCGTGATCGGAAAGATCGAAAAGCTAAAATCTATCGGTGTGGACCATTGCTCCGCCTTGATGATCCCCGCCAATACACTGAGCGAAATGAACGAACAAATTGAATGGTTCGCCCAGGATGTCATGCCTTATTTCAAAGAATCATAACGCAGTAAAAGAGGAGACGGTTAAATGACCCGTGTAAAAAAAATGTTGCGCCAAGGAGAACTTGTGGTCGCGCCAGGAATATTCGACGGAATTTCAGCGCGCATGGCGGACCCATTTGGTTTCGACATGCTGTACATGACGGGTTATGGCGCGGTGGCGTCGCATATGGGGATGCCGGACGCGGGCATCGCCAGCTACACCGACATGGTCGGCCGCGTGAAGATGATGGCGGATGTGCTGACAACACCGTTCATCGCGGACGGCGACACGGGTTATGGGGGCCTGCTGAATGTTCAGCACACTGTTCGGGGTTACGAAGACGCCGGGGCGGCGGGTATTCAGATTGAAGATCAAGAATTTCCAAAGAAATGCGGACACACGCCGGGTCGCAAGGTGATTCCCATCGAAGACATGGCGCAGAAGATTGAAGTCGCGGTCGAAACAAGAAATTCTTCGGATTTTTTGATTGTCGCACGAACCGACGCGCGCACCAATTACGGCCTGGATGAAGCGTTACGACGTGGCGAGGCATTTGCCGAAGCTGGCGCGGATATCTTGTTTATCGAATCGCCCGAATCCGAAGCGGAAATGGAGAAGATCTGCGCAAGCTTCGACGCGCCGCTGTTGGTGAATGTCGTCGATGGCGGCAGTACGCCCGTGCTTAGCAAGCAGGCGTATATTGACCTTGGCTACCAGATTGCAATCTATCCCGGCACCGGGTTCATGGCAGCCGCAGAAGCTTTGCATTCGGTTTATGGAACGTTGAAGCGCACCGGCGCGTCTCTTGACCTTGACGTCCCGCTACGCGACTTTATGACACTCTCTGGCGAGCTTGGTTTTAAGGACGTGTGGGATTTCGACCAAGCGCATCACCGTGACATCGCAGAATAAATTGGCAGAATAAACCGAACCTGCACAAATTTAACCAACCAAAGGAATTTCCGTGAACGGATATAGCGAAACCTTCCGTGGCGATGTCTCTCCCTGGGAAGTAGATGCAACCGAGCATTTCACCGTCGCCTATTATTATGAAAAATTCGAAGCCGCGACGTGGCGATTCCTGCATCAGTCCGGTGTTGACCCCGCCAAATCCCGCACGACAGAGGGCCTGACGCATTACAAGAACGAACTGCGTGACCGTGACATTTATCGAATTGAAACAGCGCTGATCAATGCTGGCGACACGCCGACCATCGCCCACAAACTTTTCAATGCCGAAACCGGAACCTTGTGTACGACAATGCAACAAACCTTGGCGGGCGTGACATTATCGGGCACACCGGTCGCCTGGGATGGCGATGGGCGCGAGGAACGATCCGTACCAGGCGACGACGCGAGTTGGTTCCCATCGTGCTGCGATATGCCGCGTACGACCGAATCGGATTGGGCGGGAAATTTATCGCTGCCGGGCTATATCCGTCGATTTTCAACCGCCAACAGTTTCATCCTGTCGGCCTTCGGCATGACGCCGGAATACATGACAAAAAACCGGACAGGGATTTCAACCTTTGAATTTCAACTCACCTTCCACAGCCAGGCCAAGCCCGGTGATATGATCGACGTCGAAAGCTGCGTGGCGCAATTAGGCGGCTCTTCCATGCGGCTCTATCATCGGATGCGCAATGCGGAGACCGGCACCGATATCGCGGGTCTTAGTCAATTCGGCGTTCAACTTGACCTTGACGCGCGACGACCGTCGCGTATCGCCGACGATCTGCGGGAACGTGCCCAGACGATGCTCCCCGCAGCCTGACTGGAAACGCCATGGATTTGGAACTTCGAAACAAAGTCGCTGTCGTCACTGGCGGCAGCAAAGGCATCGGACTAGCGACGGCGCACTTGCTGGCGCGCGAAGGCGCACGAGTCCTCATCACGGCGCGTGGCGAGGCAGCACTGGCGAACGCCGTACGGGAAATTAAGGCGGAAGGTAGCGGCGAGGTCGACGCCATCGCAGCCGACGTCGCAATTCCCGCCGACCTCGACCGCGTCACCGCGTTTGCGAAGGACCGCTTCGGGCGCGTGGATATCCTGGTTAACAATGCAGGGACGGGCACGTATAAACCATTCCTTGAAGTGACTGACGAAGATTTAGAGTATGGCATGGCGATAAATTTCTTTGCCCAGTTCCGCCTCTCTCAGCGCATTGTGCCGATAATGATCGACGCCGGGGGCGGCGTTATCATCAATGTCTCGGGCCGCACTGCCTACCAAGCAGCCAATCCGCCAGGGTCAACCTGCACTGGTCCCGCCAAGGCGGCGGAACTACGCTTCACCACTGACCTCGCCGAGGAACTCCGACCTCAGAACATCCGGGTCAATTGCGTCGTCCCCGGCGTCGTGATCACCCCGGACCGTTTCGAAAAATGGGAACGCGAGGCCGCCGGCAACGATTATGACGAAACAATAGCATTGGCCCGGCGCGAAAAAATTATTGCCGAATCTGGTCCATGGGGCGACGCTTGGCAGGTTGCGGAGACAATTGTGTATCTTGCGTCGGCGCGGGCCTCCTACGTGAACGGCGAATCGCTTCTGGTCGATGGCGCGAACAAGCAATCCTATACACGCATTATCCGGAACTACGAAGGTTAAGCGCGACGCATTTTATCGCGCCCGGTGGTCACGGTCTAACCCCGGCTTTTTCGGATGTGGGTAGGGGTGGTGAAAATCCCGCTCCACATGCTCAATCGCCGCTAGACGCTCGCAAGCGTCGCGGTAAACCTCCGCAATAGCATCCTCCGTGCGATAATGACCTGCAAGGTCCGTTATGATTTCCGAATTATCGTCAGGCGGATTTTCTTGATACCAACGCACCGTACGCGCCACCGCTTCCAAAGGTGCCACTTTGTCCCGATAACCGAGTTCCGATTTGATCTTGAAGAGGTCAAATATTTGATGATGCGACGGTCCATCAAACATCATCAAGGTGCGCGACGAATAAGCATATTTATCGGGCACGCCAATCACCTCTATGGTGCCCCCCATCTCCTGCCCCACGACCTCAATCCATTGCGCCAAGGTGAGTTGTTGCTCATCGCCGCAATTATAAATTTGTCCACCAGCGATATCGGGCTGCTGCGCCGCCAACAGAACCGCATGTGCGACATTTTCCGAATACCCGCGCGTCACAAGGCTTAAACCGCCATCTGGCAATACAATATAGGGACGCCTATCCATAAACCGGCGCATGATCGCCCAAATTTTTGGCGTTATTTGCCGCGGCCCATAAACCGTGGGATAGCGAAAATGGGTGGCGCTGAAGCGACCTTCCGCATGGCCGTCCATCACGGCTTCCTCGGAAATTCGAACCAAATATCCGAAGCGGAACTCTTCCTCACTCGCCACCTTGGGCGCGTCCTCGGTCAAGGGTATTTCCATGCCCGCGGGAAACAATGCGTCCGGTTGCAACATGCCGCGATAACATGGCGCGCCGCCGACAGTGATCAGACGTTCGGTGTGCTCTCCGGCGACTTCCGCAATATATCGAATCCGGCCATAGGTCGCGATAATCAGATCAAAAGTTCGCCCTTGAAGTGCATCGCGCAGGGTTTCGCGAAAATGCGGGTCACCAATAATGCGTTCAACGCTGCGCGGAATTTCATCACTGTCATGGGTTCCGCGATGCATGATCGAAACGTCGTAACCTTGTTCGATAAGGCCATTTACTAAATATGGTCCGGTCGGTCCCGTCCCGCCAATTACCAGTGCTTTCACAAAAATTTCCCATCACATTTGCCTAACGACGCATGATCGTGCCTGAATCCCACCGGCCATACAATATACCCGTGCACCAGTTACCCATACGTAAGAGAATTACGTCGAATTGACGCTTAACAACACCAGCGCATCTTGCGGGGAGCAAATTCAATGGACGACGACACAATACAAATACTTGTGACGCAGCGTGAACAGTCCCGCAAAATGGGCGGTGCTGAAAATATCAAAAAAGCCCATGACCGCGGAAAACTGACCGCACGCGAACGCCTTGACCATTTGCTTGATCCTGGATCCTTTGTCGAAATCGGACTCTTGGCGCACAGCCAACATGATGACCTTAAAGACCGCACGCCCGCAGATGGCATGTTGGCGGGGTCAGGTAAAATTGATGGGCGAGTTGTATACATCACGGCTGATGACGGCACGGTAATGGCAGGCACACGGGGCCGGGTCGCCGAAGTAAAAAACGCTCGTGTGCGCGCTCTCGCCTTAAAGCATCACAAGCCTTTTATTGGCCTGATGGAAGCCGGCGCGGCGCGCGTGCAAGAAGCCTATGGCGCGACGGCGGCAGGCCTTGGATACCGCTTCGGTGACCATTTCAAGATGTCGGGACGCATACCGCAAGTCGCTGCGGCGCTCGGCCCTTGCTTCGGAGGGCCTTCGTTTACAGCTGTTCAATCCGATTTCTCCCCCATCGTGAAAGGAACGGGATTTTTGGGTATGTCGGGCGCGCCCGTTGTTAAAGTTGGAATTGGTCTCGACGTCACGAACGAAGAAATTGGCGGCAGCGAGATGGCGGCGATTGAAACCGGACAAGCCGACCTGTTGGCCAAAACTGAACTGGATTGCATGAACGCGATCAAAAAATTCCTCTCCTATCTACCGTCGAGCTGTAACGAAGCGTCACCTCGGGCGGAACCACAACCTGCAAAGATTGACAGCGCGGCGGGACGCGCGGACATCGAACAATTGGTTCCAGATAATCACCGTCGTGCCTACGACATGCGCACATTGATTGGACTGCTCGTTGATGGCGGCGATTATTTTGAAATGAAACGAGATTATGCGCGGAATTCGATGACCGCGTTCGCCCGAATGGACGGGTATTCGGTTGGAATCATCGCCAATCAACCACTCCATCGCGCCGGTACAATTGATGACAAAGGCGTGGAAAAATTGCGCAAGTTCATCGACCTTTGTGATGCGTTCCACATTCCCATAATTTCTTTGATGGATTGTCCCGGCTTCATGGTCGGCCCAGATATTGAACGACGCCGGATGGTGAGCCTTACCGGCCGATTGTTGAATTCAATTATCGGCGCGACTACACCCAAAATCACCATTGTGCTGCGAAAAGCGATTGGCCTGGCATATATTGCGCTTGGCGGACGGGCCGTGGAACCGGACTTACTTGTCAGTTGGCCGACGGCGCGCTTCGATGTCATGGGCCCCGAAGCAGGCATTGAATTAGTGCATGGCCGCGACATCGCCAAGGCGGACGACCCCGACGCGATGCGCGATGACATTCGAAAGAAAATCGTTGTCGAATCAAGCGCCTACGCAGCGGCGGGCCTGGGATTGATCGATGACGTGATCGCCCCAGCGGAAACGCGTTACCGTATCCTCGACGCCTTGGAACGATGCCGTTGCAACCAAACCTACGCCTGGAAACATCGGATTGACCCCTAACAGGGCCTAGCGCGTTCGCGGTTTAAATCAAATTGGCGAAATCGGCCGAATTCGCGGCGGGTTTTTATCCCGGTGACGCAGCGGACAGGTGGCGAAGGTCTCAATAAGAATTCGACGCGTCTCTCGTGGATCGATCACATCATCAAGCCCGAAATCAGCAAGGCTATTAATTGCGCCAGTCTGAGTACGGATTTTTTCAATCAATTCAGCCCGTGTCGCCGCTGGATCGTCTGCGTCTTGAAATTGGCGGCGGAACGCAACATCGACGGCACCTTCGATGGACATGGCGCAAATTTCCGCCGTCGGCCAGGCAAAGGCGGCATCTGCGTCAAATGAACGACCACCCGCCATCGCGAAATAACCACCGCCATAGCCCTTTCGCAAAACGATGGAGATACGCGGTACAGTCGCGATTCCAAGTTCAAAAAACATCCGGCCACTACGTCGGCCCAAGCCTGTGTCTTCCGCCGCTGGCCCGATGGAAAATCCCGGCACATCGATCAGGAACACTAACGGCAGGCCAAACGCATCGCACATGGCGATAAAGTGGGCGGCTTTTTCCGACGCCGGCGCGTCCAGGACCCCAGCCTTTGATTGGGATTGGTTGGCGATGACGCCAACAGGCCGCCCGCCGAGCCGCACAAAGCACGTTACTATATTGCGAGCGTATCGAGGCTTAATTTCAAAGACACTGTCCTGATCAGCAATGACAGCGATGACCTTCCGAACATCGTAGACCTTGCGGCTATCCGCCGGGACTAAGTTCAATAACGACTCTTGATTGGAAGCTGCTATATTTTCCGCTATGGGAGGCTGTTCCAACGCATTAGCCGGCAAATACGACAGGAACCGGCCGGCGGCGGACAGCGCATCCGCTTCACTTTCCACAGCCAAATCTGCGATCCCAGTCTTGTCCGCCTGGCGCGCGACGCCGCCGAGCGATTCTTTGTCAATTTCTATTCCCGTCCCGGCCTTCACCAATGCGGGGCCGGCCATGCCCATGGTCGACTGCCCCTTCACCATGACGACGAAATCCGCAAGCGCCGCGTAATTAGTTGGTCCCGCAAAACCTTGACCCAACATCAAGGCGACAGACGGAACCCAGCCTGACATCCGCGACATCGTTTGAAAAACTGGACCCGCACCAGCAAAATGCGCCGAACTCATACCGTCCTGAATCCGGTGACCGCCACCTTCCAGCATCATGACCAAGGGCAGACCCCGGTCCAGGGAGCGTTCCATTAATCGGTCCAGCTTACGCCGGCCAATCATACCGCTGCTGCCACCCTGAACGGTGTAGTCATGCGCCGCAACATTGACCGCACGACCGTCAATGCGTCCGGTACCCGTGACTATCCCATCGGCCGGGGCCTGCAAGTCGCGGCTAAATTCATTGCCACGTTCCGGTTGGACCAACGCGCCTAATTCCTGAAAACTGTCGGAGTCGAGCAAAGATTTGACCCGTTCGCGGGCTGTCGGCAAGTTCCGATCCCGTCGCTTTTTCACTGCATCAGGGCGGCCTTCGTCCAGCACTTCCTGGCGCGCAGCGGCAACTTGGCTCAGCAGGTCTGGCATCGAGGACTTCGTCATTTAATCAACGAGCCCCCCCTCAACCCCGCCCGATTGCCATCAGCGGCGCGGATAAAGATGGGTGGGATCAAAATCGTCGCCTTCACGTCCTGACGCAGGGCTTTTGTATCGGACATTGACTGACTCCGTTCAATGGTGAGAGACGGCAGACCGTGTCACGGTCCGGTCAAACCTATCCATATGCCCACATATTCACCAGAGTGAAAACATCGAGGTCAATTGCAAACTACCTAGAATCGTGCATTAGACGCTTTCGACGTTTGCGGCCTTGCCCGGTATGGGAGACATGGAAAAGACGCCGGTTTTTCGTACTGCCTCCGGGCCGCCAAATTTTTCCATATGGGCTGCCTGTTCGGCCTTGCTACGTGCATCCACTTCTTCAGGGTCCAGGAAGTCCCGCAGTTTTCGCTCCAATTCAGCGGCGGCGTGGTGCTCTGCACCGCCCGCCAAAAGATCGTGTTCTTCTAGTGGGTCAGCGGCGAGGTTAAACAGTTGGTTGTCCATGCCAACGTGATAGATAAGTTTGAAGTCCCCGTCGCGAAGTGTGAAGCCTGAATTACGGCTGCCCATGGCGTGGTATTCGGCAAAGGCAGTGCGCGCGGTCTCCTGCCCCTCAATGGCGGGCCATAGCGACGCGCCGGGCAAGTCGTCATCTTCTTCGGAATTGCCGCCCATGGCCTCCACAATGGTGGGAAACAGGTCGACATGAGACGTGAATTGGTCGATGACGCGGCCTTGCGGAATCCCCGGGCCGGCCACCAACAAAGGTACTCCCAGAGCATGTTCGTAATGGTTTGCCTTGCCCAGGATACCGTGATGGCCTGCCGCTTCCCCGTGGTCACTGGTATAGACGATACGAGTGTCGTCCATCAGGCCCAGCGCTTCGGCTTCTTTCAGGACTAGTCCGATTTGCTCGTCGGTATGGGTGATTAACCCGCAATAGCCCGCAACAACCCGGCGGACGAAACCCTCATCGAAACCGTCCTCCAGACTGTTCATCCAGGCGAGATATTCCGTCGCCGGATGGCGCGGTTGGTCCTCGCGGCGCCACTGCACCGGCAACGGCGCATCCTTTGGCGCATACATGTCCCAAAACCGTTGCGGCACCTTGAAGGGCGGATGCGGACTTGGGTAGGACACCAACAACACCCAAGGTTTTTCTTGATCGCCTCGGGTACGGAGCCAATCAATCGCGTGATCAGTGATCTGCCGGTCGTAGATTTGGTAGTCCGCTTCACCCGGCACGCTATCCTCATACAATGCCCTGTGGGATTGGCGCCGGGGAACACCATCCTGGGTAGCACGAAGCAGTGACACCAGCGCGCCCTTGGCTTCGACCACATGCATGGTCGCAATTTCCTCAGTAAACCCGTTGTCATCTTCAGGTGAGCGATAATGCAATTTCCCGATGGCGGTCATATCGGCGCCGGTTGCCCGAACCCGGTGATGCCAGGTAGGAATGGCACCGTCATAGATCATCGCGTTATCCCAGTAACCAGTCTGATGCGGATAACGACCCGTCGCCAAGGCAGCGCGGGACGGACAGCAAAGCGGACTGGCGCAATACGCGTTGGAGAAACGGACGCCTCTGGATGCGATACTGTCCAGGGCAGGCGTTTTGACCATCGGATGACCGGCGGCGCTTAGAAAATCGCGGTTATGGTTGTCGGACAGGAAGAAAATTAAATTCGTAGGTTTGGGCATGATGATGAGCTTCGATTCAATGGCATTTAATTATATTTCAACGTATCACCACAGCTTGTGACCGTCGAGTTTAGCGAGAATTTAGTCTGTGTCCGACCTTCTTAACCGACCACTTATATTTTGAACGCCCATTACTCAATTGAGTTCATAATAACTAGCATCTGGTACTTTTATTTGCGCCAAATTTCAGCATCAACAATGAGTTTGGTCATAAACTGAGCAACGCTAGCCCATGACGTAGGACGACCCGTAAAAATGCCCGTGATGAGCGACTCGTTCGTTTCATAGGGTGGGATAGGGGCGTTAATTAACGGGTCTAGGCGAACACTACGCCATTCAATATTGTTGTTGTTCCGTCCAATTTTTCGATGCAGATGCTTGGCCGCAGCTTCGTTGTCACGGTGTAGCGGTTTGACGTAACGCAAGACTACAAGCAACCCTGCCGCATACCACTTTCGTTTCTCATTACAATCGGGATTTTGGACGCCACCCGTATTCATAAGAATAATTTTACGGGGTCTGGGGCATTGTTCTTTTCGATAGCCGAGCACAAACGTTGCGTCCCCTCCGTACAAAGCCGCCTTGGATTACCAAACATTCCCTTGAGGTCGAGGACATGCCCTACACAAGAGGCGGCGGCGTCACGATGTTTTACCTGCCCCGCCATCCCCCCGTCTGACAGGCCAAGTATTCGAGCGGCCAAAACCATCAGGTTTGCGTGGTTTCGAACTGCGGTAGCGAATTTGTCAGGCTACCGTAAGGCCACACAGACTGTGTGGCCGTTGTCCAACAATTACTCAACCAGAGAACATCCCGTCAAACCTGTAGCAGCCACGACGAATTTTTTGGCCAAACGGTTGTCCTTTTCCCTGCTGTTGAAGCCAATTATCATCTTCAAATAAAGAATATCATGTTGCGATTTGTGGATGTTCCCGCAAAATGCCGTCAAACGCTGTGCGAACATTAGCGTCTTCGTCATCTTTGAGCACATCAAAAATTTGGCTTTTAACGAAAAACCGCCAATGCACCGGCAATCCCATAAGAATTTCCGTTAGGTCGTCGTATTTTTCTCGAGACCACGTTTTTTCATAGGCAGTGCGTTCAGGACCAAAGTCGAAATGATCGATATGGCGCTGCATTCCCTGGCGCAGCGCCGCCGTGCCCGGCTCATCCACAACGCCATCCGTCAAAACCACACCATATTCAGCCTTTGCCGCCTCAACCGACACGTAGCCACGCTCCACATCCTGCGCAACACGATCTGTTTCCCGATCCAGCGGCGACCCGCGCCCGCCACCGCCAGGACCATAAAAGCGAATAACGTCGCCGGGCTCCGCCGTTAACAGGTCAGCGTTGCCCAGAATTTTCTCGCGGTTCGTCCCAGGGTTGAGAATGAAATTGGACGACTTCCCCGCGCGGCCGCCCAGCACGCCCCACGGGCGGAATCTTGTGCGATCCCGGTTGCGGGCGGTAATGCGGGTGTTGGGCGAAAACACCTTGAACTCCAACCATGTTCCAAGGCCTCCGCGATACCGCCCCGCGCCACCAGAATCCGGCGCTAACCCATATCGCAAGATTTCAATCGGCACCTCAGATTCCACTAATTCAATTGGCGTATTCTTCAAATAAGCCGCATCCGCCCCCGATCCATCCGGCCCATCGCGATGGGGCATGCCACCTGCCCCACCAACGACGGGATTAATGGCGGCGATAATGCGCTTGCCGGTCTGATTCTCCGTGGTCATCACATTTACAATGGAACTGGAGCCCGCTGGCGCGGCGGGCATTCGGTCCGGCAACGCCAAGCTAAAGGCGCCAAAAATCAAACTGCGAATGCGCCCACAAGTTAGACTACGCATGCCCACGGCGGCCGGGAATTCCGGGTTCACGATGGTGCCTTTGGGCAGGATGCAGGTGAAGGGCCGGGTTAATCCGCAATTCAAAAGTAAATTAGGGTTCAACGTGTAGAGCACGTAATAAACACCGACCAACATCAAGGTGTGGTGCGCGAAGCCACCCGTCGGCACGTTGATGGAGGAGGTGAGTTGCGGATCACTGCCGGTGAAATCGAGGACGGCACTGTCGCCCTTGATTTTCAAGTTCAACGCCAGGCGGCAAGGGTTTCGCGCGGTGTCGGAATCTTCATCGATAAAATCGCAGAAAAAATACTCGCCATCCGGAACGAAGTTCAGAATATCGCGGGCTTGATGCTCCGCGTAGTCCATCAAATCTTCCGCTCCCTCGCGAAATATCTCCACGCCAAATTTGGCGATGATATCACTGACCTTGCGCGCGCCCGTATTTAACGCACCGACAAAGGCTTTCAAGTCACCCCAGTTTTGATCCGGCTGGCGCACATTGGTCATCATGACCTGCAGCAACTCTTCATTTAAAACACCTGCCTTGTATAACTTGGCAGGCGTGAACCGAATGCCTTCCTGATGAATTTCAACGAGCGTTCGGGACAGGCTGGCAGGCACCGCGCCGCCAATATCCGTGTTGTGAATATGACCACAGGCGAAGGCGACCAGTTCACCTTCATGGAATACCGGCTTCCACATATGAAGGTCGGGCGTGTGGGTGGAGACGAAACCGCTATAGGGGTCATTGGTGAAAGCGATATCACCGTCTTGATAGCCGCCCATCACCAACTTGATCGCCTCCCCATAATCCAAACCAGGGAACCATGTCGCGCCTAAATCTAATGGAATGGCGAAGGTTTTTCCCTGAGGCGTCAGCAAGCCAATGGTGAAGTCTTCGGTTTCCTTGACGAAGGTGGATTGCGCCGTGCGGTAGAGGGTATAGGCCATATGCTCGGTCGCCGCGCGGCAATGATTTGCGAAGACCTGCAGCGCGACTTTATCGATACTCATGCCAAATTTTCCGCCGTCAAAATAATGTTGCCAACGGCGTCCACGACACCGGAAAACCCGTTGGGTACGCAAATTGTCGTATCAGATTGCGCAATCACCGCAGGGCCGCTGATGGTTTGTCCCGCCCGCAAGGCGCCCCGTTCAATTAAGGCGGCTTGATGATAGGCGCCATCGAACCAGACTCTGACGGCTCCCTTTGTCTGGGCCGGCCCAAACCCTATCTCAATTTTCTTCAAGACGGGTTTCGGGGCGTCGCCCACCGTCACCAGGCGTAAATTGACGATCCGGGTTTCTCCCTCCCGATCGCAAAAATCATAAATTTCATCGTGGCGGCGATGGAAAGCGTCCGAAACTGCATCGATGTCACTATCCACAATCCAAGCGGCTTGCAACGGAATCTCAATCTCGAAGGACTGCCCCGCATAGCACATATCGGCAGACACGTGATTGACGACATCGCCGTTATATCCCTGCTCTTCCTGCAACCATTGCCCCGCTTGTTCCGACAGGCTTTGCAAGGCGTCCTTTAAGGGCACCACTGCCGCGTCGGTCACATCCATCAACAACGTGCGGACAAAGTCGTTCTTCAAATCGGCTATCAAACCGCCCAGCGCACTGACCACACCGGGGCGAGCCGGAATGACGATGCGCGCCATGCCCAACTCGCGCGCCAAAAAACACCCCAGCATCGGTCCGGCACCGCCGAAGGGGACCAATGCAAAATCCCGAATGTCGACACCATATCGCGCAGCGATCTTGTTCAATTCCATGTACATGCCGGACACCGCGATTTCGATGATCGCCTCCGCCGCACCCACCACATCCCGGTCCATTTTTTGCGCCACGTCCTGCACAGCGGCGACGGCCAGGTCTTGGTCGATATGAACCGACTCATAGGCCAAATCCCGATGCCCCAGAAAGCCACAAACGGCGAACGCGTCGGTAATTGTTGCTTGTGTTCCTCCCTTCCCATAACAAGCGGGCCCCGGATCCGACCCGGCACTTTCAGGGCCGACTTTTAAAACGCCAAACTCATCGACCCAGGCGAGGGAACCGCCGCCATCGCCGATAGATGTGACGGAAATTGAGGGAATATAAAGCGGGAATTCGCCGATCTTTTCCCCCATCCCAAACTGTGGTGCGCCATCAATGATGACGGCGACATCCGCGCTGGTGCCGCCGATATCCAAGGTGATCGCGTCTTTAACGCCACAGCTCTTCGCAACGAAGGCGCCGCCCATGACACCGGACGCCGTCCCCGACAGCACCATATTGACGCATGATTTCTTGCCATTGGCGACGCTCATCACGCCACCATTCGACTTCGTCACCAAAGGTTTGGCCGAAACGCCCTTTTCAATCAACGCCATTTCCAGCGACGTTAGGTAGGCGTCGATGCGCGGGTGGATATACCCGTTGATGACGGCGGTGGTCGTACGTTCGTATTCACGAATAACAGGCCAGATTTCGCTGGAGGTGAACACGAACAGCTCCGGCGCTTCGCGGCGAATAATATCCGCCACCGCCTGTTCATGAATGGGATTGCGAAACCCATGCAGCAGAGAAACAATGATTCCGTCCACGTTCTTCGCGCGGGCCTGCGCCAACGCCTTCAAAACGCTAGCTTCTTGTAAAGGCCGCAAGACGCCGCCATTGGCGTGCAAACGTTCCGAAACGCCAAAGACACGCTCACGGGTAATCAAAGGCTCCGGTCTGCTGGAAAACAGACTATAGGATTCCGCCATACGCAACCGGGCGACTTCCAGTACGTCACTGAAATTCTCCGTCGCAAACAATGCCATTCGGGCACCTTTGCGCTGGATCACCGTATTGACGCCGATTGTCGATCCGTGAACGAAGCTTTCGATATCCTTGGGATCAATAGAAGCGGCGTCCCACAAGCGATCCAGCCCCGTCATGATTTCAGCGCCGGGATTGGCGGGCGTAGTCAACACCTTGAGCGTGGTGAGCGCCTGCGCTGCTTCATCAAACACACAAAAGTCGATAAAGGTCCCGCCAATGTCGACGCCTACTCTATACCCCATGACATCCTAATCCATTGTTTCTTTAGTCCGGTATTAGAACTGATTAATG
The DNA here is from genome assembly GCA_028822585.1 of Alphaproteobacteria bacterium. Taxonomy (GTDB): domain Bacteria; phylum Pseudomonadota; class Alphaproteobacteria; order UBA8366; genus JABJJH01. Next base: position 68,480 of record JAPKDL010000001.1, on the reverse strand, counting down.
ACGCCGCCATTCACCTGCAGCATCTGCCCGTTGATGAAGCCGCCATTCTCCGAAACCAAAAGATCCACCATTGCGGCAATATCATCGGCGGTTCCCAACCGGCCGGACGGATTGGCTTTCAACAACCCTTGGAAGCGCGGCGACGAGGCGTCCGCATCGACATCGGGAAACGTGCCCGGCGATATAATATTGGTGGTGACGCCTTGGCGCCCAAACTCTTTTGACAGCGTTTTGGTCATGCCCCAAAGCGCGTGTTTCGACGCACTGACCGCCGCCTTACCCGCATAGCCTTGTTGCGCATGCATACCCGTGAAATGAATAATCCGACCCCACTTCTTCGCGATCATACCGGGCAAACAAGCGCGTGCCAGATGAAAGGCGGAGTTGAAATTGGTGTCGTAGACTCGGTTCCATTCTGCCTCACTAATTGTCAGAAAGCCGCCGTCCGGACGAACCGCGGCATTGTTGACCAACACATCGACGCTACCGAAATTTTCAATGGCAGATTGGGCCATCGCGAGAACTTTGTCCCTCTCGCCAATATCACACATTTCGATCAATGCTTCCGACCCGAAGCCGCGAATTTTTTCAGCGACCTCTTCACAGGCGTCTCGGTCGCGCGACCCGTTGAGCACAACATTGTATCCTGACTCTGCAAGATGCAACGCGACGCCCCTGCCAATATTCTTGCCAGACCCGGTAATGAGGGCGGTTCGTTTTTCTTGCGCCATGTAAAATTCCTTTAGCATTGTTGCTCGCATACAGAGGCTGCCAACGCTCCCCTTTCTGATAAAAGCATACACACTAAAAGCGCTCACGCCAGCGGCCTTGGCCCCTCCTTTATATCCCGGAACAGCGACAACAAATTTGGCGTTACCACCCTTCTAGTGACGCAACTGATCAATAGGTTGGTGGGCTGATTCATGAAAGGTTTGGGAACCAAGCGTTTCGATCAGACCATTAGGCGCGCGCCTTGCATTAAGTTGGCTACCGGCTGCACTATGCGCGTCGGGACAAACAAATGGGTTAAAATGAAGACGTTGCATTCAAATATGCCTCGTGAAAACCTGCCATGGATGTAATTTGGCAAGCGACGTTGGCGTCTTTTTCGATGCTAATGACGCTCGATGATCGACTGATCGAAGTTATCCTGTTGTCGCTCCGGGTAAGTCTGACGGCGCTTGTGATCGCTTCTCTGATTGGCCTCCCGATTGCTGCGTGTTTGGCGTTCACGCGCTTTCCCGGACGTAAAATTATTCTGGTGTCGTTCAACGCGATGATGGGGCTGCCGCCGGTCGTTGTTGGTTTGGTGGTGTATTTGCTGTTGTCCCGGTCCGGCCCCTTCGGCGTATTTAATCTATTATTCACGCCGACCGCGATGATCATCGCGCAAGTCGTTCTTGTCACCCCGATTATCGTGTCATTGTGCCGTGAAAGTTTGGAATCCATGCGTCGCGAATACCACGACGCCTTGCGATCTTTGGGCGCAACACCGGCGCAAGCTATTTCAGTGCTCGTGTGGGATGGGCGCTTCACGCTGGCAACCGCCCATCTGGCCGGATTCGGGCGCGCCATCGCGGAAGTCGGCGCGGTCATGATCGTCGGTGGCAATATCGACCATGTGACCCGCGTCATGACCACAACCATCGCATTGGAAGCAAGCAAAGGCGACCTTGTGGTGGCGCTTGGGCTCGGCGTCGTGCTGGTATTGCTGTCTCTAACAATAAATTTTCTGGTCTACGGAGTGAGGTCCCTGGGCGAAGCGAAGGTGGCGTCATGACGGGTGCCTCTCCCCTACCCTTACGTTTGGAAAGCGTCGGCTTGTCGCGCAGTGGCAAAAATGTTCTCAAGGATGTCACGACAACGTTTGCGGTAGACCCGCCAAAGACCGTTATCATTGGCCCTAACGGCGCCGGGAAAAGCCTGCTATTGCAAGTCTGTCACGGTTTGATCTCCGCCGACACAGGCATCGTTGACTGGGCAACCCCGCAGAATGCACGCGCCTTGTCCCGGGCGCAGGCGATGGTGTTCCAGCGACCCATCTTGTTCCGACGCTCCGCCGTCGCCAATCTCATTCTCGCGCTAAAAATTGCCGGATTCGCCAAATCCGAATGGCGGGACCGTGCGGACGGCGCGCTTGAACGTACAGGCTTAAGCCGCCACGCCGCAACGCCCGCCCGCTCGTTATCGTTTGGGGAACAGCAGCGGCTCGCGTTGGCTCGCGCGTTGGTTGTAGAGCCAAAGGTGCTGTTTCTCGACGAACCCACCGCAAGCCTGGACCCAGCGGCTGCGCATTTGGTGGAAAGTCTGATTGACGAGGCAGCGACCAGCGGTGTGAAGATCATCATGATCAGTCATGATTTGAACCAAACGCGCCGTCTGGCCGATGAAATCATCTTCATGCATCGCGGTCGGATAAAGGAACGCGCACCCGCCGACCAATTTTTCACCAGGCCAGAAAATGATCTCGCCCAAGCCTTTATCAATGGAGAGTTGCTCTGGCGGCGGCGGCGATCCATTTTCGATGGGGCGCTGGTTGATGACGAAACTTGCAGCAGTGAAGACTTTAACAAGTCATGATAAAATTCAGTCTCAGCGTCGCCTTGGCATTCGGCTTGGGCCTGGGCGCCATCATGAGCCTCATCATGGGACTGGTGCCAGGCGGCTCAATTTTAAACGGCCCTAATAAAACAACCGACAGCTTCATCACCGTCGCATCGACTACGTCGACCCAAAATTCCGGCCTCTTCGATCATATCTTGCCCAAATTCAAGGCGACGTCCGGCATATCGGTACGGGTCGTCGCAGTGGGCACTGGCGCCGCAATCCGGCTGGCGCAGGCGGGCGACGCCGACGTGTTGTTAGTGCATCACCAAGCGTCGGAAGAAAAATTTGTCGCCGACGGGTTTGCCGCCAAACGCTATCCGCTGATGCATAACGACTTCCTGATTGTCGGCCCCGCAAGCGATCCGGCTGATATCAAAGGCATGGCAGATAGCGCCGCCGCGCTATCGAAAATCGCCACCGCCAAAGCGGCCTTCACCTCGCGCGGCGATGAAAGCGGCACTCATAAACGAGAACGCGGGCTATGGGCGTCCGCAGGCGTCGACCCGACCGCATATTCAGGCGCATGGTATCGCGAAACCGGGTCGGGCATGGGCACAACCTTGAACACAAGCGCCGCGATGGGTGCCTATACGTTGAGCGATCGCGGCACCTGGCTGAGCTTCGCCAACAAACAAAACATGATCGCGTTGGTAGAGGGTGATCCGCGATTACGCAATGACTATGGGGTGTTGCTGGTTTCGGAAACCAAACATCCCCACGTGAAGACAAGGCTAGGTCAAATATTCATTGATTGGCTGCTGTCGGAGAACGGCAAGGCGGCGATCAACGGGTATAAAATTAAGAGACAGGCGCTGTTCCATACGGCAGCTTAGCGCCCGAACCGAGACCTATCCTCCCAAGCAAAAGCACAGGATACCTAGTTCATTCATGCCGCCATACGGCTTGCGCCGGCGGTAGTACGTTTGCTTGCCTACACCAATCCCTTTGATCAGTTATTCCTTGGCCGACAAGCACATCAACCTGCCGTAGCTTCACTATTATTTCTTCTGGTTTCAGGCATTTGTTTGGCGTCTCCGATTCTCTATTTTCTAACGATACCGGTGGACCACTTTTCGGGGGGAGGACCAGTAGTTGCTATACCGCCCTGGTAACAAGACGCTCCGTCTTGGGATTAAACTTACTCCCCTCCTTCACACCAGTCGCCAGCCCTCAATCCAACGGCATTACGTAGAGCTTTGTCTAAACGATCAAACGCGTTTATTTTCGAATCTACCCACTGCCTGACGTGGATACTGCACGGAAGGCGCTTCACCGGTGGTTTGAGGATTGCAACAATAACCATCCACGAAACAGGTTCGAATGGAGGCCTCCGAGAGCCTTCATAAAATACCGGACGTGAATGGGTAACCACCCGGACAGCGGCTTGTGGCCAAAAGCAGCCTATCACAAATGTCCGGTAAATCCTGGATTTGCTCCATAAATCACAAAGCAATCTGATTTAAGCGATGTTAGTTATTGGTCGGAAAAGTGTTTTCCAACCAATCAAATTTGATTGATGCGCCCGGCGATCGAGAGTATCCGCCGCATTTCGCGCAGAACCGGTTTTTCAATCAGCTTGCCGTCGACCACCACCAGACCGGTGTCTGCTTCCTCAAACGCCCTTAGGATACGTTGGGCGTAGGCGATAGTGGCAGCGTCGGGTGTGAAGACGTCGTTCAGGATCGCGATCTGCTTTGGATGAATGGAACCTTTACCGCTAAATCCCAAATCGCGGACCAACTCCGCCTCGCGCCGCATTCCATCGGAATCTTCCAGATCGAGGTAAGGAACATCGATCGCGTCCAACCCTTCGCTGGCTGCCGCATGCGCAACCCGCGACCGCGCATAAAGTAACGGCTCCCATGCGTTCTTACACCTGAGCTCCGCAGCCATATCAACACCACCGAAGAACAGCGCATCGATCCGCGGGCTAGCCCGCGCAATATCGTGTACCGCCTCTAACGCCGCATTTGTTTCAATAATAACGTGAAGCCGGGTCTCATGGCCGCGTTCACTCAATAAATTGTCCAACCAGACAATTTCGTCTGGTGATTTAACTTTTGGCAACATTATGGCTGGTGGCGGTGTATCGGTTGACAACACCGCCTGAACGTCGGCCAAGCCGAAGGCTTCACGCAAGCAGTTGATCCGGACGATTCGTTCAACCCCATCATCCGCCTGCGGTTCAGCGAACAGGCCCATAGTGTTACGCCGGGCGGCCTCTTTGTCCTTGGGCGCGATACCATCCTCCAATTCGACACAGACGATATCTGCCCCCGAAGACAGCGCTTTGGGAAACATTCCCGGGTTGAGACCAGGAGAGAAAATGAAGCTACGGCGAGGCCGAAGGACACGTTGCTTTTTTTCGTTCATAAAATTGATTTCCTAGTTATCCGACTCGAAATTTTCCACAAACTATCGCGGGGCTTATTACGCAGCCAGCGTTTTTAATTATATCCGGGCCTACATCGAGAATTGTCTTTATGGCACCCAGCCAACATAACTATCTCTATTAGGAAAATGAGCATGCCGGAGAAATTATCCCCCCCGAAGAGCGTTGTTGCTCTGTAAAGGAGACGGTTGAGCCGCTGGTTTATTCCCTCGGGGTGTAATTATTTTGTAAATAATTTCAGGGCCCAATTTTCAGCGGGATACAGCACCCTCGCCAACGATCGTGAACGGTGCCCAGTAGATCAGATGATCTGAAGTCGTCATCAGCCGCCAGCGCCATCATCAAATAAAAATTAGTCCTTGGCCCCCGATGCACTGTCCCCAGCATCATTTGAGCGGAAGACTGTCCTTGGACCGCTTCTGTCGATGGCGGGGCACTTTGAGGTGCCGCCATCGATCACCGTATCAGGGCATGGTTTGGGTTTGGCCCGAAGGGACCTGACCGGCTTGCCTGGCAGAGTGAGGCTGGCAGCCAAGTTTGTGTCGATTTACTCTGCAGTGGTGATCTTGAGAGCAAACCCAGCCATGCAGCATTAGGCAATTAACCGGCGTGCGCAGCCCTTTAAATGGCCTTAAATATCTGTCGCCACTACAATACGGCGCTTGGTGGGAAAGTGGTGGTGCGACGGCAGCGGTCCAACTATAGCGGCCAACGAACAAAATCCCCGAAAAACCTTATTATACCCTTATTAGAAATAATAATTGGCCGGGGGAAATCATCTAAGTCATTGAAAGTAGTGGTGCGCCCGGGAGAACTCGAATCCCCAACCTCCTGATCCGTAGTCAGACGCTCTATCCAATTGAGCTACGGGCGCGTGGCGGGTTCGCGTTATTGAGCGATCCGCGTAATTTAGGTGGCAGAACCTACTCAAAGAGGGGCACCGCCGCAAGCCCCAAAACGTTAGATTCTGATATTGTCGTAGTTTATTGAAATGTCGCTTGTCGGTTACCGAGGCCTACATTATTATCCCACAAAAGAATACTTGGGGGAAATGCGCGAATATGGGCTAATGTATCGCGTGCATATAATTTATTCGCTCAATAATTTATGACGGGGCAAAGTATTCGTATGAAGTTTAGTTGGATACACACAGTGATAATTGGCGCCACAGTAGGGCTTGCTGGTTGTGAAACTGCAGATGACGCCTTGTGGCCAAGTTTGTCTGGTGCTGCGCCATCAGCGCCGCGCGCACAAGCGCCTGCGCCGGTGCGGAAACCCTTGCGGATCAATATTCCCGAACCGAAGGCCGCGGGGATGCCAACCGCGCGCGTCGCGCCAGTCGCTTCGGCCATTGCCGCGGGACCGGCGCTTGAGTCGTTTAAAACTACAGGGACGTTTGTCGGCAAGAAGGTCGGGCAAATGCACACGGACCTCCGCAAATTGCAGACTGCCGTCGCCGCCTTGAACCAACGCATGGGGGTCATCTCCAGCGAAAATGCGGCGGCATCGCAAAATTATCACGTTCTGGTCGCGGACATGAACGGTCGATTGCAGGTGGGTACGACGCCCGGCAATCCCGTTATAGTCAAGAAATGGAACGAAGCGCAACAACGTCTCGAAGCCATCGCGGAAAGCCTCAACCGAATGGACACCTTGTCGAATGATTCGGCGGGAGAAGCCGGGTTGGCGGCGTGGCTGTTGGATAGCGTTCGCGCGACCTTCGCGCTGAGCGGCGCGGTTGACGAAGATCATAGGCAATTGCGTCTTCTAGAAGACGAGGCAAACCGTACAATTGTGCTAATCGACCGGCTATTGAACGAATTAAGCGAGGATATTTCGCGTCAAAGCACCTATGTCGGCAACGAACGCCGCAATATGACGACCATGTCGTTAGCGGTGAAGAATGGCGAACTATATGGCACAAGCTTGGTGAACCGGGCGTTTGCGCAAAGCCAGGCCTTGGCCAGCACCGCCGCGCAATCCACGGGCCCTCGCGCTGGGGACCGGGCTTTGGTGATCATTCGGTTTGACCGGCCCAACGTGAACTATCAACAGTCGCTGTACAACGCGGTCAGCCGCGCGCTGGAACGCAAACCGACCGCGTCGTTTGATATTCTGGCGGTCAGCCCGCAACGAGGCAGCGCTGCACAGGTCGCCTTGAGCGGCACACAGGCGAAACGTGACGCGGAAGGCGTCTTACGCGCGCTTGCGGATATGGGGTTACCGCCCAATCGGGTGAAGTTGTCATCGTCGGCCAGCCCGGATTCTGAATCCAACGAGGTTCACATCTTCGTTCGCTAAGAGGCGCTGCTTTAAATTAGCGCTATCTCTTCTGAACGAGAGGATGCTGTGCCGTTACGGCTCTGTGCAATCCACGTTGGTTTGTCGCAGGGCGGTTGCGTGGGGCGCGTTCTAATTCCGCCGCAGCGTCTGATACACCCGCCATCGGCGCCGGAACCAACGATAACTGTTAATGATTTACGTAGAAAATCTTCCAACGCATTGACGAAAAATGCGCCCGGCACGGTCATGCAAGTCGCAGCCGCCGCAATGGTAAGCCCTCGTTTCACCGTTCATCTCTTGCCGGTTGATGATTGCAACGCAGCGCCCGCGTGAATTCACGAGCGGGGGTCACGTACCAGCAATCGGCTAACTTTCATTGATGCTATCGCCACTTAAATCTGTCGGATATTGTCGTAGTTAAAATTAGTTAATTGCAAACTGTCCCTCGGCATTGGAAACTATTTCGGGGGCTTTTACCAACTGCGGTAGAAATAATTTTCTGACAAGTCGAATTACAAGGAAAATAAAGGTGATTTAAGTATGCGGACACGACACCTTGGCGATTTGTGGCTGGTCAGCGCCCTGACGCTTGGCGGTGGCGGAATTGGGCAACTTTGGGGTGACACGACGCGCGATGAATGCATTGCCACGGCTCGTGCGGCGGTGGATGGCGGCGTGACCTTGCTCGATATGGCACCATCCTACGGGCAGGGAGAGGCCGAGCGGGTTATTGGCGCCGCGTTTGACGGAAAATTACCCGATGATGTCCACATCACCACTAAATGCCGCTTGGGATCGCCCGCGCCCGGTGCGGTCGAAGCAACGTTGACCAAAAGCTTGGACGAGAGCCTGGCGCGGATGCGCTTGGAGCGCGTCGATGTATTCCTGCTGCATTCCAACATTATCCCGGACGATTACGACGCTAGCGCATATGCTGAGCGTCCCGCGACAATCTGGTCTCTTTACGAAAAACAATTTCGCCCGGCTTGTGAAAATCTTGTGGCGCAAGGTCGGATAGGCGCCTGGGGCCTTACCGGAATTGGCATTCCCGATGAAATCATCCTGGCCCTGGCGGAGTCACCGAAACCGGGCGTCGTCCAATGTATCGCCAATCCGCTCAACTCGGTGGGCGAGCTGAAATACTATGAGGGACCAACCCGCGCCCGCGAGATTATTGCAACGGCAAAATCAAGGAATGTCGGCGTCATGGGAATTCGGGCGGTACAGGGCGGCGCATTCACCGATGGGGTGGATCGGGCGTTGCCGGACGGGCACGGCGTCGTCGCCGACTTTAACCGCGCAAGTAAATTTCGGACTCTGGCGAAGGAGCTGAACCAATCCGCCGCCGCATTGGCGCATCGATATGCGCTAACAATGGATGGCGTCGATACGGTGGTGTTGGGGGTAAAGAACCGGGCGGAACTGACCGATTGCTTGAACGCGGAAGCGGCAGGTCCGTTGAACGCCGATATCATGGCGCGCGTGGATGCGTCGTTTACATAAGGGAGGCGCAAAAATGGCGCGCACAGCTGACTGGTACTTCGACTATTTATCGCCCTACGCCTATCTTCAATTTGAAACCTTCAATCAGTTGCCGATCGATTTGGAAGTCAAATTGAAGCCGGTTCTGTTCGCGGGGCTCCTGGGGTATTGGGACAATCTGGGGCCCGCCGAAATTCCAGCCAAGCGGCGGCAGACCTATCGTTACTGTCATTGGCTAGCGGGGAAGCGGGGTGTTCCGTTCAAAGCACCGCCACGTCATCCATTCAACCCGTTGGCGGTATTGCGGCTGACACTAGCGTTGGGATCAACGCCTGCCGCCGTTCACGCCATTTTTCGCCATATTTGGGGGGAGGGAAAAGACGCGCAGGACCCGGCGGTGTTGGCGCTGTTGGCAGCCTCGCTCGGCGTGGATGATCTGCGCGCGCGCCTCAACGACCTGGCGTTCAAACAACAACTCCGCGACAACACCGATGAAGCAGTGACGCGTGGTGTTTTTGGCGTCCCTACATTTGTCATGGAGGGTGAAATTTTTTGGGGCGACGACTTGACCGGTATGTTCCTGGAGTTTTTGGAAAACCCGGCGTTATTCCAAAATGGCGAAATGGGCCGCCTGGAAGATCTGCCAACAGCGGCTCGACGCAAGGAAAGCCGACTCTAATTGTTATGGCGTCAGGTCGAGAGCTTCGACGACATTACCATACGGTAAACCTGCATCGTTGTTAAGCCGTGTAACATCCAACGCAGATCCCGCTTCAAATCAACACATGCAGCATCCATCTTCCGGGGCGAAGGTCAAGCCGATATAGCTGATATTCGTTCCCGCGGCTTTCATTTCGACCGCTTTCCCGATGGCGGCTGATTGTGCGCTCCCGAGGTCTTTCATACTGATTCCCTTAAGGCTCCGTTCAACCATATTAATACTCATCTTCTGTACTCCTCCGATGTTTGAAAATTGCCTTTATGGAAGCTCAGCGATAGGCCATAAGGGACGATCGATCCCTTATCGATGCATACCCTTGGCTATCCCAGAACCATATAAGCTGCGTTTACGCGTTGAGTAGCGTGGGAGGGTTTAGACAATGGAGATTGCACAGATTAGATATGCTCTGGCGGCAGCCAAATTTTTGAACTGCACCAAGGCCATCAAGACTCTGGAAACAGATTTAGGCGCAGCGTTGTTTCACCGAGCAGGCAAGCGCGTTTTACTGAGTAATTTCGACCAAAGAATGTTGCCGCAACTTCAGCATATTTTCAATGAAACGCAGCGGGCGTGAACTCTTGCCGACAATTTTCGACATGAGTCACCGGTCCGAATAGACATTAGGTCCAGCATCGGCCATATGCGTTTGTCGTCATTTCTAGCGCAGCTTCAACAATACCCTGACGGCGTTGAAGTGGCGGTCAGCGAAGCCAGCATCGCGGATTTGAAAGCCACTCTCGATGTTGGCAGCATCGACATCACCGTCATGAACACGATGGACAATCTCGGCGACCTTTCCGGGGAACCCTACGTCAGGCGGTTCGCCTGTGAGATGCGTGAGATGGTCAGCGAGGTTTGCAAGGACAAGCCAGTCGAACTCTATGTCCGGTTCCGGTCCGAACGAGAAGACTGAGTGCAGGCGATGGTGCTGGCGCGGATTAGGTTTGCATTCATGCCCGAATTTTCGGGCACATTGCTCGACTTGCTGCAACGCCCGCTTGTCGACACCTCCGTCAGTCGTGCCAAATCTTTGGTAAGAGTTCCTGACCACCCGTTCAGTCCTGCAGTATTGGCAATGGTCCGTTCAGCCCAACAGTTTTCGTCGCCTGGATTGCGTTAGGCGAATTGCTGGGCGATGAAATCCTTCATTATAGCGATGGCGCGATCCGTGTCCGGTCCTGGTTGGCGGGCGAAGGCGTGCGGCATGTCGAGGAACACTTCGCGGGTGACGGTTCCACCAGCGGCGCGGTAGGTCTTCTCGAAATTTTCCGAAATACCAAGCGGCACATTGGAGTCCGCTGTGCCTTGCAGGATGAGCATAGGCGGCATATGGGTTTGTTCGCCGCGATCCAAGACCATCTGCGGATTGCCTTCGCGCATCACGTCTTCGGTGCCAAAATAATTTTCTGACGATTTCATCAGGCGGTCCTCGCCGGAGGTTTTGGCGTAAATGTATCGCGCATGGGAATCCAGAACCGGCCATCCCGCCATGACGTAACACACGCTGGCGTCGGCCGTTGCCCCCGGTATTTTTAGGGACGCATATCGTGGATCGTTAGGTCGCAAGGCGCTGGACATAAGCGTGTGTCCGCCACTCGACGTTCCCAACGCGCCCACCGAATTCGGGTCCGCGTTGAAATCGGCAGCGAAGGCTTTCAACCAGCGCGTCCCGAAATTCGCGTCAATAATTTGCGACGGGTAGATATGATCCGGCGCACGGCGAAATTCAATGGCGGCTACTAAAATACCACAGGCTGCCAGCGCCTGATCGATATTTTCATTGTCGAGATAAGTACCCCGATTCCAGGCGCCGCCATGAACGTCCAGCATGGCGGGAAAGGGTCCTGGGCCTTGGGGTTGATAAAGCCGAACCGGCCATTCGCCGTCATCGCCAGTACGGTAAATTTCCTCGAAGACTTTGACATCGAATTTCGCGGTTGGATCATACGTCACAGACATAAATTTTTCCTAAGCCTTAATGGTTTGAAGCTGACGTCAGGATCACGTCGTCATTGACGAAATCCATCAGCATTCAATTGCGGAATTTGCTGTGGCGTTCATTCGATGAATGCATCCTCTCAGACTTTAAGCTGCAAGCAATCCGGCCGCCGTGGCGCGCGCAGTTCCCGCTTCGCGCGTCGCGCCGCATTTATCCAAGGCATCGGCAAACATATTCCATGACGGGCCGCTTGTTGGATTTGCGACCGTGCGTTCCGCCAACAAGGCGCGGGCCAATTCCGTTTGGTTGTCCTTAGTCGCGGCATGTATCAGCATCCGCACCCACACGTCGCGCTGCGCCCAACTGCCGCCCAAGGGGCGCATTTCATAGCGCGCGCCCCGCATGATGTCGATGACGCGGGCATAGTTGTGTTCGCTATGGGCGATGATCGCCTCGGCGACGGGAATACCCGCGTATTGATAAGTGTCCGTGGTGGTGACGCCCGAATTGGCGTTGTCGGCGCAAAAGATTTTCATGGACTCCACAATCGCCATTGCGTCGTCGCGCCGCCCGCCCATGGCCAACGCCATGACGTAATGCAGATCGTTGAACGGGCGCAATCGATCCCCCACCCGCGTGGCGCAGACCTCAGAGATGGAGGACCAACGGTCGCCAACATCCAATCCCAGCATATCAAGGCGCATCAACATGGCAGAAGAATTGCAAATATCAGTATTGTCTTCCGAAGGTTCCGTCCAGAATTGATTGTCATACGCGTTCATGACCGCGTCGAATTGCTCCAACTCCAAATAACACAACGCGCGATGCCACCAGATGTGATGTGCGAAAATGCCCCGTTCCTTCCAGGCGGTCTCGTGCTCGTCCACCCAGATAACGCCGTCCTGGCGGCGGCCTTGCATTTCCAGGACATGGACGACGGCGTGCCCGGCCCAGATATCGTTTTCGTTAATTTCAACTGCCTTGCGGCCGAGCCTTTCAGCTTCGGCGTACTCACCATTTTCTTCCAGCGAAAAGGCGCGGCAACCCACTACATAGCCGTATCCCGGAATCTCGGGAGACCAGCGCGGCATGACGCGGGCCATGGAGTCGCGCATCTGCGGCAAGTCGCCCAGGAAGAAATGCAGAAAATGAACCAATCGCAACGCCAGTATATCATGCGGATGATCGACCAAGATCGATTCCCAAATGGCGTTTGTGCCACGCAAATCCCCGACGCACCATGCACCCAGCGCTTGTACGTGTTTGCGTTCCCTGTCTGTCCCCCCGGGGGCCAGCGCTTGCGCCTTGGCCAGCGCGTCGTGACTAAGCGCGGTCAATCGGGCTAGCGAGGGCAGGCGCATGAAATAGCCGCGCAGACATTGCCCCATAATCATCTCGGGGTCGGCGTCTTCAATCCGCGTCAATAATTTGGCGGCGTCGCGTCCAGATGCCAAGAATTCATCGATGCTGGCGTCGAAGGCGTCAACAGCAGCCTGACTCGCCGCTGTGATGGGAAGGCCGCGTTTATCGTGATGCACTGAAAGTCCCCTTCGTCAATTTATAAGCCCGGAATTTAACAGGTAAGGATTTGGCAAGTCGAGTCACGCCAAATCCTACCCCCCCCGAAATTACCAGCCCATGGCGCGGCTCATCCGGCGCGGGTCGGCACCACCCTCCAGAACCCCCGTCTCCAAATCCTTGGTAATGGCGCAAACGCCCGCTGTTTTATAGGTCATGTCCGCCAAGCGTTCGACATCATGTCCCAGCGCCGAGAGCGCATCAGTCGTCTTTTCATCAATGCGGCCTTCCACCGTCAATTTTCCGGGGTATGCCTTATGCGGTTCAAAGGAATCCGGCTGGCTGTGGGTCATGAACCGGGGCGCTTCGATGGCATCTTGAATCCCCATGTCAAAAACCAAATGGTTGATCAGAATTTGCAACATACTTTGGGTCTGGTTGTCGCCGCCGGGCGTGCCGAACGGCATCGCCAATTTGCCTTTCCGCAACGCCATCGCTGGATTCGGTGTCAACCGCGGGCGCTTGCCCGGTGCCACGGCCGATGCATGACCCGGCACGGCCCAGCTTTGCGAACCGCGTGACGAGGGGCAAAAGCCAGTGCCCGGAATGATCTGCGATTCCCAGGACACGTCGCTGGGGGTAGCAGAAAATACGTTGCCGTCATTGTCAATGACGCAGCAATAGGACGTGTCGGCGGGCGCAGGCGGACTCCCCGTCGCTGTCATCGCCGCGACCGGAATCGCGCCGTATTGTGATCCTATTTCGCCCGCAGGCGGCAGCTCCGACCATGCGCGGTCATGTTGAATTAACCCTCGACGTTCTTCCGCATAGGCTTCCGACAGCAAAGCGTCCAACGGCACATCGACAAAACGTGGATCGCCGTAATAGCGTTCCCGGTCAGCGAAAGAGAGCTTCATGGCCTCTGCAACGAGGTGAATATAGGCCGGGCTATTTTGACCCAATTCTGCCAGATCATAGCCCTTCAAGATTGAAATCATCTGTTGCAGGACCGGGCCCTGGCACCAGGCACCACAGGTATAGATATCCGTCCCCATGAAAGTCGTGCGCACGGGCGGTTCAATTGCCGAGGCGTAACTGGATAAATCTTCCTCAGTCAGCCAGCCGTCGTTATTCCGATGGTAGTCGACCATGATGCGGGCCAAATCGCCACGATAGAATGCATCGTGGGCCGCTTGTAACCCGGCGTCCCGACCTCGGCTAGCGGCGGCCGCCTCTTCATCCACCATGTACTGGATAGAACCCGCGAGATCGGTCTGGACAAAATTTTCACCCACATGCGGAGGTCGACCACCCGGCAAATAAATCGCCGCATTGGCGTCCCATTTCCGATAGGTGTCGTCGTGGGCAACAATGTAGTCGCGCATGACGTGATGCATGGAAAATCCATCGCGCGCATAACGGATGGACGCGGCGGCGACCTCACCAAACGACATCGTGCCATATTTGCGCAAGGCAGTAATCCAGGCATCGGGGGCAGATGGCACGACCGTGCGCAACAACCCAATCGGCACCGTACCGTCGAATTCCTTGACGAAGCGGTCGATGTTGGCGCTCTTCGGCCACCAGCCCAGGCCGCTGATAGTCACCACTTCGTCCTGTTCCGCCATGTATATCATGATCGGCGCGACTCCGGCGAACTGCACCATGTCGCTGTGTACAACCCCCAGCGCCATCCCCGCCGCAACCCCAGCGTCGACGGCGTTGCCGCCTGCTTCCAGAATATCGAACCCAGCCTGGGTCGCTAGGAAATGCCCGGCGGACACCATATAGCGCGTGCCGTTGATGACGGGTTGATAGGGCATGGGATGTTTCCTTTTAAGCGTTCAGCATGGGACTAAATTCGGCCATATCCTGACGGGCGACGCAATAGGTTAAATGGCAATAAATTGGCGAGGAGGTTAATCTTCGTTTATACGGAGGCGATGCAGGATTACGATATCATCATCATCGGCGCCGGGGCGGCGGGGCTTATGTGCGCGGGCGAAGCCAATCGACGCAGGCGCCGGGTGCTGGTGCTGGACCGCGCGATTGCGCCGGGGCGGAAGATCCGCATTTCCGGCGGCGGACGCGCGAACTTTACCAATTTGCACGCCCGGCCTGCAACTTTTTTGTCCGACAACCCGCGATTTTGTGTGTCGGCGTTGAAGCGCTACACCCAACACGACTTCATCGCTTTGGTCGAAAAACACGGTATTTCGTATCATGAGCGCGACCACGGGCAATTGTTCTGTGATGACTCGGCGCAACAAATTACGGACATGCTGCTGGAGGAAGCCGCAGGGGTTCGTGTGGAAACCGAGACCAATGTGACGCGGGTTTCCAAGACTGAAAACGGATTTACGGTCGAAACGGATCGCGGCGCGTTTACCGCCACGTCGTTGGTTATCGCCACGGGCGGTCCGTCGATTCCGAAGATGGGGTCGAGCCGTTTCGCCTATGACGTCGCCCGGCAGTTTGGGCTGAACGTGATCGAGCCGCGCCCCGGCCTTGTGCCGTTGACATTTGAGGCAGACTTCTTGAGCAACCTTGACGGATTGGCGGGAGTGTCCCTGGACGCCACGGTTACGCTGGGCAAGACGCGGTTCACCGAAGCGCTCTTGTTCACCCATCGCGGTTTGAGCGGTCCGGTAGTCCTGCAAATTTCCTCCTACTGGCGCGACGGTGATGCTATCACCATCGATTTTCTGCCTGGCGTTGACGCGTTTCAGTCCTTGAAATCCTTCAAAGAAACCCAGCCGAAGAAGGCCGTGCGGTCAGCTCTCGCCCAACTCTTGCCCAAAAAGCTGGCGCATAGATTGACCGCGTGGGGCCATTGCGACGGTCGTTTGGCGGAAACCTCCGACAGGGCCTTGCGGCGGTTGGCTGCGCAGATCAACACGTGGCGGGTGACCCCCATTGGATCCGAAGGCGATCGCACCGCGGAGGTTACCGTCGGCGGTGTCGACACCAAAGCGTTGTCGTCAAAGACGATGGAAGCCCAATCCGTTCCTGGCTTGTATTTCATTGGCGAAGCCGTGGACGTCACGGGCCATTTGGGCGGTTTTAATTTTCAATGGGCGTGGGCGTCCGGTTACGTCTGCGGCCAAGTCGCCTGACTTAATAAGTCGCGTCCACAATTTTACTGTTTGTCGGGATAGGGCCGTTTCATGCCCGCCCGCACGGGAATGCGAAAGGCGTTCAAGGTCATCGACGCGGTTACATACAGCCCCGCCAAGCCAATTAATTCAACCAAGGCCGCTTCCCCCAACGCGTCTAGAGCGTCCGCGTAGACCGCATCATCAACGTCATAGTTTTGCGTCAATTGATGGGTGAAATAATAGACGGCGGCTTCGTCGGATTTTTCGAAGACCGGGGTTTCCCGGCGTCGTATCGACTCCACAATTTCGGGATCGATTCCCGCCGCCACCGCCGCCGGGCCGTGCGAGCCAAAAACGATTTCCGCCGACCAGATGCGCCCCACAGTGATCGTCGCCAATTCCAGCAGCCGGGGCTCCAACAATCCATCCTTGCGTAGATATTGTTCCCAGACGCCAAGTTTTACCGCAAATTCCGGACTGCGCTGCCAGGCGTGAAATGGCCCCGTCAACGGCACATCGGCGGGCTGGTTCTTGTTATTCGGGCGTTGCATGAGCGCATCGTAATAATTCTTCTGCGCCAGAGTCATATCCTGGGGCGCCAACGGCGTTAATCGTGACATGGTCATCTCCTGAATCATAACAAAAACAGCTATATCGTAGCCTCACATAGCATTGGTTAGTCTTTCGGCGAATCAGCTCTATAACAATTTTTAGGTATTTGATCTTATATTAATGAATTTCAAGACGCGCACAAGAAATTATGGCGCTGGGTCGTCGTCTATAACGATGGCTTCTTTTAGCGACTGCAGGCCGGAAGGCTGTTTGATTGATTGCGGTTCCGACGGGAAATAAATTGACGGACGGATCTGCTATATGTTGGTGTCTGGCAAGCCAAATATTTTGTCGCCAAGACGGCCAATAATGCCGCATTTACAAAGCCGGTGAGCATGATTTCGATGCTTGAAAAAAACATCAAGGAAGTTCTGAACTGAATGACCCCATGACCTTTAAGACAGATGTGGGGTCAAAAACACATTCAACGGTCATGCCTTCTGATTGAAGCATGATCGTTACAAGTTCGATAAAATTTGTGCCATCTGCACCCTTTTAAAGCACCTTTGATATCTAAAAGACGTTCAACGACTTCGACCTGATATCCGAATGCGCTGAGGCCGATCTTAAGACGAGTGGGTTGATCGGGGTCGTCCCCGACAAGAAGAATTTTTTGGCCTTCGGTTAATCCGTCACCCTCAAGGGAAAATTTCTCAACGGGGGCCTTCAAACCCAGTGGCTCAAAATCGGCGCGCCGGCCATGCCAACGTATAACGGTCGAAAGAAGGTCACCGAGTTCTTGACGCTCCGAAGCTGAAATCGATTTGTCGTTTTCATCAAGGGGGTGACAAAATATTTCCTGATTTTTCGCGGCGGACCCTAGATTTGTAAATCCAAACGTCCTTGCAGACCCCGACGGTTTGTGCCCAAGGCCGTTTAATTATGAAATTGCCGTCACAATATCTTCTGGCGGGCCCCCTGGAATGATTAATTCGGCCGCCGCCTTTAATTCCGCAGTTTTTTCCCCCAGCTTGGATGCATAGGAAGCCTGCAGCGCGGTTAGTTTGTCCATCGTCGAGGCACCGTCACTGTTTACTGACAAATTCCTAAACCTAACGTGTACCCTCTTAATAGGGAGCCGTTCCAATCACCACGGTGCGATGTAACAACCGCCGATCCTTACTGAATTTATAATTGGGCATTGCGCGGTGCAGCAATAACCGATTGTCCCACATGACATAGTCGCCGGTGCGCCATTGGTGGGTGTATACAAATTCATCCTGCGTCGTGTGATCGGACAATTCTTCCAGCAAAGCATCGCTTTCATCCTTATCAAGACCCACGATATGCGACATGTGGTGGCCCAGGTACAACGTCTTGTCCCCGGTGTCGGGGTGGGTCCGCACAATGGGATGAACCACCGGCGGACGTTCGCTTATTTGCGCCGCGTTGGGTGGTGGCGCACCAACATTGCGGCGGCTGGCTTCCCAGCTATGTTCAACCTTCATGTCCGCGATCCGGGTTTTCATGGTGTCCGACAAAGCGTCGTAGCCGCGCTTCGTATTGGCGAACTGGGTGTCGCCACCGCCCGATTCCGGTAATTCGACGGCGTGCAACATGGTCGTGAGCGAGGGGACGGCGTGATAGGACTTATCCGTGTGCCAGAAATAATTGCCTTCTGCTTTCAGCGATTTAATGGGGTTTCCGTCGGCGTCTAGGTTCGTAACTGTGTGTACGATGGAATAGGGTTTCCCATTCGGCAATCGGCCCACGTGATGTTCCATTTCGCCAAAATTCTCAGAAAATTTATATTGTGCATCCTTGGTCAATTCTTGGTCGCGAAACACCAAAATATGGAATTCCAGAAACGCCCGCATGATCGCGTCTTTCATCGCCGCATCAAGAGGCTGTGATAGGTCAACGCCAAAAATTTCCGCGCCGCCTACATCGGAAATTCGGGAGATTCTGAAAGGGTATGCCTGGACGCTCGCCATTATAATCTCCTGTTTCAGCCTTCAGAAACTTTACAATATTATAGGGCGAAAACAAGTTTTAGCGCATATCTGGCGCTTGGGCGCTGGCGCCGGTAAGCTCCTTGTTCAATAATTTAAGCGTTTTAATTGGGGAGGTTCCGCGATGGGGTTGAACGAAGATTGGCTCGCGACAACGGTGGAAGAAATTCTGGAGCCAGAGTTGCCGATCTGTGACCCGCACCACCATTTGTGGGACACAGGCATGGCGGACAGTGCTAATTTCCGCAAAGAACAGGTGGAGCCGCGTTATCTGCTGGATGAACTGCGGGCTGATTTGGGCAGTGGACACAATGTGGTATCCACGGTGTTCATCGAGTGCGCATCCATGTACCGCGAAGACGGGCCGGCGGAATTGCGGCCTGTGGGGGAGACGGAATTCGTCAACGGCGTGGCGGCGATGAGCGCATCCGGCCTCTATGGACCGACTCGTATCGCCGCTGCAATCATCGGATTTGCGGATTTGATGCTGGGTGATGGCGCCGCGTCTGTACTGGAGGCCCATATTGCGGCGGGTGGCGGGCGGTTTCGTGGGGTTCGACACGCGGCGTCCTGGGACCCAAGCCCCGATGTTCGTAATTCCCACACCAACCCGTCCCAAGGCATGTTGGCAGATGCGACTTTCCGCGCGGGTTTTGCCCGCCTGGCACCGTTGAATATGAGTTTCGAAGGCTGGTGTTATCATCGGCAAATTCCGGAAGTGACGGCGCTGGCCCGCGCGTTCCCGGACACCACGATCATCCTAAACCACTTTGGCGGACCCCTGGGCATTGGTCCGTACGCGGGCAAACGCGACGAATGTCTGCCGCAATGGCGCCGCGACACAGAAGAATTGGCGGCCTGTCCGAACGTGGTCGCGAAATTGGGCGGGATCAACATGCGGGCCAATGGCTATGATTGGGACAAACGGGACAAGGCACCCAGCAGCGAAGAATTGGCGGCGGCTACGCGGGTTTATTACGATCATTGCATCGAACATTTTGGGCCCAGCCGATGCTTATTCGAATCAAATTTTCCCGTCGACAAGGTGAACTGCAGCTATCCGGTGTTGTGGAATACCTTCAAGCGCATCGCGTCCGGCTGTTCCGACAGTGAAAAGGCGCAACTATTTCACGACACGGCTGCGCGGGTGTACCGGATCGACGCTACGTAAGAGACAGCATTAGATAAAGGGAGTTAAACGATATGGAGCCACGTTCTTACGGACCGTTTAAATATTCGGCGGTGAACCGCCGTCCAAAAATAACCTGGCCAAATGATGCGCGCGTCGCGTTGTGGGTAGCGCCGAATATTGAATATTTCGCCTTGGACGAAGCCTTGCCAGGCGACAATTTTAGTCGACCGGGTGGGGCGGGGTACACCCCCATGGTGCGCGAATGGGGCGTGCGGGATTACGGCAATCGGGTCGGTGTTTTCCGCATAATGGAGGTGATGGAAAAACATGGCGTTCGCGGCACGGTGTCGCTGAACAGTAACGTTTGCGACGCCTTTCCCGAAATTATCGAAGATTGCATGAAACTTGATTGGGAATTCATGGGGCATTGCCAGGGCAACATGCACCGGTTGAGTGAAATTCCACCGGAAACCGAACGGGAATATATCCATCAAACCCTGGCCAAAATCACCGAAGCCACAGGCAAACGTCCTGCGGGTTGGCTGGGGTCCGGGTTGCACGAAACCTGGGACACCCTGGACTATTTGGCCGAAGAAGGCTGCCGGTACGTGTCCGACTGGGTCAATGACGACCAACCCTACATGATGGACATCGGCGGCAAGCCTCTGACCTATCTGCCGTATTCTTTCGAGACCAATGATTCATCCGCAATTGGACGGAACCAATACACACCGGGCGAATTTGAACGGATGATGAAGGATCAGTTCGATGTGTTGTACCGCGAAGGGGCAGAGTCCGGGCGCGTCATGGCGATCTGCCTACACCCGTACATCATCGGGCAACCGCACCGGATTGGCGCGCTGGACCGCGCGCTGGAATATATTTGTTCCCATGCGGGCGTCTGGAAGGCGACAGGATCGGAAATTGTTGATCATTACCTGAAAGGCGAAACTTGGTAGAGAACGTGACAGTAGCCGACCTGATCGATGGTTTCGCCGCTGCGAAGCCCAATGAGGCGGCGGTCATTTATGATCCGCGCGTCATTACCTACGCCGCGTTGTCGGACATGGGAAAGCGCGCGGCGCAGGGATTGCAGGATTTGGGCGTGGGCCCGGGCGACCGGGTGGCGTTCTGGTTGCCGAATTGCCCAGCCTATCTGGCTTTATATCTGGGGTGTTGCCGCTTGGGCGCCATCGCGGTGGCGGTCAACACGCGATACCGCTCGGGCGAAGTCTCCGACATCATGGGGCGGTCCGGAGCAAAAATTCTTGCGATGTGGCCAAGGTTTCGCCACATCGATTTTCTCGGCCTCCTAGAAGATGTTGATTCGGTGGCGTTGGAACGGCTTGAAACGCTGATCCTTTACAATGAAGGGGAGCAAGGCGCGCTGCCGCCCGCATCGGTTCAACATTGCCGGGTGGTGAACGCCGATGACGTGCTGGCGCGCCCGCCACTTGTGGAAAACCTGGCGGGTTCGGAAACCGGCAGCAACATCTTCACTACGTCGGGCACCACCAGCGCGCCAAAATTCGTCCTTCATGGCCAGGGTGGAATTGCACGCCACGCCCGCACGGTTGCGGATTATTTCGGCTATTCGGAACCCAATGGCGCGTTGCTGCAAATGCTGCCCTTGTGTGGCGTTTTCGGTTTTGTCCAGATGATGGCGGGGTTGGCGTCCGGCCAACCGACCGTCCTGACCTCTTCCTTCGATCCTGTGGCGGCGATTAATTTGGCGGCGCGCCACAACGTGGTCAATTTCAACGCGACCGACGATATGATCCAGGCAATTCTGAACGCCAGTGACGCGGAACGCCCGATGCCGAACTTGCGCTTTGTTGGTTCGGCGGCCTTCGCCACCAATTATGCGGAACTGGCGACGCTCGCGGAGTCACGCGGCATTCCAATGACGGGCTTATATGGAATGAGCGAGGTGCAGGCGCTGTTCTCGCTACAACCCATGCATCTGCCCTTGCTGGACCGGATCGCCGGAGGCGGTGCGATGGCGTCAGATAAGGCGCAAGCGCGGGTGCGCGACCCTGATAGCGGCGCATTATTACCGCCGGGTCAGGCGGGCGAGTTGGAGCTTAAAGGCCCCAGCCTGATGTTGGGGTATTACAACAATCCGGACGCCACAGCCGACGCCTTCACCGACGACGGCTTTCTACGCACCGGCGATTTGGGTGAAATGTGCTGTGATGGGCGCTTTATATTTCTGCAACGCATGGGCGACGTGCTACGGCTGGGTGGGTTTCTGGTCAGCCCGGCAGAAATTGAAGCGCATTTGCAAACCCATCCCGATGTGGCGGGGTGCCAGGTGGTGGGCGTGCGCACGGAGGCCGGCGACAAGCCGGTCGGATTCGTGATTCCAGCACCAGGCGCGGATTTCAACGAAGAGTCGTTGCGCCAGTATTGCCTGGACTCGCTGGCCCGGTTCAAGGCACCGGTGCGGCTGTTTCCTCTCGATGAATTCCCCACCACCAAAAGCGCCAACGGGTTCAAAATTCAGCGCGCCGCCCTACGCGACATGGCGGCGACGCGAATGGGCGGCTAGAGACTCAGGAATTTAGTCGCCATCGTATTGACGGCGTCGGGACCCGCATAATTGATGATTTCGGTACGTGCGACATTCATGTACACGGTACTCCCAACGGTTTACGGTTTCCATACTCAGGCATTTGGTAAGGATATATTTTATGAGCAAGATCGACAAATGGGCAGATTATCTGCCCGCGGATGAACTGGCGACCTACGCCAAGGGCAAGTTCGGCGAATCGGTCGGCATGGGCGCGCGCGTGGCGTTATTGAACATCGACACGACGCATATGTTCGTCGATCCCGCCTATCCGCAATGCGGCGGCGAAGACCCCGCCTTGATCGCCGCCCTCACCCACTTGACGGAAACCTTCCGCAACCTCAGCCTGCCGATCTATTACAGCCGCCGCGACGATCGCAGCCACCCGATCCGGCGCGGCATGTGGAATGACAAACTCGGCATTGCAGACGACTTCATCTACAGCCGCGACCCGCGCGCCGATGAATGGCCGGACGCCTATGCGCCCCGCGAACAGGACGTGATTGTGTACAAGAACAAAGCGTCGTGTTTTTTCCAGACGCCGCTGGAATCCTTCCTGCGTTATGACAATGTAGACACCTTGGTGATATGCGGCGTGTCCACCAGCGGCTGCATTCGCGCCGGCGCCCATGACGCATTTTCCCACAATTTCCGCGTCATCGTCGCCGAAGATGCCTGCGGCGACCGTAGCGCTACCGCGCACAAAGCAAACCTGTTCGACATGGACATGAAAATGGCCGACGTGGAATCGCTCGACGATGTGGTGGCCGAGTTGCAACGGAGGTTTGGCGGCGAGGCGCAAGCGATGGGGTGAGTGGTGCGGGCTACTCTTGCAAAAAATTCGATGGAGACGTCAGGCCCTTTAGTAATTGGCGTGGGTTGCCACCTTTCTCGACACAGGCTTCATCGAGTTGAGCTTGGGTTAAATTTATTGCCTTGCAGAGGTTCGCTCCACTAAGATTGGCTATCCTAAAATCCGCTGCAATTAGATCAGCCCCACGGAGATTAGGCCTTCTTTGAGCCTCTGCCGGGTTTGCTCATCCTGCCATGCCTGAACCTCGACGTCCGGTTCCGTAGTTGCCTGTTTGGTCGCCTCATCAAGGGTTAATGGATTTGGTTTCAAATTGCTCATGGGTTTTATTATAGCACAATTTGTAGGCGTCGTCATTTATGCCCAAAATCGCCCCATCCAAGCACAAGCCTGGACGGGGCGGCGGGTTTCGTCAGTGTTTAGATGACGCCGTTTTCACGCATGGCTTTCACGTCTTCGGGAGAAATGCCAAGCCAATCGCCATAGATCGCTTCGTTGTCACCGCCATGCAGGGGCGATGTTGTGATCGGCACATGGCTGTCGGACATGTTGACCGGCCAGCCCGACACAGTGACTTCGCCACGCACCGGATGGTCAATTTTAGTCATCATGCCGCGATCATGCAAATCTGAATCATTCAGCAATTCAAGGGTATTGAAGACCGCGCCGCAGGGCACTTTGGCGCTGGCAATGATCTCCATGACATCTTCCTTAGTGTGCTGCAGGGTCCATTCGGTGATGGCGTCGTTCACAACCTTCTTGTGTTCATAACGGTCCTCGCCGGTTTGCAGGCGCGGATCGTCGATAAGGTCGGCGCGGCCGATAGCCTTGGCCAGGCGCGTCCAATGGTCTTCGTTGCCGCGTGAGGCGAAGATGTAGCAGTAATCATCCGTGCCGCCGCCTTTGCAGGCGTAGAGGCCACCCGGCGAGGTGCCGATTATTTCATTGCCTGCGCGCGGCAGCACGCCTTCGTCGAGCGCCGATTGGCGGCTCATCGGCGTGCGGCAATAGTTGATCATCGCGTCGCGCATAGCGATTTGAATGTGCTGGCCCCTGCCTGTCGTGACCCGTTGGAACAATGCGCCCAGAATACCTATGCAGCACAACATGCCAGTGCCGGTGTCGCCAATCGTCGGACCGGGTTTGATCGGCGCTTCACCGGCCGGGCCGTTCACGCCCATGGTGCCGCCGGTCGCCTGCGCGATCATGTCAAACGCCAGATAGTCCTTGTGCGGGCTTTTGGGCGAAAAGCCTTTGACCTGGGCGAAGATGGCGCGCGGGTTGATTTTGCTGATGGTTTCATAA
This sequence comes from Alphaproteobacteria bacterium, assembly GCA_028822585.1. GTDB lineage: Bacteria > Pseudomonadota > Alphaproteobacteria > UBA8366 > JABJJH01. Next base: position 44,056 of record JAPKDL010000001.1, on the reverse strand, counting down.
TCGAAGCCAAGGCGGGCGAAGGTGCCCGGCGCCATATTTTCAATTACGATGTCGACCTCGCCGATCAATCGCGTCAACAGCGCCTTTCCTTCATCGGACTTCAGATTGCAGGTGACGCTTTGTTTGTTAAGGTTATAAAAGATGAAATAATGCGCGTCAGCGTCGGGCCGGTTGGAAAACCCCCAACGTCCGGGCTCGCCGCGTTTCGGTTCCTCCACCTTCACCACCGTGGCGCCCAACCAGGCCAGGGCTTCGGTGCAGGATGGCCCCGCTTCGAATTGCGTCAGGTCAAGCACCTTGATGCCGTTTAGCGCCGGCAAGGAATCAGGCGTTATTGCGTTCATGGGGTCGTTCCTTTCATACTAGATTAGGCCAGTAGGCGATTAGTTCAGTAGAGATAATCTCCACCATTGACGTGGATGGTCTGCCCGCTGATGCGGGACGCCAAATCGGACGCCAGAAACACGGCGGCGTCGGCGATATCTTCCGGCATGGTCAGGCCGGGAAATGGGATGGTGGCCGCTTTTTCGGAAATTTCGTCTTCGGTCATGCCGTAACGCGGTTGCGCGGTGTCGGTCAGTCCAGGCGCGATGGCGTTGACGCGGATTTTATGCGCCGCCAACTCGACCGCCGTCGCCCGCGTCAATCCGACAACGCCCGCCTTGCTAGACACATAATGCACGCCACGTGGCGAGCCCCGGAAGGCGGCACCGGAGGTTAGATTGATGATGGCACCGCCTTGTTTCGCTGAAACCATGCGATTGGCGGCGGCCTGCGCGCATAAAAACGCGCCCTTCAAATTAACGCCCAGAACCAGATCCCACTCGGATTCCGCCAACTCCAAAAAGGACGAGCGGGGAAAGACTGCAGCGTTATTGACGAGGATCGACACGCCGCCCATCTCGTCGGCGGCTTGCATCAAGATTTCGACATCGGACGGCTTGGATATGTCGGCGCTGACCGCGTTAGCCTTGACCCCAAGCGCACGCGCGGCCACCGCTGTTTCGCTGGCTGCGTCCGCATTGTCCAGATAGTTCACAACGACGTGGGCACCTTCTTTGGCCATCGCCAAGGCGACAGCCCGTCCAATGCCTTGTTGCGCGCCTGTAATCACGGCGACGTTGCCGGTCAAATTGCCCATGGCTCTTCTTGATTAGAGGTGGTCGAGAAATGAATTAACGGGAATTGTTTGCGCTCAACGCGGATCTGTCAACCTGATCCCTAAATTGGCGTGGAGGATTTACCGCGTTTGGGCGCGGGCATAGTCGCAAATGGACTGGATTAAGGATGTCATGATTTTTTTTTGCTCATCGAAACCGTCGGTTTTTTCCCGACTCCTGCCATCCCAATAGAGCCGTTGGTTGATTTCAATTTGGAGACTATGGCGCTCAGCAGCAGGGTCGCTGTAGGCGCGGACCAACTCGACGCCTTTTTGTCCATCGTTAACCGCGACTTTGAACCCAAACCCCGCCAGCGTTGCACGGACAAATTCGGTGAACTCGACGCCGGCGGTTGTGCCGTCACGGTTGCCCAACGTGTAGTCATTGGTGTTTCGCCGTTCCGCTCTTTGATAGACGGGAGGCCAAAACCGGGACATGGAATGGCAATTCACATGCCAGACGGCACCGGATTGCGTGTGCGCATCGTTTAAACTCTCTCGCACCGCCGTGTGGTAAGGCGTCCAATAGGCGTCAATGCGCGCCTGGACTTCCGCCACGGTCAGCTTGCGCTCGTAAATTGGCGTCTTGTCACGACCCGACGCGGTCCGGATCAACCCGACGCCCGCCTTCGCCCGGTGGCTAACGTCTTCGAAGCCCGGCCAGTCGCCGTCCACCTGGTCCGGGTCAATGTCGGTCGCCGCGCGGTTCGGGTCGATATAGGTGCGCGGGAATGTGGCGGTGATCAGGGTCGCGCCAGACTCCGGGGCGGCGGCGAATATCTCGTCGATATGCGGGTCCTCCGCCCATTGCAGTCGGGTCAACGGGATAACGTAGTCGAAATCATCGGGATAGTGCGTTCCGCTGTGGGGCGAATCAAACACCACCGGCGCATGATTGCCCGTAGGTTTTTTGATGATGACGGGCGCCGGCATGACGGGGCGTCTCAATTACAGCCGAACACGAAAATCGTTTTTGCCCGACGGGTCGCCGCCGCGCATCAAAAACAACGTGCGTTCAGAATGGTCGCCAACACCTTTGTCGATGGCTTGTTGGTGCGCAACATCGCGGTCGAACACCGATGTCGTCGGCATGTAACGCAAGGTCATACCTCGGCGGGAGTTTTCAGACGTGTTGGCTTGCGATTCGTGCAGCAGGTATACGTCGTGCAGGGAAACCTGGCCACGTTCCAGCACGATATCAACCGATTGGCTTTCGTCGTATTCGTCCGCCTGCAATTCCTGTTTCAGTGTCACGTCGTCGCCGTCATAGGTATCATGCGGGCGTAACCTTTGGTCCTTATGCGACCCTTTAATCACGCGCAGGCAACCGTTTTCAGGCGTCGCTGCATCTATCGCAATCCAGACAGTGCAGGTCGCCAACGGACGTACGGGCCAATATTCACCATCCTGATGCCAGGGGGTGCGCAGCCCATCAAGGGCGGGTTTGGCGAAAAAGCTGGAATTCCAGAGCGCGAAATCTGGACCGATCACCTGCCCAACCATATCAAGCACCGCCGGGATACGCGCATAAGCCAGAAACGCCGTGTCATGGGCCAAAAGGCTCGGGCAGAAGTTGCGGAAATCAGGGCGCTGTTCCACCAGTCGCGCATGACGCGCACCAATATCTTCCAAAGCTTCATCCGACAAATGGAAGTCCGGAATGATGTAGCCATCCTCGTGATATTGTTTGATCTCAGCGTCGCTTAACATGTAGTTCTCCTATTCATATCCCCGTGTTCGTATTCTTCGCGACGTAAAACTCCGCGCTGTATTTTACCCGTCGTTGTTTTCGGCAAATCCAAGACGAAGTCAATCTTGCGGGGGTATTTATAAGGTGCCGTCAACTGCTTGGCGTGATCTTGTAGCGCCTGTACAAGTGCGCCGTCCCCGGTGAATCCCGGGTTCAATACCACGAAAGCCTTCACGACTTCACCGCGATCCGCATCGGGGCTGCCGACCGCAGCGCATTCCTGCACGGATTCATGCGCCATTAACACGTTTTCAACCTCAAGCGGTCCAATCCGATAACCCGATGCGTTGATCACATCATCCGCACGGCCCTGGTAAAACACGTATCCGTCCTCGTCCACGCTGACCACGTCGCTGGTGATGAAATGCCGGACGCCGTCAATATCCACAAACGCGGATGCGGTTAAATCCGGATCGTTCCAATAACCGTGCATCAGCTGCGGGTGCGGCAAGCGGATGACCAACCGGCCAACCTCTCCGGCGCCGAGTGGACGGTCGTCGTCGTCAATGACCAGAATGTCCGTGCCCGGCAGTGGCTTTCCCATTGATCCCGGCTTCACGGGCAAGGCGGGGTAATTCAATATCACCATCAATATTTCGGTCAGCCCATATCCATCCAGCAGGGGCGTGCCGGTCAACGCAGTCCAGCGTTCAATCACGTCAGGGTTTACGGTTTCACCCGCTGACACGGTCTGGCGCAAGGCCGACAAATCGACGCCGGAAATATCCTCCAGTACCAGCCGGCGCAGTTCCGTCGCCGCCGCGCAGAATACCGTCACGCCGTATGTCGCCAACAAATCAAACCGGCCGCGCGGGTCAAACGGGCCGTCATAAAACAACACGGTCGCGCCAACGCTCCACGGGCCGAACAGGACGCTGGTGCCCGCCTTGCTCCACCCCGTATCCGCCGTGCACCACATGACATCGTCTTCATCCAGATCCAGCCAGTGCCAGGCCGAGACCCGCCACGCAAACAAGCTGCGGGCGGCATGGGTCACGCCCTTGGGGTCGCCGGTCGATCCCGACGTATAGTACATGATCGCTGGGTCTTCGATATCCATGTGAACCGGGTTAAAGTCCTCAGATTCCCCCGCGACGGCGTCGTCAAAGGATACCCAGCCGTCTGGCGTGCCGTCGCCAACAGCGCAGCGCAGCTTAAATGCCGCCTCGGCGTCAAATTTCACGGCGTCGGCGACCGTCGTAATCACCGCGGTGGCGGCGGAATGATCGACGCGGTAGGTGACATCCTTTTCCGTCAACATGGTGATGCAGGGAATCGGCACGGCACCCAGTTTCAGGCATCCTATCATGGCGATTTGCCATTCGGGAATGCGCGGCAGCATGACAACAACCCGATCGCCTTTCGCGACGCCGTGGTCGCGCAACAGATTGGCGAAGTGGTTCGACAGGCGGCGAATGTCGGCGAAGGTGAAGCGGCGTTCCGCCCCACTGGCGTCGCACCAGATCAACGCTAGGCGCGCAGGGTCCTTAGCGAAGTGGTCAATGACGTCACCACCGAAATTAAAATGTGTCGGTAATGACCAGTCAAAGGCGGCGTGCGCTCCGTCGTAATTGGTCATCCGTGTTCGCTGCATGGAAACATCCTTAACTGGTGTGCCTGAATTTGCGTGATTGCCGTTGTGGTCTCAAGGATTGTTTTGCCGTATTAAAATTCGGGACACGATGGCGCATAATGTAATGATCACGCCAACGGCGGTGAACCCAGTAAGCCAAGCCGTAGAACTGGTCTGACCGCCACTCCAATCCAACGCCACGCCAAAAATTACCGGACCCAGCAACGCGCCCGTAAACCCAATGGCTGAATACGCCGCCATGACGCCACCTCGATTTTGCGGGTCCGCCGACGCCACCAATCCGGCGTTTAACAACCCGCCATCCGCCGACGCCGCGACGCCGTACACCACCATCACGATTGAAACCACGATATACGGTGCGCCCAGCGAAACCGCCAATACAATGCCCAAGACGGCGCCGGACATCATCACGATTGGAATTAACAGATTGCGTTCGATAAAATTCGTCAGGTGATCCGCGAGTAAAATTACGGGCAGCCCTAATATAGTTGCGAGGCCGACGACGCTAGCGGGGTTCCAGTCAAAAATTCCGACCTCCACGCCAGTACTTGGAGCCACGTGCATCGCGAAGATTAAAAACACCACCGCAAACGCCCGCGTTGTGGAAGTTTCCATCTGATGGGCGAAATAAGCCACAATATGGCCCAGGCTGCGACGGTTCGTGAAGGCGGGTTTGACGTTGGGCAGGAAGGCCCCTGCGCCGACGCCTGTTTCGCCGCCGTTGATTTTAGCTTCTGTCGGCAAAAATAGGAGGACAACCGCCATCGCGACCAAGGTGCCGGTCGCCAAAAGCGCAATGGCGTCCTGCCACACAAAATACTGCGCCAACGCGCCGGACAGGAAGAAAGATAGTCCCGTGCCCGTGGGCATTGAGGCGGTGAAGGTCGCCACCGCGCGACTTTGCATTTTGGCAGGAACGGCGTCACTCACCGCTTTCAAACCCGGCATATAGGTGCCCGCAAATCCGACGCCATACAAAAAACGCCAGACATTCCCACTGATAAAATCGTCCGCCAAATACGCAAACCCAATTTGCGCCAAGCCACACAACAGCATCGACCACAGATAAATACGTTTCGGGTCGACCCGGTCGGTTAACCCCGTCAGAAAGGGCGTCGTCGCCGCAAACCCGAAAAAGAAGACGCCATTCAAGAACCCCGCCTGCGTATTAGTCAGCGACCAAGCGGTTTGAACGTCCTCCAAAACAGTTGGCAATGAGGACAGTCCCCAGGTCGCGGAAAGCTGCCCGATAAACATGACAATGACAAAGGCATTCGGCGAAAGCCGCATCATGGATTAACCCAATGTATTATGGGGAAGGTGAAACGTCACAGGAGTTTGGGGTTAGATAAACGCTATAATGACCCAATCGAAAGCCGTATATCAAGAAACGCTTGGTGTGGAATATATGTTCATGGCACTAAATTCGACGTAAAAGAGAGGGGCTGAATTTTACATATGGGAGGAACCATCATGTTGTATGAACTGCGCGTCTATCATTGTGTGTCGGGCCGGTTACCAGATTTGTTGGAACGCTTTGACACCATCACGCTGAAACTGTGGGAAAAACACGGAATTCGCCAGGCCGGATTCTGGACAACTGTGGTGGGCGAAAACAATCAGGACCTGCACTACATGCTGGCTTGGGAATCGCTGGCCGAACGAGAAGAAAAATTCGCCGCTTTCCAAAGCGATCCGGAATGGCAAACAAAACGGGCGGAAACAGAAAAAGACGGGCCAATCGTCTCGACAATCACCAACAGCATTCTTCAGCCAACATCGTTTTCATCCGTTAAGTAACTGGGAAAACGATACTTGAAAGCGAGGTTAAGGGTGCGGCGAAAATGTCCGGACCTAAGGCCTCGTTTTTCCTATTTTGTCTGTATATGATGCGCCGCATGAAAAATGGCGACCCTATATACGCCTCCAAACAACAGACGCTTCGGCGCACCTTGGCGATGCGGATGGAAGACTTTGCGCGTGCGCACATCGCGCCGCGTACGGATTTGCGTGATCATGATATTATCCCCGATGACTTATGGCAGGGCTTCGGCGCCGCCGGACTTACCGGAATTGGCCTGCCGAAAGAACATGGCGGCCATGGCGGCGATTACAGGGCCATCGTCATGGTCGCAGAAGCGTTGGCCGCGACCGGCGGCGTTAAAGGGGTAGTGACCAGTTGGATGAGCCGTGAGATCGTCGCGCGGCTGCAAATTCTGCGTCTATGTAATGATAGCCAGCGCGCTGAATTTCTGCCGAAGCTGGCCTTGGGCGAAATGACCCCATGTGTCGCGATTTCAGAACCGGGCGCGGGTGCCCACCCGAAACATTTGAAGACAACGGCCACGCGCGATGGTGACGACTACATTATCAATGGTGAAAAAGCGTATCTCACCAACGGTCCTATTGCGGATTTGTTTCTAATTCTGGCGATTACCGGTGAGGAAAACGGCCGCAAACAGTTTTCAGTTTTGATGGTGCCGCGCGATGCGCCGGGGTTGGAATTGACTGAAGGTGTGAAAATAGACTTTCTGCATCCAGCACCCCATTGCGGGTTGAAGCTGACCAATGTCCGGGTGTCGGCTGCAAACATGCTGGGCCCGGAAGGCGACGCCTTTCCAGCGATATCACTGCCAATGCGCCGGGTCGAAGATGCACTCGCGGCCGCGTCCACTGCCGGGGCGCTGCATCATGAATTGGCGCAATTCGCCAAAGAACTTGGCCGCGGCGTCTTGGATGACGACGATATGGCGGAACTCGGCTGGCTTGCCGCAGCCCCTGTTGGGCTTTCGGCGATGGCGCAACATGCCGCCGAATTGCTCGACCTCGAACATGATCATGGCACCGATTCGGATGCGGATGAAATTTCCAATATTGCCGCCGCCGCGCGCGATTGGTCGCGCCTTCAACAAGGTCGGATTGGCGCGCTCATCGATAAAAGCGGGCTGGTGGCGTCCACCGGACTTGCGGCGGAACGTCGCGACCTTGAAAAGACTCTTGGTATTGCCCGGTCCGCCCATGTTATTCAGGCGCGCCGACGGGCGGCAGCCTTAATGGACACCTAACCCTTTTGTGAACAAAAAATAAACGAAAGCAGTCATTCCATGAACAACATAGTTCCGCCCAACGGCGTTGACGAAAAACTTTCCTCCATTGAGAGCATCATAGATGGTCTGGGCGATGTCGGTTACATCGCGTCGCGTCGCATCGCCACCGCGCTCTTTGTGGCCAAAAACCTCACCAAGCCAATTCTTGTTGAAGGCTCCGCCGGGGTTGGCAAGACAGAGTTGGCGCTGTCGACGGCCAATTGGTTGGGTCTGCCGTTGATCCGCATGCAGTGCTACGAGGGGCTGGATGAATCCAAGGCGCTGTACGAATGGAAATACGGCAAGCAGCTTCTGTACACACAAATTCTGAAAGACAAGATGGGCGACATCTTGTCCGACACCAAGACGTTGGATGAAGCCATGGTCAGCCTAGAGGGCTTTGGCGACATGTTCTATTCCGAACAGTTTTTGGAACCCCGCCCCTTGTTAAAAGCGCTGCGCCAGGAACACGGCGCGGTGTTGCTGATTGATGAGGTCGACAAGTCGGACGAAGAATTTGAGGCGTTCCTGCTGGAAATCCTTTCGGAATTCCAGGTCACCATCCCGGAAATAGGCACAATCAAATCTGAAAAACCGCCTTTGGTGTTTTTAACGTCGAATAATATGCGTGAAATGGGCGACGCCTTGAAACGGCGCTGTCTACATCTGTTTATTCCGTTGCCCGATGAAAAACTGGAACGGCGCATCGTGGCGTCCCGTGTGCCAGACATCGAGGAGCGCTTGCGCCATCAGCTGGTCGCCTTTGTCCAGGCCTTGCGGGGAATCGACCTGAAGAAACTGCCTTCGATTTCCGAAACCATCGACTGGGCACGCGTGTTGTTGTTGCTCCATGCGGATTCGTTGGAAATCGATATGGTTCGGGAAACATTGAATGTTCTGTTGAAGTTCGAACAAGATATTGAATCTGCGGGAAAAGAGATTGCAGAATTGACCCGCAAGGCGAACCAGGTTTAAAGCGACGACCGCGGGACAGGCGTTATGCAACAAACGTTGGCAAACTTCTTCCGGGCCTTACGGGCAATGGATGTACGGATTTCCCCAGCCGAAGCCATCGACGCGCATGAAACCGTCGACATGGTGGGGTATCGCGACCGTCAATTTCTGAAAGACGCGCTTTGTATTGCCTTGGCCAAGTCCGAGGAGGAGGTCGGATCGTTCGAAGAATGTTTCGACATGTTCTTCACCCGCGAAGAATTCCAGGATCGCCGCAATAATGAAAGCGCTGAAGGCGGCCCAAATGGCGCGGGGCCCGGCGAAAGTGACCTTTCGGAAAGTGACCAGGCCCTCATCGGCGACAAGGAATTGGCGCAACTGGTTCTAGATGGATCAGCCAGCGATATGGCGCAAGCGATGGAACGCGCCGCCAACGAAGCTAATGTCGCCAATATTCGATTCGGCACCCAACGTGGCCTGTTCACCCGGCGCATCCTCGACAAAATGGGACTGCGCGATCTGGAAATGTTGATCCTACAATTGAAACGGTCCGAAGAAGACGGCGCCGCCGAAATGGCCGGTCGGCTGGAGCAAGGGCGCAAATACCTGTTCGAAGAAGCCCGGCAATACATCAACCGGCAGTTCGAGCTCTATGCGCGGAACGCCGGGGAACAATTGCGCGAAGAATTCCTGTTGGAAACGCGACTAGGCGCCATCGACCCACGCGACGCCAAGCGGATGCACAATATTGTACGCCGTATGGCGAAACAGCTCGCCACCAAATACGCTAAACGGCGCAAACACACCAAACGCGGCGTCCTCGATGTCCGCCGTACGCTTCGCCGAAACATGGCGCACGACGCAATTCCATTTGAAACCGTGTGGAAGCAAACCAAGATCGACCGACCGAAAATTGTCGCTATCTGCGATGTGTCCGGGTCGGTGGCGGCGTCTGCGCGGTTTCTGCTGCTGTTTCTCTACTCGCTTAACGAGGTCATTTCGACGCTGAGCGCCTATGCCTTTTCAGGCAATCTGATTGAAATCAGCGACATTCTGGAAAACAAGGAAGTCGAACAGGGCATCCCGGAAATTATTGAAAAGGTGGGTTTCCGCCCCACAGATTACGGCAAATCACTGGAAGACTTTACGCAAAACCACCTGGACGCTGTTGATCGGCGAACCACGGTAATTATTCTGGGCGATGGACGGTCGAACAATACCGACCCCCGCACTGATCTCATGCGGGTTATCCATGATCGGGCAAAATCGGTGATCTGGTTAAACCCGGAGCCGGAAACATTCTGGGGCACGGGCGATTCCGAAATGCCGCGCTACAAAGCGTTTTGCCACGTCGCGCAACATTGCAGCACAGTCAAGGATTTGGACCGCATCATCAACGATGTCTTGAAAACGTATTTCCGGGCCTAACCTCTGCCCGTGCGAATCGGCGACCGCGCCAAACACCGTTATCAGACTGGCGGCGAGCAAAATCCAAGGCAATCGTTGGATGAGCGACATTGTCGCCGCTGACTCTTCCGACACCCGGCGTTCGGACCAGGCGTCGAGCGCGTGAATCATATAAAATCCGGAGGCGCCCGACACCAAAACCGCGATACGCGCAAGGGCGCGAAAATTGTTCGGTTTTCTTAAACAGGTAGGGCGACGCATCAGAGTTGGCGGCGATGGGCAGGATGACCATGCTTTCCAGCGCCAACCCACCAATCCGCACGACAATCGCAACAACATGGGTCGCGCGCGTGGTGATTAAATCATCCATTAAAATCGCCCGTCTACACTTTCGCCGTTTGCCAGTGATCTAACGCAATTCGCGCCTTCGCCGGGGTTATTGCGTCTGAAGCGGTGCCAATCTTCGCGGCTAATTCAATGACGTAACCATTTGGGTCTCGAAAATATATAGAGTGAATAAAGCCATGGTCGACGATGCCTCGGGTCTCAATGTCGGCGGCTTTGCCACGCTCGAACATGTCGTGCAGCACATTCATCGTGACCTCCAACGCTATATGCAGATCAAAATCATGTTGTTTTGTGAAATTGAAAGGGCGGTCGGGGGCTTCGAAGAAGGCGAGGGACGACCCATCGTTCATTTCGTAAAAACTATGCAGGACATTCGCTTTGTCGCCGGTCATGGTTTCCCCGATAGCGAAGGCGTGGGCGAGGGGCAGGCCGAGAAAGCCTTCATAGAATTGCCGGGTTTCTTCCGAATCACGGCACCGATAGGCATTGTGATGAAGTCCTTTGATCATCGCGTATATTCCTTTAAAGACGGGATAAGATCAATATAGGTGATGAGAGGGGGAACGGCGATGGATTTTGGATTTGGTGTACCGACGCGAGGACCCTTGGCGACGTCCGACGGCATTTGCAAGGTCGCGGCGCATGGCGAAGCGCTTGGCTACGACTATGTCTATGTCAACGACCACATTGTCGTGCCGAGCGATATCAACTCACGCTACCCCTATTCTCAGGCGGGCGACTGGCCCGGCGCGCCCATGGGCGAAGCGATGGAGCAATTGGTGTTGCTGTCCTTTCTAGCGCACGCCACAACGACATTACGGTTGTTGACGTCGGTGATGGTCGTGCCCCACCGCAATCCCATGGTCACCGCGAAGATGTTGGCCACCATCGACGTGTTGTCCAAAGGCCGCGTCACAGTAGGATGCGGCGTTGGGTGGATGCGCGAGGAGTTTGAGGCCATCGGCGCCCCACCATTCGACGCGCGAGGTCGGGTGGTCGATGAATATCTATCGATCTTCAAGGAATTATGGACCCAGGATCAACCGTCTTTCGATGGCGAATTTTCACAGTTTTCTAATATAACATTTCTGCCGAAGCCGGTGCAGAATCCGCATCCGCCCTTGTGGATTGGCGGCGAAAGCCCAATTGCACTTCGCCGCGCGGCCAAGCTAGGCGATGGCTGGTACCCGATTGGCAACAATCCCCGCCATCCGCTGGATACAATTCAGGCCTACGCCGCCGCACAATTGCGCATGAAATCAGAGCTGGAAGCGCAAGGGCGAGACCCTTCGAACTTTGCCTTCGCGTATGTCGCAAATTGGTATGCGGCGCAGGGACACTGCAAAGCGCAGGACGGCAGCCGGATGATCTTCACCGGGTCCGATGCCAATATCAGGGGTGACGTTCACGCCCTGCAGGATTTAGGCGTGGAACATCTCATGTTGAATTTCTTGGCGGCGTCGATGGACGAGACCCTGGACCACATGTCGCGTTTCAGCAGAAATATTATGCCCGCTTAATTGGCTTGGTTGTTGCGTGCTGTGTAATGGCCGTCTTCGATTTCTTTGAAAAAGAAATCCCGCACCTGTGGATGAGCCACCGGTTTGCCGGATTCGTCTGCCAACAGATTCTGTTCGGACACGTAAGCGATATAGGAGGTTTCCGAATTTTCCGCAAACAGGTGGTAATAGGGTTGGTCTTTCGCCGGGCGGTTCCCTTCGGGTATCGAAGTCCACCATTCTTCCGAATTATCAAAGATAGGGTCGACATCGAAGATGACGCCGCGGAAGGGATGTTTCCGGTGCTGGACGATTTGGCCGATGCCAAATTTCGCGGTTTTAATGCACATTGCCTGAATTTCCGGTCTCTTGGTTTCTCGTGGTTTGATCGAGACGCTTGGATCCCAAGCATTTCATAAATCAGACCACCCTTTTATTGTTCTGGTGGGGCAACTGATCGAAACCAATGGGAGGTATCTGTTTCGGTTGCACCACTAGGGCGGCGCGCACGCAGGACTCATATATCAAGCGACGTTCGGCCACCGCCCTGTCCATACTGCACCCTTACTAATTCGGCAAGCTTTTGAAATCAACGCCTCTTAGCGATTTTCTGGAAAACAGCCCCATAGACGCGCCATGTCGCGTAGCCTACCCGTGAAACCATAATGGCCAAGCCGACAAACATTGTTGAAATGCCGACGGCGGTCAGCATTGCTGATCAGCCACGCCCAAAACGGCATGTAGAGCCAATCCAGCAGGTTAAGCGTGCTGCTCAAGGAGATTCTCGCCAGTGAAAAGGCGGTGCCATACAAAAATCTGACCTGGAGCGCCCGACCTATTGGCAAGCGAGTTGTGGTTGGCTGGAACGGTAGCCGGGAAGCCACGCGCGCGGTCGCCAACGCCGTGCCAATTCTGGGGCGCGCCGAAGCCGTTGATATATTATCCATCGAGATCAAGGGAACAGGTGAATTCCTGAAGCGTCTTCGGCAACTTTGTCTCCGGTCATGGCGCACAAGATTGTGCCTGACAGCATCGTCTAGACAGATAATTGGCGGGACTACAACGTGCTTGGGCGAAATTACGGCGTCGATCACGGGTCGGTTCGAAAGTTTCGAACGAAACACATAGGGCATGTGAGACAGTATCACCGCCGGGTCTTTCGCTAAAGTTAAACGCCTGATTCAGACCCATCACACCACGGTTGGCGGCGTTTTATGTAGCTTAACCGTGAAGATGGATAGCGCGATATTCAAGCGGGCGAAACTTAATAATGTCGGACATGACCCACGACATGAAGCGCATTTTAACCATCGTAAAATCCGCGCCTTAAATCTCAAATTTCTACCGCTGTGCCTTAAAATTTTAACCTAACTTCACCTCTAACTTCGCCATCGCAGTTCGCGCGTCTCCACCGGATTTTCGAAGGCACCGCCGTCCTGTTGCGCTTTATCCCAGGCCCGTTTGAGCTGATAATACCACTTCGCCTGCATATCAGCGTCGTTGATCAGCATCAGGTTGGATTCGTATTTCAAGCCTTCCTGCTGTTTGATGACGACGTCCCGATCCTGTCGCAAAAACGCGCGCACGAAGGGCCGCAATAATGGTTTCATGGGCGCCAGCCAAGGTTGCGTCCAGTAAATCACATGGTTGACCTCGGTTTCCTGCGCGGTGATAGGCGTCATGGCGGTCAATCCACACAAGACGTGGCGCCCCGCCTGAATATGTTCAATCCGCACGCCCGGCAGACGGAAGCTGATTTCGGTCGTCATCGCCCCACCCAATAATTTATACGCACCAGAATTCGACGAGGGCGGATGCCGCAGCATGGTGAAACCCAGAGGCGAGGGACCAAATTTCTTGGACTTTTCGTGCATGGAGCGTTGCGAGCGCCACCACCAGGATTGATGCACGAAAGGTCCGTGCGCGGGGTCCATCAACCCGACTACGGCATGATCTATGGGAGAAGGGAACATCATCGTTTCGCTCAACCCAGGAGCGCGTTCACCGACACCAGGAATATTCGGTGGTGGGTTTTCGTCGCCTACCGCGTCGTCTGCGTCATTGCCAAAATATATCCAGATATTGCCTTGAATTTCCCGGCACGGGTATTGCCGGGTTCGGACGCGGTCCAGATTGAATTTCTGGTCGGCCATTAAAGAAGGAATCATTGTGCATCGGCCGGTCCGGTCAAACCGCCATCCATGGTAGCAGCATTCGACCTCGCGGCCGTCGAAGGCACCGTCGGACAGGGGAATGCCACGATGCGGGCATACATCGCGAATGGCGAAAGGCGCGCCATCTGAATCCCGCGCAATCAGCAACGGCTCGTCCAACATGATCTTGCGGGTCATCGCACCACGTTTCAACGATGCGCTGGGAATCCCAAAATACCATAAATTACGCAGAAACATGGGCTTGCCCAGTAATGTTTTTGCTTAGTGGATTTCCGCTAATCTGAACCACCGTTTGGGACCTTCCAAGCGCTGCCACGACCTCTCGTCGCATCGTGTTCATGCGGGGAGAGCATGGGTTCACAGACGCCACCATCACAACATGGTGCGATATTCGTTTTACAATGCAGGCATTGTGCGTGACCGTGCACATAATCCAGCGGGGTTGGTTGCCCACACCAGGCGCATATTACCGATGATTGCGTGTTCATGTGCGGCAGCATACCATATGTACCGTACGAATGTGGCGCAAAATTTTCGAAAGGTCGACGAATATTGAAAAGGAATACGAAATTCTCACCGCCACGCGTGACGCGTCCTTAACCGATGATATCGTGTCGGTTAGGGACGCGGCGTCATTGAAGATCATCAATGAAACGCTTTGGCAGATTGAAGACGATATACAGAATTGCGAACGGGAGCAGGGTTTTGGGGAAACCTTTATCGACCTCGCCCGTTCGGTGTATCAAATCTACGACTGGCGCGCTGCTGTGAAACGGCGAATCGACGAACCGCTTGGCTCTGATTTGGTAGAGGAAAAATCATACAAACCCCACGACTGACCCGTTAGATTCTATGGTTCCAGTTCCCCTTTTTTCAGCTCCAAAGCGTCTACGATCGCGTGGACAGTGATGACCCCTGTGCGGCCTCGAATGTCCGCATCGCGTTGGCCGAAGGCGGAAAGATCGAGTTTGGCCGCCTTGGCCACCGACCCCGAGATCACAAGCTGCGCCTTAAAGTCCTTGGTCATCGATTCCAGGCGGCTGGCGGTGTTCACCGTATCACCGATAGCGGTAATCCCGATGGCGTCACCATATCCCATTTGGCCCACGATAGCGGGACCATGGTGTAATCCAACGCCAATTCGAATGGGTGATTCCAAATCGGACTGCATCAGGCGGTTGAGGCCTTCCAGACGTTCAAACATGTTTCGCGCCGCACGCACCGCCGCGCGGCTTCCGGCTTCGGGGCCATCATAAATGCCGAAGATCGCCATGACGCCATCGCCAATGAATTTATCCAGATACCCGCCGGATTCGGTGATTGCAGCGCCAACACATTCAAAATACCGATTCAACATAAAGACAACATCATAGGGCAGTTTATCTTCCGAAAGTTCCGTGAAGGCGCGGATATCTGCGAATAAAACCGTCACGTCGAGCTCTTTACCTCGGATATAGTCCGGTTGTGAAAACCCGTCCTTCGCGTCTGCGGTGGGAGGCAACAAGCGAATAATGTCTATTGCGCCACTCCTGGGTCTTGCCTGGCACGCCAGACGCACTTGCGGCCCAGCCTTCACGCGCGCCAGCACTTTTTGTTCCGAAGCGTCCGGAGGCGGCAGATTTTCCGCACCGCGAGTAACGCGCACCCGGCAGGTGGAACACCGCCCGCGGCCACCGCAAACGCTAGCGTGGGGAATACCGGCGGCGCGGCTTAAATCCAAAATGGCGCCGCCGGGCGGATGCCGAATTGTGCGGCCGTCATCGTAGGTCAACTCGACAACACCACGCCGTTTCTCCCAGAATGTGCGCACCCATCGCAGTGCCAGCACCCCAGTGAGCATTGAACAAAATACGACGAAAAACCACGATTCAATTCGATGCAAAGATTCAATTTCAGCGGCGTCTGGCCATTGAATTTTTGTCTGAAACGCCGCCAGCCAGGCCGGATCGGAAGCCAACACCAAGGCGTCTCGGGATCCGCGCATAAACCCGGCCAACGATAATACGGGAATCAAGACCGCGACGACGAGCAAGAAAGGTTCACATTGTTTGTAACCGGGTTTAAGGCGCAGCCAGTAATACATGCCAATGCAGCCATGAACCCACGCGGCGGACAGCACCAGGATTTGTCGAATACCGATGAGGGGGTCGAATCGCCACTGCGCCAGCAAGACGTAAATATAATTTACTTGCGTATCAAGGAAACTGAACGCCGCACGCGTCCCTAACATATGGTCTATTAACAGCAAGGGCAGGGACAGACCGAACATCAATTGCACTGCGGCACCAAAGCGCATTTTCAGACGCCGCCGTTGATACAGAGCGTAAAACGCCAACCCCCCATGGATGGTCATCGATCCATACAACACGGTGACGCCGACGGGGTTGAACAACGGCCAGTGGATAATCTTCCGCGCCGCATCCATCGCGCTCAGCGACCACAATCCGGGAATGTGGTTTATCAAATGGAACAAAATATAACCGAACAGAACCAGTCCTGTGGCGAGGCGTAATTTGCGAATGGTGATGGGGCGTCCTCCGAACCGGTTTCTTCCATAGGAAAACTTAACATAAAATTATGCAACGTTGCATTGACGGACGTCTTGAAATAAGTTCCGCCGCGTATTAAATCCCAAAAATAAAGTACATCTGGATATATCCGGTCGTGTAAGCTGGAAAATAAAACAGGAACAGGGCTGATCTGACCAATGGCGATGATTGAAATCGATGATCTGATGAAACGATTCGGTGCCGCTGTGGCGGTGGATCATGTTTCATTCAATGTCGACCGAGGTGAAGTTCTCGGGTTCCTTGGGCCTAATGGCGCGGGCAAATCGACAACCATGAAAATGATAACCGGCTTTCTGACGCCAAGTTCGGGAACAGCCCGCGTCGAAGGTTTCGATGTGCAGACCGACCCGATAGAAGTAAAGCGCCGGGTTGGGTATCTGCCCGAAGGCGCGCCGATGTGGTCGGATATGACCCCGCGCGGGTTTTTGACGTTTGTAGCGCAGGTGCGCGGGTTACGCGGCGCCAAGCTTAACGAGCGGATCGACATCGTGGTGGCGCAAACCCAATTGGACTCGGTTCTCGAAAAGCCCATCGAAACCTTGTCGAAAGGATTCAAGCGCCGGGTGGGACTGGCCCAGGCGCTGTTGCACGACCCCGATGTGCTTATACTAGACGAACCAACCGACGGGCTGGACCCAAACCAGAAACATGAAGTTCGAAATCTGATCGCCGGCATGGCGGCGGATAAGGCTATCATAATTTCAACCCATATTCTGGAAGAAGTCGATGCGGTTTGCACCCGCGCTATTATCATCGCCGATGGCAAAGTGGTCGCGGACGAAACCCCAGAAGAATTGTTGCGGCGTTCGCAACGCCATAACGCCGTGTCAGTACGCGTTGGCGGCGAAATGTCGGTCGCGCGGACTTTGTTACAAGACCTGGACGGCGTGGCGTCCATTGAAACCGTGCGTGCCAATTGGCTGGTCGTTCAATCCAATAACGGCGAAGCATTGGTGTCAGAAATTGGTACCGCGCTTCGCGGCATTGATATGCCCATTGACGAAATCCATGTCGAACGCGGCAATCTCGACGACGTGTTTCGTAACATCACATCTAATCGGTAACATCATGAACAACACATTAATCGTCGTTCGGCGGGAATTGTCGGGTTATTTCGCAACGCCTGTCGCCTATGTCTTTATTGTAGTCTTTCTGGCGCTGCTGGGCGCGATGACATTTTTCGTTGGAAATTTCTTTGAACGCGGCCTAGCTGATTTAGGGCCGTTTTTCCAATTTCATCCCTGGATTTATATTTTACTGATCCCGGCCATTTCGATGCGCTTATGGGCAGAAGAACGGAAATCGGGCACTATCGAAATGTTCCTAACGTTGCCTATCTCTTTGACACAGGCAGTTGTTGGCAAATATCTGGCAGCGGTCTTTTTCACCGCCATCGCCCTGGCGCTGACATTCCCGGTCTGGATCACCGTCAATATTCTGGGCGACCCTGATAACGGCGTCATCCTCGCGGGTTACATCGGCAGTTTGCTGATGGCGGCGGGGTTTCTGGCGATTGGGTCATTCATTTCGGCGTTGACGAAAAATCAGGTCATCGCGTTTGTGGTGACGGCGAGCCTCTGCTTTGTGTTCATCGCCAGCGGCGCGCCTTTGGTGTTGAACTTCTTTTCTGGTTGGGCACCGCAGCAAGCGGTCGACTTCATCGCCTCGTTGAGTTTTTTAACGCATTTCAGCGCTATCTCGAAGGGCGTGGTGGATGTGACCGACATCGCGTATTTCGCATCTCTGATCGCCGTCTTTCTATTTGCGACAGCACTTGCCGTCGCACGATTGAAAGGGGAATAGAGGATGATACGCAAACTGTTTCACACAGATCGCGGTTGGATTATTGGAATCGCCGTCGTCGGTGCCTTGTTCGTGGCGCTTAACACCAGTCTGGTCGGCGTTACCGGCATGCGCATCGATTTGACCGAAGATCGATTATTTACGGTGTCTGACGGCACGCGCAACATCGTCAACCGCATCAAGGAACCGATCAAACTTGAACTATATTTTTCGCAGACTCTGTTGAAACAGGTCGCGATTTACGGTAATTATGCCGAACGCGTGCGCGACGTGGTGAATGAAATTGCGGCGGTCTCTGACGATAATATCACCGTCACCCAATTTGACCCGGAACCCTTTTCAGAAACCGAAGACGAAGCGGTGACGGCGGGCTTGAAGGGTGTGCCGTTGGACGCCAGCGGTGAAAAAGTCTATTTCGGTTTGGCTGCGCGCATTGGTGACACCACCGTCGCAGTCCCGTTTTTTCAGCCGGAACGCGAGGCGTTCCTGGAATATGATCTCTCCAAATTACTGTACACGGCGGCGAACCCGAAAAAGCCGGTGGTGGGCGTCATCTCCACCTTGCCCCTGTTTGGTGAATTCGCGCCACGGTCAGGCAAAAAGACCCAATGGCCAATCATCGATGTGCTGGAAGAAACCTTCGAGGTTCGCAGCATTATCGACGCCGCAGAGGAAGTGAACGGCGAACTCGATGTGTTGTTCCTCGCGCATCCTGCAAATCTGACGAGTGACGAACTCTACGCCATCGATCAATATTTGATGTCCGGCGGCAAGGCCTTGATCATGACCGACCCGCACAATGAAATGGCGCGGGCCTCGTTGGTCGCGGGCCGACCCATGGCGTTGACGTCGAACTTCAACAAGCTGACTGCAAACTGGGGGGTCACTGTCGCCGAAAAGAAAGTACTGGGCGACATGAAGACCGCCCGTTTGGTAAATGCCGGCAAGGATGGTGCCACACAGGCTGCGCCATATTTGTTGTGGATGTCGCTACGCCAAGACAACATCAACGACAGCGATGCGGTGACGCGGGGAGTGACTGCGATCAACGTGGCGTCGGCAGGTGTCGTGCAGGTGGCGGAAGACGCCACTGTTACGGTCGAACCGCTGATGCAAACAACCGAGGTCAGTCAGGTGTTTGACACCGAGCTGATTGGCATCACTGAAACCAACGTTATGGGGTTTTTGGATAATTTCAAACCCGGCGGCAAAAAATTAACCCTCGCCGCACGGATCAGCGGCCATGCTGTGTCTGCTTTTCCTGACGGCCCACCCAAAAATCCTGAACCTGAAAAATCGGCGCCCGTCAAGGCTGATGCTAAAAAGAAAGAAGCTGTGGTGACGGCGAAATCGCTCAAGGATTTGTCGCTAGAAACCGCGACGATGCCAGATTCCGAGCCCTCCAAACCTGAAGCCGTTAAACCTGTAGGCGCCGAACCGAAAAAGAAAGCTCGGCCTCATATCGCAAAATCCACGCAGCCGTTGAATGTGGTGCTGATCGCCGACACCGACATGCTGCACCAACGTTTTTGGATTCGGATTCAAGACTTCTTCGGACAACAGGTCATGTCGCCCTTCGCTAATAATGGCGATCTTATCGTCAACGCACTGGATAATTTGTCGGGGTCAAACGATTTGATAAGTCTGCGAAGTCGGGGCACGGCGCAACGGCCCTTCACAATGGTAAAAACCATGCGCGCCGACGCGGATCAACTCTATCGAAAAAAAGAGCAGGATTTGGTACAGCGCCTGGGCGAGGCTGAAAAACGCATTGATGCGCTGCAAGAAAAAACAAGTAGCGGCCCCACAGGCGGGGAGATCAAGGTGACCGAAGAACAGCGGAAAGCGTTTGACGCGGAAATGGAAATTCTGCAAACCGACCTCTTGGCGGTTCGAAAGGAACTGCGCAATGTTCAACTGGACTTGCGAAGGGATATTGAAAAGCTGAATGGTGTTTTGCAGTTTGTGAATATTGGGTTGGTGCCGATCGCCGTCGCCATCATCGCGATGATTTTGGGCCTTGTCCGGTCGCGTCGCCGGAATGCAGCTTTAAGCGGCATGACCTCTTAGCATAAGGAGGCTCTCGTGGACCTGCGTCGTCAGCTTCCTGCTTTACTCCTCGCCGCGGTCCTGACGACACACGCCGCCCCACCAGTGTAGACGAGTGATGCGCCACAATTAGCGACGCAAAAAACGGATCCTCAAATTAAGGCGTTGATTGTAACGCTGGAGGATGACGACCAGCGCCGTCGACTGATCGAAGACCTGCGTGTTCTGCTGAACGCCACAAACGCAGCGGCGGTAAAAGACGCACAGAAACAGGCGGGTCTCCTGGACGGTTTATCGCAACACGTTGGCCAAATCAGCCAGAATATTGTCGTGGCAGCGTCGGCTGTCTTGGACGCGCCCGCCATCTTGTCGTGGCTGCGCGACACCTTCGGCGACCCGGCGCGTCGGAACAACTTATTCGGCATTATCGTCCATATTGCGGACTTTCTGGCGGCGGGATTGATTGTGGAGGCCACGTTGCGGATGGCGTTGCGCCGGCCGCGTGGCCGTATGGAGGCGCGCACAGATGACGGCTTGGCCTTTTTTTCTGGCACGCGCCATCCTTGATCTTGCGCCCATTGCAGGGTTTGTGGCTGCGGCGTATGGCACCGTGGCGTTGATGGATCCGGGAGCCGCGGTTTGACTGGCGTACTGGCGCTTATCAACGCCAGCGTGTTAGCGCGCGCGACTATCGCGGTGGCGCTGATGGTCGTGGCCCCGCGGGTGGCATCGCTCCGAATTTTACCAATTGGCGATATCGCCGCGAATTATCTATTTATCTGGATACGGCGTCTCGTCAACCTTACAGTTCATGGTGCCTTCGCGGTTTAATCAGCCTTGTTGCTGGGGTTACCGTTAACCTGCCTATACGATCTTTTTCAAGCTTCTGGGCCTCGCTATCGACGCGCTGTTCGTGATGCTCGTAATGCAGAACCAGCAACCTGTCGCACAATGAATACGTGATGATGACGCCGCCCTGTCCAGTGTCCGGCGGCGTTTCGCAGATATCTGGCATGTGCTGCTCATTTTGTACCTCGTGGTCAGTTTTGCGGTCTGGGCGCTTGAAATACCAGACGGGTTTGAATTTATCCTCCGCGCGTCATTGTTGAGCGTGGTGATCATCACCACCGCGAAAACAATTCATTTTGGCGAGGACAAATCCGGAGCCGCGCCATCGGCCCCGGTTCGATTGATGCGAGAGGATTCAACATCGGAACCAGCATCCGACGATGGATTTATTACCGATAGCGACGAAGGTTGATACGGCTGATTTGGCTAATAATGTTCAGTCTGGGCGGCGCAGCACAAATAACGCCTGTTCCGCCAACAAATTCGCCAAACGCCCCGTTGCAGCCAACGCCATCGCGTCGCCATTTCGGGTCAAGGGAATCGCCCGTTCAATCGAAATGCCGCTGTCACGGCAGGTTTCAACAAAATCTTTTACGGTACAATGGTGGATGTTCGGCGTGTCGTACCAGGTGTTCACCAAGGTGTCCGTAACGGGCATTTTTCCGATGAACAGGAGTCCCAACCGCACCCGCCAATACGCGAAATTCGGAAACGACACGATAGCGCGTTGACTGATGCGCACCAGGTTTTCGACGACCTCACGCGGTCGGTAGGTCGCCTGTAAGGTTTGGCTCAACACGACATAATCAAAGGCGCCGCTGGGATAGTCTTTTAAATCGGTGTCCGCGTCGCCCTGAATGACGGAAAGACCGCTGCGCACACTTTTGCTGACGCCGCTCATGGACAGTTCAACGCCGCGCCCATCAGTTTGTTTTGTTTTGGCGAGGTAGGCCAGCAATTCGCCATCGCCACATCCAACATCGAGCACTCGACTGCCCGGTTCAATCATATCAGCGATTAGCTTGAGGTCGACGCGGATCGATGATGTGTGAGCGCCATTTTGGGGATCATTCATGTCAGGCCCCGAATTGCGGCGCTGCCGTTGATGAATCCAGTCATCACGTCGAAGAGTTCCGGTTCGTCGAGCAGAAACGCGTCGTGGCCCTTGTCGGACTCGACCTCGACGAAACTGACATTCGCCGCGACCGCATTTAGCGCATGCACCACGGCGCGGCTTTCCGGTGTGGGAAACAACCAATCGCTACTGAATGAAATAACGCAGAAGCGGGTTTTAGCACCGTCAAACGCCGCCGATAAATTCCCACCATGTTCGGCGGCCAGGTCGAAATAGTCCATGGCCCGAGTGATGTAGAGGTAGGAATTAGCGTCGAACCGATCTACGAATGTGCTGCCCTGGTGACGTAGGTAACTTTCGACCTGAAAATCGGCGTCGAAGCCATAGGTCAGACCTTCGCGATCCTGCAAACGCCGCCCAAACTTGCGGTGCAACGCCGCTTCGGATAGATAAGTGATGTGCGCCGCCATGCGGGCCACCGAAAGTCCCCGTTTCGGATCTGTGCCATGATTCAGATAGTCACCGGCCTGCCAGTCGGGGTCGGCCATGATCGCTTGTCGCCCAACTTCATGAAACGCAATGTTCTGGGCCGAATGCCGCGCCGCCCCTGCAACAGGACAGGCAGCGAAGACATCGTCCGGATAGCGCGCCGCCCATTCCAGAACCTGCATGGCACCCATTGACCCGCCGATGACGAGAAATAATTTATCAATGCACAAATAGTCGACCAGTTGTTTTTGCGCCCGAACCATATCGCCAATTGTGATCACGGGGAACGACAGGCCATAAGGCTTTCCTGTCGCCAGGTCGATGTCCTTCGGCCCTGTGGTGCCCTGACATCCGCCTAAAACATTGGAACTAATAACAAAAAACCGGTCGGTATCGATAGGCTTACCCGGTCCGACCATAAGGTCCCACCAACCACGCTTCCCAGTGATCGGGTGGATTTCATCTGCAACGTAATGGTCGCCGGTCAACGCGTGGCATATCAGAATGGCGTTGGATTTATCGGCGTTTAACGCGCCATAGGTCTGGTACGCCATGGTGAAGGGCCCAAGCGAAACGCCGCAATCCAGGCGCAGTTTTTCCGTAACACCCAACTCGACCCGTTTCGCCGGATCTTCGCCGTATGTCATCCGTTCGGGCTTTAGTGGTGTGGCGTGGTTCTCCATCGCCCCTTTTCCATTGGCATGGCCCCACATTTGCGTCCAAGGCGGGAGACTACGCCATCTTACGATTGATTGAGAGACGCATAACTAGGTTTTAAGCAGCGATGGTGTCAATGTTTTCTTTGATTTATAGGTCGTTGGGCTCTAAACCTAGTCGCCGCGCCCCATGTGGGACGTCTGATCTGAAAACAACTGCAAATACACGATATGACTGGCACCAACGACGCCCTCGACGCCTTGCGCCGCGAGATTGATGAGATTGACACCGCCTTGCATGGGCTGCTCATGCGGCGCGCCAAAGTCGTGGAAAATGTTGGCCGGGTGAAAGGGCGCTCCAATACCGCCGTTTTTGCACCAGGCCGCGAAGCGATGGTGCTGCGGAAACTCCTAGCGCGCCATGAAGGTAAATTCCCTCGGCAATCCCTCTTACGCATCTGGCGCGAAATGATCCCCGCTTACGCCTCGATGCAGGCGCCGTTGCCCGTTGCTGTATATGCGGCGCCGGACAATCTGCGGTGTTGGGATTTGGCGCGCGACCATTTTGGCAGCCGCGTGCCGATGACCCGCTTGGACGATGCCGCCGCGATAATTGACCGGGTTGCGTCGGGCCAGGACGCTGTGGGTATCTTGCCGGCACCTGTTGAAGGGGGAAATTCCTGGTGGCGGCTGTTGTGTAACAAGGACCGCCCGCGCGTCGTGTCTTCCCTTCCCTTCGCGTCAGGCAGCAATGCACTGCCCGGGCCTGTTGACGCCTACGCCATCGCTTGCATTACGCCGGACGCGACCGATGATGACCGCTCGCTGGTCAGCTTTTCCTCCGCCAACGCGACTGCGGCGGACGCAACGCTCAGCGCAGCAGGGTTTACGGGACATTGTCTGGTGTCAGACGCGACGCATTATTTGGCGGAAGTCGACGAATTTTTAACCGGCACAGATGCACGACTCGACGCTCTGGACGACGGATTTCTGGTGGGTGTTTACGCGGCCCCGGCAGGGGTCCTTCCCGAGGCGGAGTCGTAATGTCGGCGCCGCGCCCTCGTCCCGGAATCATGGCCATCCAGCCTTATGTCGGCGGCGGCCATGCGGTCGAGGGGGTTTCCAATGTCGTGGTGTTGTCGGCGAACGAAACGCCGCTTGGCCCCAGCCCCGATGCGATAAAGGCGTTTAACAATTTGGCGGAAGAACTCCATCGGTATCCCGATGGCGATTCAGCGGATATACGCGCCGCCATCGGTGAACGTTTTGGATGTGACCCTGCGAACATCGTCTGCGGCGCCGGGTCAGATGAATTAATCGCGCTGTTGATCCGGTCCTATGCTGGACCTAACGATGAAGTGTTGCTCAGCCGCCACGGCTTCTTGATGTATCCCATTTCCGCCCAGTCCGTCGGTGCCACGCCTGTCTTTGCGCCCGAAGCCAATTACACCACGGATGTGGACGCGTTGCTAGCCGCCGTCACAGACAAGACGCGCATGGCGTTTGTCGCCAACCCGAACAATCCAACTGGCAGTTATATTTCCAGCGATGAACTGCAACGACTGCGCGACGGTTTGCGCGACGATATCCTGCTCGTGGTTGATTCCGCTTATGCGGAATATGTTTCCCGCAACGATTATGCGGCGGGCGCAGAGATGGTCGAAGCGGGCCGCAATGTGGTAATGCTGCGTACGTTTTCCAAAATTTTTGGACTGGCCGCCTTGCGATTGGGGTGGGCGTATTGCCCACCCGACGTCGCCGGTGTCCTGAATCGGGTGCGCGGCCCGTTCAATGTCAGCGCCGCCGCACAGGCTGCCGGATTGGCCGCCATAAATGATATCACACATATGGACCGTAGCCGTGCGCATAACGACGAATGGCTGCCATGGTTGACCCAGGCGCTGACCGATATCGGCCTCACCGTGCATCCCTCGGTTGGGAATTTTATTCTTGTGCGATTCGATGATGCGGTGATTGCCGCCGCCGCCAGCGCGGCGCTGGAGGCGGCCGGCGTCGTCGTTCGCGCCATGGGTGGGTATGGCCTCCCGGAATGCTTGCGGATCACCATCGGGTTGGAAGACGAAAACAAGCGCGTTACCGCGGCGCTGACAGAATTTCGGAATACGACCGCATGAGTAAAAAACCATTATTTGACCGCGTCGCCTTGATTGGCCTTGGGTTAATCGGGTCGTCGTTGGGCCACGTCATGAAGCGCGAAGGGCTTGCGGGCCATGTCGCGGGCAGCGCCAGGAGCGCCAAAACCTGCGCCACCGCGTTGGAAATTGGCTTTGTGGACAGCGCGTCAGTCGACCCAGTCGACGCCGTCACCGGCGCTGATTTAATTGTCATTTGCACCCCTGTCGGGGTCATTGCCGATGTCGCAGCGGCCATCGCACCCGCCTTGAAACCGGGTGCTATCGTTACCGATGTCGGGTCAGTCAAGATGGCGGTCATCCGCGATGTTGGCCCGTTGTTACCCGAAGGCGTGCATCTTGTCCCCGGTCACCCAGTTGCGGGCACTGAACATTCCGGTCCAGAATCTGGCTTTCCGGAATTGTTTGAAGGCCGGTATTGTATTTTAACACCACCGCCTGGCGCGGATAAACGCGCGGTGGCAGCCGTGTCGGAACTGTGGCGGCGCGTGGGCAGCGATGTGGAGTTGATGGACCCCAAGCATCACGACCGGGTATTGGCGATCACGTCTCATTTACCGCATTTGATCGCCTACAGCATCGTCGGCACGGCCAGTGATCTGGAAGAACATATCAGCCGGGAAGCTGCGGCGAGCAAAGAAGAAATTCTGACTAGCGAGGTCATCAAATATTCGGCGGGCGGATTTCGCGACTTCACGCGAATTGCCGCGTCCGACCCGGTCATGTGGCGGGACATTTTCCTGAACAATCGCGAAGCCGTCCTGGAGATTCTGGGACGTTTCACCGAAGATTTGACAGCGTTGCAACGCGCGATCCGGTGGGGTGAAGGGGATTCCCTGCACGATTTATTCGAACGCACCCGCGCGATCCGGCGCGGCGTCATTGACATGCGCCAGGCCGGAACGTTCAAGGCAACCGAACAGGAAGACGAAGCGGAGGTAGATTCAGAATCTTGAGCGGCCCGGCGTAAAGTCGCCCGTTTTGTGCGGTCAACGGAACCGATAAAACTGGCGGGCCGCCATCTGCTGCGGGCTTGGCCAGAAGACCCAGACCAATTTTCGCCATTGTCGCCGCGCCATAATCGATATCTCCACTCACGACCAAAGCGTCCACGACATGGGTGAAGCCGCGAATGTAGGCGGTAAAAGCCCCTAACGGTCGGGCTTGATCGTCCAGCGCCAGAGTCCCGGATACCTTCATGTCCAGCGGCCCCCAGATAATGTGAGTGTCGTTGATATTGACGGTGCCGCCGCCACGCCGCCAGGCTTCAATTGCAGCCTCGGGCGCGCCTAGTTGGACCCGCCCCAGCACCCTTGCGGTGCCTTGCAGACTTTTGATGTGGCGTCCAAATGGCGCGGTGGTGCCGTCGGGCAAAGTCAAATCAGCGCCATTTATGGAAACGGAGAACAGAGGATCGGTATGTATTTCTGGTAATTTTTTTGGCGCCACCGCCCATATCGACAAATTTTTTCCGGTTAATAACGTTGCGCCATCGGGCCCGCGCCAGTTAAATTTTCGGGCTATGATGGCGACATTCTCGGGCTGCCCCTGCCGCAAACGCGTCACCCCAAAAGTCTCTCCGACAAAGCGATGGATTTGCGGATTGGCGGCGCCAGGGCTAACCCCGGAGCCAGTAAGGGTCACCGTTTGGACGCCGCGTATATCAATGCGAAATTGGTCCAATCTCCAGAGCAGCGTCTCCACGGTTATCTGGCCTGCACGCCAAGTCCACCCCGCCACATCTTTTGGGGCAATTGAGGCGACCAAAGGAGCATCCAAAGTAGCCCGCACCAGAAAGGGAAATCCGTCCATCGCGACCGGTGCATGTTCGATGCGATAACCGGCGTTGCGCCGTGCGTCGATCCATTCCAGAACGATGCGTTCGCCAACGGATCGGGCGTACAGCCAATATCCGCTATACCCGGCGGCAGCGATTACAAAAACAAGTATTGAAGTGCGTATAAAATTTCGAAAAATCTTGGCGCTCCCAATGGTCTGGTCGAAACGCTTGGTTTCCAAGCCTTTCGTGAAACAGCCCACCAACCTATTGATCAGTTGCCCCACTAGTATCCTTTAACTTATAAGGCGAACCGTTCCTTCAAGCAAAGTGAACCGTTCAGGACATTTAACGTGGCAACCAATTCCCGTCCCGATCCCCCTACGCGCCCGGTCGCCAATTCAGCGCGGCTTCAAGCGTTACGAGACCGGATGTACGAAATTGGCGATGACGATGAAGTGTGGGTTTATGGATACGGGTCGCTGTTATGGGATCCAGGGTTCGACTACGAAGAACGGCGCCCGGCGTTACTACACGGGTATCACCGGTCATTTTGCGTTTATTCAGAATATTATCGGGGCACCGTTGAACGCCCTGGTCTGGTGCTCGGGCTGGATCGCGGCGGATCATGTCAGGGTGTGGCGTATCGACTGCGCCCCGAATTGGCGCGGCCAGTGCTGAATTACCTGTGGGACCGGGAAATGATCTACAACGTCTATGAGCCGCGCATCGTTCAAATTCGGCTGTCAGATCGGTTGGTGCTCTCTCGCACCTTCATCGCCAACCGCCTGCACGAACAATATGCGGGGCGGTTGTCATTATTGGAAAAATCTCGGTTAATTCGCCAAGGCATGGGTGTTGGCGGTGCCAATATTGAATACCTCGCCAACACAATGTCGCATTTGACGGCATTGGGCGTCGACGACGTCGGAGTGCGGCGTTTGTCCGCGATGGTCGAGAACATGTGATTTTTGGATTAAAAATCAAAGTTTTAGATGACTGCTACTAGATTCAAAAAAATTTCGAGAGAGCCTAGAATTTAAGGTAATTTTGTGGTATGCCTTTCGAAAGCATGAAGATACATAAGGTTTAATTTTTGTCTGACATATCGCCGGTCGCGAGGATGAATTCTGACATGGTGATGATTCTATCAACGCGAAATGGCTTTGGGCACCTGCATTGTGTAGGCGCGGCGTTTCTGTTGAATTTATGTGAAGGTATGCGGGACGAATGAGCGAAACAAAAGATCCAACGCCACAGTTTAGTAAAGGTGACCATGTCGTTTATCCCGCGCACGGCGTTGGGTTGATCAAAGGGTTCGAAGATCAGGAAATTGCCGGGCACAACCTGGAGCTTATTGTGATCGATTTCGAAAAAGATCGCATGACATTGCGAGTCCCTAAAACTAAAGCGGATTCATCCGGGTTGCGACCTTTGTCCACAAAAAACCAAATGGACCGCGCCATCAAGACGTTGAAGGGCCGTAGCCGGGTACGGCGCACCATGTGGAGCCGACGGGCGCAGGAATACGAAGCGAAGATTAATTCCGGCAACCCCATTTCAATTGCCGAGGTTGTGCGCGATTTGCACCGCAACGCCGGGCAACCGGATCAATCGTATAGCGAACGGCAAATCTATCAGGCCGCCTTCGACCGGTTGATGCGTGAATTCGCCGCTGTCGAAAATCTCGACGAAGATTCGGCGGTGGAGCAACTGGAAACCGTGTTGCAAGCGGCCTAAGTCAGCGTCTGTTCCTGGGCCCCAGAGAACGTCGTCGATTGGTTTGTCGTCTGTCTCTAGTAAGATGATTCGGAAACCCGTCCCATAAAATGAGACGGAATTTGTCAACTGGAACACGCGTGATTTAATAAGTTAATATGATGATTCACGTGAAATTCAAATTGAATTTCACGATCAGGACGCCTAGATGCGCATAATCTATAAAGGAAACTGCCGCCTGTTTGGGGCGATG
Source organism: Alphaproteobacteria bacterium (assembly GCA_028822585.1). Taxonomy (GTDB): domain Bacteria; phylum Pseudomonadota; class Alphaproteobacteria; order UBA8366; genus JABJJH01. Next base: position 14,692 of record JAPKDL010000001.1, on the reverse strand, counting down.
TGACCGTGATGCCGGATTCGAGCAAATTTACCGTCATTCGAAATGCGGCGCGTATCTGGGCCGTTGGCGCGGTGCATGGCGAAGTCGAACGTCTGTCCCGATTACATGAAAAGATGACGCCAGAATTACGTTTCGGTGATCGACTTATATATCTAGGCAATTACCTGGGATATAGCGATTCGATCCGGGAAACGGTGGATGAACTCCTTCGGTTTCGCCGTCTCTTCCTGACCATCCCACCTTATATGGACAGCGATGACGTCACCTTCCTTCGCGGCAGTCAGGAAGAGATGTGGCATAAATTGCTGCAACTTCAATTTTCCGTCAAACCTTTGGAAACGCTTGAATGGTTGTTGGCGAGAGGCGTCAATGAAACCATTCGCGCCTATGGGGGCGACCCTGCGCAGGGAATAGCGTTCGCGGGAGATGGAACAATCGCCTTGGGCGGTTGGACCAGCGCGTTGCGCGACGCCTTTAACGCGGCGTCTGGCCATAGTGCCTTTATGAGCGCCTTGAAACGCGCCGCCTATACTGATGACAAATCCTTGTTGTTTGTGAACGCCGGATTAGACGAAACCCAGCCACTGGCGGCGCAAACCGATGAATTCTGGTGGACCGGCGGCAGTTTTAACAGCATTGCGAAACCATATGACGGATTCAGCCGGATGTTTCGGGGGTATGATGCCAATCATGGCGGTTTCAACGACTCTGGCATGGCCATGACGGTCGATGGCGGTTGCGGGTTCGGTGGGTCCTTGATTGCCGTCTGTTTGTCGCCTGCTGGCGAAATTATAGGTAGCCTCGAAGCCTGACACCGAGTCGGCAGCCGCATTTATTAATATAAAACCCTTCATTCTTAATAGAATTAAACAAGACCAATTTAGTACGTTTTACGGTTCACAAGCGTCAGACCCAATGTTATAACCTACTATATACCTAGGTTATTAAATGGCAGGGCTATTCAGGAAAAGGGAAGGGTCAAGGACAATGGTGCATATTGATGACCCTCAGACTCAAAAAGCTAATCTGCGTTACTTCAAGTCGGTGATGCGCGCGCCGATGCTAGAGCGAGAAACCGAATTCGACTTGGCGCGGCGTTGGCGCGACGACGCCGACGAAGCGGCTTTGCATCAATTGGTTCAAGCCTATGCGCGATTAGTCGTCAGCGCCGCAACCAAATTCCGCAATTACGGTTTGCCGATTGGCGATCTTGTACAAGAAGGCAATATTGGCCTGATGCAAGCCGCCGCCCGGTTTGACCCGGAACGCAATGTACGGTTTTCCACCTACGCCACATGGTGGATACGGTCCGCTATGCAGGATTATATTCTGCGCAATTGGTCTATCGTCCGCACTGGTACGACGGCGGCGCAGAAATCGCTTTTCTTTAATTTGCGCCGCTTGCGGGCGAAAATAGAAAAACCGTCCGCAACGCAAATGTCGGACACCAATCGACGTTACATCGCCGATCAATTGAAGGTGTCGATCAATGACGTCGAATCTATGGAAAACCGTTTGGTGGCCGGTGATAAATCCTTGAACGCCCCAATTTCCGAGGAAGGCAGTGGCGACTGGATGGAATTTCTGCCCGATTTGGCGCCGACTCCAGAATCGGCCACCGTTACGCTCAAAAGCATGGAAATACGTTCCCAGTGGCTGCACGAAGCGCTGGACACGCTCGGCCCGCGTGAACAACTGATCATAAAGCGGCGGCGACTGCGCGATGATGGCGACACGCTGGAACAACTAGGGCGGCGGCTTGGCGTCAGTAAGGAGCGCGTTCGGCAATTGGAAAACCGCGCACTTAGCAAAATCCGGGATCTATTAGCCCATAAAACCAGTACGATTTCCGACTTGTTGGTGGACGCTCAATAGGTAGTCGTCAGGTCGGCTATCTGGTGCGAACCACTAACTTTACTCGGCCATCAGGCGTGCGTTGCGTTGCGTCTTCCAAGCCATTGAGAACATTGAAACGTTCGCGTTGAAAATTTGTGAATGCCATGCGGCGACCCAGGTGTTCAGGTGATGCGCCCGGGTCAGTCTCAACAATGGAAATAATTCTCGGTTTTAGGCGTTTGGTTTCAACCGGCGTCAGGCGTCGGAAGCTGTACATCGCGCGTTGAAGGGCGGCGGATAGGGATCGCATTGCTGATGGCGACGCTGCAAACAGGAACCGATAAATTGACCGTGCGTTAAACCGGATGGCGATCAATCGAATAACCAACGATCCCTTGGGGCCATTGCCACGCAGTTGCGCTGTGGCGCCTGGCATGCCGTTGACGGTGATCCGTTCCAATTGCTGGACTCGGGCACCGCGCGCCCAACGGTTTTCGAGATAAGCCGTCATGGCACCCTGAAAAAGTTCCGGGGCGGCGTCAAATACAATCGTGGCGCCGGTTTTTCGGGAGGTTGCAGTTAGTCTTTTCAAATTGTTTCGCAAGGTGAACCCGGGAGGAACCGTAAATTCAAACCGCAGCTTTGGATGGGCAAATTTTTGACCCTGCACGTAACCCTGTTCCGGCCCGTCGCCAAAAATCATGCCGTCCAACGTGTTTAAATAATCGTCCCGACCGGTGCGCCCCTGGCGACCTCCCCTGTTCTGACTGCGTGAGACGGCACGTCGCACTCGTTCAAGCGTCCGGGGGTGAGTCGCGGTGATATTGAACGCATCAATCTCTCCGGGCGATCGCCCGTCGATTTTGGCGTCCAGCCGTGAACTAGCGCGCAATCCGCGAAGGAATGTCGCCATGGCGCGCGCATCATACCCGGCGCGCGTCATGTACCGGCCGCCCAACATATCGGCTTCAAATTCCTGATCTCGGGAATAGCTTTTCAGGTAAAGCCCGGCGACGCCGCCCGCCAATTGCGAACTTGGCCCACCGACGGCCACGCCCAACAGACCGACGCCCAATTGCGCCATCATGGCCTTGCTCCTTCGTTGCGCCGAATGCCGGGCGACGACGTGGCCGATTTCATGGCCCAACACTCCAGCGAGCTCGGCTTCGTTCTGGGCCAACGCCATCAGACCGCGCGTGATGTAAACATAACCGCCAGGCAGGGCGAAGGCGTTAACCACCGGGCTGTTCAACAAAGTGAAGGTGAAGCCAAGACCCGGCGTTTCCGTCGCCGCCGCCAGCCGCCCGCCAATACTGGCGACATAACCCGCGACGGACGGATCGTCATAGACGCCGCCAAACTGGGCCAGGATTTTCGGGTGTTCGCGCAGGCCTATCATCTTTTCGTCCCCCGCACCGACCAGGATCAAATCCTGTTTACCAGTCGCGGGGTTAACCGCGCATCCCCCACAAAAACTCGCCGCGCCCGTAGACGCCAACAACCCGCAAAAATGACGACGACTGAGCGGCAAGATGATCTCCTGATTCTATTGTGGCGTGACGTAATGACTATGCAACGAACGCTTCACCTCGCCAACACTTCGGTTTGTTCCCGATGACTGGCGTTGATCATCGGGCTGTTTCAGGATTTGACCCAGCCGCGCACGCGGACGGGTTTTCCGGCCCATGTTCCCAGATCCAATTCGGACATAAGGAACATCCGTCGCGCCCGCCCGTTCAACGTGATGGTGAATTCATCGCGCCAGTTTTCGCAAAAATTCAGGTAAATAATTTTGCGCACCCGCACGGATTTAGGCGTGCGGACGGCGTAAAATTTATGACCCCATATACCACGCCGGTTGCGCCGGGCATCGCCTTCGCTCAACTACGCACCCTGGATCCACACATCAGAGTCATCCTGCAGATGGGCCAAGACGCGCGGCCATGGAGGTCGATGCAGGCGCCGCCATAGGGTAATTTCAGTCGTTTCCCGAGCGAGAGCCGTTCCAGCGCTTTTTTCGACGACTCCGCAAGCGACCAGGCCTTGAAGTTCCGGCGCCCAAGGAGCAATTTGGGTGCCTGGATGCCGACGAGTCGAACCTGTCGCCCGCCACCCCCCGTCCAGGACAAGCGTGTCGCCATCGACAACGGAAACAGCGACCACCCATTCGGCCCCTTTCAGGCCTGATGTCGCTGGGATTCCCATGCCAATTTCGGCACCGGGCGCAACAAGAAGGAAGGTAAGAAGAATGGCACGCATCGCACCTCCGGACAGTCACTGTTTGGGCGTTTTCGCACCTCATATATACCCTATATTGCCACGTCCAATTCTGGCACGCCAGCCGGTAAGCGCATGAGCCATCTCGATCTGTATCCGGACATCAAACCCTACCGGCAGGGGACGCTGGCGGTTGATCGCCCCCATGTTCTGTATTGGGAAGAATCGGGCAACCCGGACGGCGTGCCCGTCGTCTTTCTGCATGGTGGTCCCGGCGCGGGGGCGACGGAGGGGCATCGGCGGTTTTTCGACCCAGCCTATTACCGCATCATAATCTTTGATCAACGCGGTGCCGGTCGGTCCAAGCCGCTGGGATCGTTGTCCGACAATACCACCGCACATCTGGTCGCTGATATCGAAGCCCTGCGAAACCACCTTGAAGTTGAGACATGGTTTGTATTCGGTGGATCCTGGGGTGCCAGCTTGGCGCTGGCCTACGCCGAGACGCATACTAATCATTGCCGTGGCGTTGTCCTGCGCGGTATTTTCCTGTGCCGTGCGCGCGAAGTCGAGTGGTTCATGTTGGGCATGCGCCGTGTGTTCCCTGAAACCTGGCGTCAGTTCCAACAATTTCTGCCGGAAGCCGAACAGGATGATTTGCTGACCAATTATCATCGCCGCCTCATCGACACGAATCCACGAACCCATATGGCGGCGGCAAAAATCTGGAGCCAATACGAAGGCGCCTGCTCCACCTTATTGCCCAGTGCCGATTCCGTCGCCGCCTTCGCCGCCCCCGACAAGGCGTTGGGCTTGGCCAGAATTGAAGCCCATTATTTCATGAATGGGTCGTTCATGCCGGAAGGTCAGTTGCTCGCCAACGCGCATCGCCTTAAAAATGTGCCCGGCGTGATTATACAGGGTCGCTATGACATGGTGTGCCCAATAGAATCGGCGGATGCGTTGGCGACGGCGTGGCCGGAAGCACGCTATGTTATTATCCCCGACGCGGGGCACTCGGCGATGGAACCCGGCATCCGGCGGGCGCTAGTGGATGCGATGGAACGGTTCAAAATATAGCAGGTAAAGACTTAAATTGCGGCAAATTGTACGGCACCGTAGGATGCGCCACGTTAAAGACGATTGTGGGAGGAAGAGCATAAGATGACGCGATGGTTCTATTCAGGCGCGATGGCACTGTTGGTCGCGCTGGTATTAGCGATTTCGATTGGCGGCGCGCATCCCGCCATGGCGGGCGACGACCCGGACTTCATCACTTTTCATATCGGCGGTTATGACGTAAATGATGACCGCACCGCCGGGCAGTTTAATCTGGAATACCGATCTGATTGGGATGAATGGTATGTGAAACCGTTTGCCGGGGTTATGGCGACGACGGATGCAGCAGCCTATGTCTATGGTGGGTTTCTGCTCGACGTTTATCTCGGCCGCCGCATCGTTTTCACGCCCAATGTCGCGGTCGGATTGTACAGCAATGGCGATGGCAAGGATTTAGGCAACACGGTGGAATTCCGTTCTGGGCTGGAACTGGCCTATCGTTTGGACAATCGCGCGCGGCTCGGCATGGCGTTTCACCACATTTCCAACGCGTCCCTGTCCGACAACAATCCAGGCACGGAAACCCTGACGCTATCTTTCTCCCTGCCACTCGACAATCGGTTCGTAGACTAATCGATCAGTTGCACCACTAACGCTTATTCGTTTCCGCAAGTATGCGGGTGAGCGCCGATTCCAGATTGGCAACGGTGCGGTCGATGTTTTGCAATTTGTCCAATCCAAACAAGCCAAGGCGAAAGGTGCAGAAATCATCGGGTTCATCGCATTGCAGCGGGACGCCTGCGGCGATTTGCAGACCTTCAGCGGCAAAATTTGAACCGTTCTGGATATTCGCTTCGTCCGTATAGCTCACGACAACGCTCGGCGCCTGAAATCCGGGCGCGGCCAGGCTTTTAAACCCCCTACCCTCCAGAAGCGCCCGCACGGTGTCGCCCAACTGTTGTTGTTCCGCCCTAATTTTATCAAAACCATAGGCTTCCGTTTCCTTCATCGTCGCGTGAAACTTGACCAGCGCGTCGGTCGGCATTGTCGCGTGGTAGGCGTGTCCACCACCTTCATAGGTTTCCATGATGTCGAGCCACTTTTTCAGATCACACGCGAAACTGCTGCTTGTGGTGGCGTCGATGGCGGTGCGCGCGCGGGCATTCATCATGACCAGGGCGGCGCAAGGAGACGCGCTCCAGCCTTTCTGCGGCGCACTGATTAATATGTCAACGCCCGCCGCCACCATGTCGACCCAGATCGCGCCCGACGCAATACAATCCAAGACAAACATACCGCCAACATCGTGCATCGCGTCTGCAACCCCGCGCATGTAGCCTTCCGGCAGGATCATACCCGCCGCGGTCTCCACATGGGCGGCGAACATCAACGCCGGTTTTTCCCGCTGAATGGCGGCGACAACCTCATCAAGTGGAGCCGGCGCATAAGCGGGTTGCGGGCCGTCTTCTACCGGGCGCGCCTTCATGACAATCGCTTCGGAGGGGATGCTCCCGGCGTCGAATATCTGCGTCCAGCGAAAAGTGAACCATCCGTTACGCAACACCATGCATTTTTGGCCAGTGGCGAATTGCCGTGCGACGGCCTCCATGCCATACGTGCCGCCGCCCGGTACGATCGCAACCGACGATGCGTTATACACGCACTTTAGGGTTTCCGAGGTGTCACACATAACACCTTGAAACGACTGGGACATGTGATTTAACGACCGGTCTGTGAACACCACAGAATATTCCAGTAATCCATCCGGATCGATTTCGGGCCGTATTCCAGCCATGGTTTTTCTCCTGGCGCGGCCCATCACCGGCGCGTGCACTCGATAAATTAAGACTGCGAATACTGCTATTGGAAAACTCACGGCACAGCAAGAAATTGCTGTGGCTTCCCGTTGTTAATTGCTGGGGTAAATTGACGCATGCAGCTTTGTCCGACGATGGGCGTGTTCAGCGCAGCCGCCATGCTATATATAACCTCGCACGCGCCCGTAGCTCAGCCGGATAGAGCGCTTGATTCCTAATATATAGTTCTGTCCTAAATATTGATTTATAGTAGGTAAAACAACAGTATTTAGTACAAATATTTGATAGATATTTTCATGTGAATGATTTGTGAAACATTCTCGTGAGAAATAACCACCATAATTTCGAGTGATCAAACTGAATAATAGTACCGCAAAAAAGTAACGAGTTGTCCATTTTTGGTAGAAGGATTAATCTGATTTCAGTGGACCCATAGCTCAGTTGGATAGAGCACGACATTCCTAATGTCGGGGTCAGTGGTTCGAGTCCACTTGGGTTCACCACAATCACCCATTTTTCTTTAGGGTTTTTAGACCTCTCAGCATCCTTAACAGTCGTGCAATCGGTCATTGGAAGTGGGAGGTACGATGGTATCACGGTAGGCGAACCCCCACGCATTGATCAGCTTGATGCCTGTTTCGATATCCCTCATTTTGAACCAGATCCACATTAATTTCCGCCGGCATCGCCACGATTAAATCCGCCATTGGTCCAGTGCCTTCTGCAAGCAAGATGCGCAAATTTGACACGTCGTTTTCTAGTTTTGCATCCGTGGGCGTTGGTTCCGGCTGCATCTGCATCGAACTCCAATTTGGGCGGTATATATCCTAAATTAAGTTGCTCATTACGGGGAAAGATAAATGGAAATCTGGCCTCAAGTTGTGATTTTGGGTACACTTCAGGGAATTCTCTGCTCGACGCTTTCCAAAGCTGGTGTTTTCCCGCACCAGAGTCGTCTCGCGACCGCAATCGACCACACAGGATTCCTGAACCATGCCAGTTAAAAAACCAAGCCTTAGCCTTGTCGCCCTTCCCGGTCGCCGACAGGCTATGATTGACCTTGCCCAGGAAATTGAACGCAGGGGATTCCCAGGCATCTATTGTCCCAGCATGACCAACAACATGGCGCTGTGTCAGTCCGTGGCCCAGGCGACGGAACGGGTGATTGTCGCCACCTCCATTGCGCCGATCTATTCACGGTTGCCGCTGGATTACGCCCAAGCCGCCGCCTTTATCCATGAAATTTCCGGTGGGCGGTTCCGTTTCGGTGTCGGCGTCAGCCACGCGCCTGCCCACGAACGCATGGGGATCACCGTCGGCAAGCCGTTGGGCGATATGCGCGCGTTCGTGCAGGCTTATCATGATGCGTCGCGCACGGGGGACAAGCCACCGCTAATCCTGGCGACCTTGCGAAAAAAGATGATCGCGTTGTCGGCGGAAATCGGCGACGGCATGGTGTTCGCCAATGGCGCGCGGTCGCATATGGCCGCTTCACTGGCGGTGCTGCCCGCCGCCAAGCGCAACGATCCGGAATTTTTCATCGGGAATATGATCCCAACCTGCATTTCCGACGACATCGATGCGGCCAAGGCGGTGAACCGTCGGACGTTGCAAAGTTATGTTCAATTGCCGAATTATCGGAATTATTGGAAGGAAGCCGGGTTCGAAGAAGAAATGACCGGGGTTGAGACAGCCATGGCGGCGGGAGATCAGGTCGCTATCACCAAATGCATGAGCGATGCCTGGCTGGCGGACTCGACAATTTTCGGGCCGGTTTCCCATGTTTTGGACGAGGTGGAGAAGTGGCGGGATGCGGGAATTCGCGAACCGATCATTGTGCCGTCCTCGGCGGCGGGCAACCAATTCAAGGCGTTTGAAGAAGCCTTCGCCGCGTTTGAAGATTAATTTTAACTGAGGGATTTATGATGAGTTATCTACTGCAAGGCCATATCGCGGTAGTCACCGGCGCCGGGTCTGGCATCGGACAGGGCATCGCGGTTGGGTATGCGGTGGAAGGCGCACGTGTCATTGCCGTCGATATCAACGAAGCAGGGGCAGTGGAAACGGTTGCCATGATCGACAAGGCCGGGGGCGACGCCGTGTCTTACAAGCTGGACGTTACTGATGCGGCAGCGTGCCGGGCGCTGGCCGATACGGTCGCACGCGACATTGGTCAAGTGTCGGTGCTGGTCAACAATGCGGGTATCGTGCGCCGCGCCAAGATTACGTCCGACACCGCCGTGCAGGATTGGGATGATGTGTTGTCGGTAAACATTCACGGCGTCTTCAATGTGACGCATGCCTTTTTGGCCACGCTGAAGGCAACGAAGGGCCGCATCGTCAATCTCGGCTCCATCCAATCCTTCGTCCATACTCCCAACAGCGTCGCCTACACGACTTCGAAAGGCGCGGTGCGGAATTTCACCACCGGGTTGGCGGCTGAACTGGGTCCCGACGGGGTGCGCGTCAACGCCATTGGGCCGGGCCTGATCCAAACGGCGCTGAACCGTGATACAATCCACGAAGGCTCAGAAATCTACGCCAATTTTATCCACCACACGCCTTTAAAACGCCCCGGGACGCCCGCGGATATTGTGGGACCGGCTGTGTTTCTAGCATCCGACCTGTCACAATATGTCACCGGGGTCACGTTGCCCGTGGATGGCGGTTACCTGACGGTTTGATACAGGCTGAGCCTCGAATGATTAACCCTGGAGCAATTTGTAATGAGCGATAAACCCGATCTGATTATCCGCGGCGGCACCGTTGTTGACGGTTCTGGTGAATCTATGGTGGAAGCCGATGTGGCGGTGACGAACGGTCGAATTACCGCCGTTGGCCAGGTAAGCGAAAACGGCGTCGAAGAGATCGATGCGCGCGACCGATTAGTGACGCCCGGCTTCGTCGACGTGCATACACACTATGATGCACAGGTGACCTGGGCCAACCAGATTACGCCATCGTCGTGCAATGGTGTCACGACCGTCTTGATGGGTAATTGCGGCGTTGGCTTTGCGCCGGTGCGGCCCGACCATCATGACATGTTGATTTCGTTGATGGAGGGGGTGGAGGACATCCCCGAAGTGGTGATGAAGGCGGGGCTGCCGTGGACATGGGACAGTTTTCCAGATTATCTCGACGTGCTCGCCGGACGGCAATTTGACGTGGACGTGGCGACTCAGGTCCCGCACGCGGCGCTTCGGATTTTCGTGATGGGCGAACGCGGTGCCAACCGCGAAGAAGCGACAGCGGAAGATCGGGCAGAGATGGCGCGGCTCGCCGCAGAAGGTATTCAGGCGGGCGCGTTTGGGTTTTCGACCTCCCGACTGCTACAGCATCGCACGGCGGAAGGTAAACCTATCCCGTCCTATGGCGCGGGCGAAGCGGAATTGGCCGAGATCGCCGATGCGGTGGGCAAGGTCGGGCGCGGTTGGATTCAAGTCGTTGGCGATTATGGCGACGCGATCGACCAGGAATTCGGCTTGCTCACCCGTCTGGCAAAACGGTCGGGGCGCCCGATGACGCTCACACTTTTGCAAAAGAGCACCTTTCCCGAACAATGGCGCGATCAGCTTGCCCGAATTGCGGCGGCAAATGCTGAAGGGCTTAAAATTACCGGCCAAATCCGAGGACGCCCAACCAGTACCTTGCTCGGCTTTGAGCTATCACAAAATCCGTTTCTCGGCTGCGCCAGTTGGCGCGACTTGGCGCCATTGGATATCGACGCCCGCGTCGCGATTCTTCGTGATCCCGATTTTAGGACGCGCCTGATTACCGAACCCGGTGGAACGCTGGCGCAGACGAATCGGCTCCGGGATTGGGATCGAATTTTCCCATTTGGCGATCCGCCACAATATGAACCCGATCTGGAAACCAGCGTCGGGGCCGAAGCGCGGCGGCGCGGAATCGACCCTGCGGAACTTGCTTACGATTTGATGATGGAGAAAGACGGGCGCGGCATCCTCTATCATCCAACGACAAACTACGCAGACGGCGATCTGGCGCCGGTGCATGAGATGTTGGCGCACCCCAACACGTTGATTGGTCTTGGCGATGGCGGCGCGCATGTCGGGATTATGTGCGACGCGACCGACATGGCGCACACGCTCACCTATTGGACCCGGGACCGCACGCGCGGGCCCAAGCACCCTATCGAGGAAATGGTGCGGCGGCTGACGTCTGCAAACGCTGAAGCAATTGGGCTCGAAGATCGCGGACGCATCGCGCCTGGGATGCGGGCCGACATCAATGTCGTGGATTACGATGCCTTGCAGCTTCAGACACCCGAAGTGCTCTACGATCTTCCAGAAGGAGGAAAGCGGATCTTGCAGCGAACGAAAGGGTTCGACGCGACGATGGTGGCCGGCGTTCCCGTCTGGCGCCACGGCGAAGCGACGGGCGCGCTGCCCGGTCGATTGCTGCGGAGCGGGGATTGAGGCGGAAGGCGGCCATAGAGAAACGGATGTGACACCGAATCTCCAAGACCACTGTCTATTGAGAGGCGCTTGCCCTCGATTGCAAACATGCCAACTCCGATGTCAGCTTTTTATGCATTCATTTCCGGTATGCCCTACTTAGCCAAACTCGGTTTTAGAACTGCCGACGTCGCAAAATGGCCCAGGCTGTGTAAAACCGCGTGCGGCATACTCGATGTGAACTTTGGCTGGGCTTGACAGGCTGATAAAGCGCGCTCTACGCATCCTAAATCGTTTACGAAAAAAGTCCGTTTCCGCATACTTCATAGTATTCTACGGTTTTACGTACATAGCTACGTTGGAAATTTATTAAAAAATACGTTCAAAATGGCTTTTTAGAACCAATTTTAAGTTGGCTGGGGCGGCAGGGATCGAACCTGCGAATGCCGATACCAAAAACCGGTGCCTTACCACTTGGCCACGCCCCAACGCATGTGCTTCTTGAGCACGGCGGCAACATAAGCAGAATTGCCGCGCGCTTCAACCACTTGTGGGCATATTCTTTTGCATATATCGCACGACCTGGATCCTGGCGTCGAAAAAGGAGCTTAGACGGCAATTTCTGTTGCTTCGACCCACCAGCCGTCACGGACCACCGCCGCTTTCGCCGCTTCCGCCGCCGCCTTGTCGTCGAAGACGCCAAAACATGTGGCGCCGCTGCCGGTCATGCGCCCCAGATGACAGCCCGGCGCAGACTTCAACGCATTCAACACGTCGCGAATGGCCGGACACAGCCGCAACGCTGACAGCGTCAAGTCATTGCCTCGATGCTCCAGCGCCGCCGCCAGTTCGGCGGCGTCTCTGGGCGCTCGTTTGAACCGATCCGGCGGATTGAAGCCGCCCTTGCGGGTGCCAAACACCGACTCCGTCACCAAGGCAACGCCTGGATTGACCAGCAACAACCCGACCTTTGGCAAGGTCGGCCCCGGCGTAAGTTTTTCACCAATTCCAGACGCAAAACAGGTCTCGCCGTAAATACAGGCCGGCAGGTCGCTGCCCAGGGACAAGCCAAGCTTTTTTAGATTCACCTGGGATCCCGAAACGCCCCACATCGACGCCAATGTCTTCAACGCCACCGCCGCGTCGGATGATCCGCCGCCAATCCCAGCGGCAACCGGCAGGTTTTTGGTGATATTAATTTCTGCACGGGCCGAAACGCCCGCCGCATCCGCCAATCGCTCCGCCGCCAGATACACCAGGTTTTTATACGGCAGAGGCATTTCAGCCGCGAAGGGTCCGTCACAGGTCACGTTTAACGGACGATCCGGCGTGATCGTCAACACGTCGCCCTGCGTTGTAAACGCGATGAGGCTATCGACCAGGTGAAGGCCATCGGGACGCCGCCCGGTGATCGTCAAATACAAATTGATCTTGGCGGGCGCGGCGACGGTCACAATGTTAGGGTTAGCAATGATTACCCTCCCGACCCGACGGATTTTGCGGTGCCGAGTCCATTCTCCAGCTTCGCCTTGGTGTCGTTCATATGCTCTGATTCGGGCTCAAGACCCAGCGACCGACGCCATTGAAACCGGGCTTCCTGGCGGCGGCCCACCCGCCAATACGCGTCGCCCAGATGATCATTAATAATAGGGTCTTGCGGTAGCAACCGCACGGCGCGTTCCAATTGCTTGACGGCGTCTTTGTATTTTCCGACCTGATACAACACCCACCCCAGGCTATCCACAATATAGCCGTCATTGCCGCGCTGTTTCACCGCGCGCGCGATCATGCTTTGCGCCTGTTCCAAATTCTTGCCGCGTTCGACCCAGGAATACCCCAAATAATTCAGGACATAAGGTTGTTCCGGCTGTAATTCGAGCGCCTTGAGAAAATCAGCTTTAGCGCGATCCCACTGCTTAGAACGTTCTAGCGCAATGCCGCGGTTGTAGAAAAATAACCAGTGGCGCGGCTTGAGGTCACCCAGTTGTTCGAACGCCTCATCATACGCCAACACCGCATCGGCGTATTTTTCAGCCATGCGCAAGACGCCCGCCAGCTTGAAGACGGCGTCGATCCGCGTCGGGTCTTCGGCGACCATATTTCGCAGCACCACGATCGCGGCATCCGTCTGGTCCATCGCATCCAAATTGTCGGCGATGCGAAGTCGGGTCATCCAACGGTAGGGCGACTTTACATCGATGGCTTCGTAAATTTGGTTAGCGGCAGCGTATTGTTTCCGGCTTTCCTGCAGGCTGCCGATCAGCAAGGTGTTCAGGGTCAAGTCCGGTCGGAGATAGCGTGCAATTTGCGCATACACCAAGGCGACATCGGTGGCGCGGTGGCGCGGCAGCGCCGTTGCGATGTGAAACAGAGCTTCGGCGACGCCTTGAATCGGGTTTTCAATCAGCCGCGTGGCGGGAATTTCGGCCTCCAGTCGATCCAGTTCGCGTTTGATAATCAAATTGTTCGAATTGGCTTGCAGATAGTCGCGGTAGAGCGTCCGCGCTTCATCGATACGGCCTTCTCGCTCCAGTAGAGATCCGGCGGCACGCGCGACCCGTACTGGCGCCTTGGAGAATTCGCTCGCCGCTTTTCGAAACTTTTCCTCTGCTAGAATCGGTTTTCCCGCTAAATCGAGTATGAGCCCCGCGTGGAGATAACGCAGGGTCAGGAACCCGCTTTTTTCGTTCAACGGCTCCAGCACTTTTAACGCGGCGCCTACGTCGCCCAATCCCACTTGCACCCAAGCCGCGACCAAGGGCGCCGCGTACACCGCAAGTCCGACCCGGGGCATGGCGCTGAGTCGGCGCAGGCTTTCCTGAAGATCGCCAAGCCGCGCGGCTTCAACCGCCAGGAACAATAGCGCCGTTGGCATTTTACCACCTGCCGCTTCAATGCGGCGCGCCAGATCGGCGGCGGGCTCCATCATGCCAGCCCCAAGCGCCAGCAGGAATGTCTTCCGCGTCAACTTTTGATTGTCGGGGTTTTCATCAATCACACGGAGCATGAAACGCGTAGCGTTGTTCATGTCCTTTAACACCGCCGCATGACGACCCGCCAGAAAGCTGCCAAATTCAGAAGCGCGTCCGGCGTCTGACGTCGCTAGGCCAGGCGTCGTGGACGTAAACACCACTGAAACCAACAGCACGACAAACGTCGCGAGAGGACGTAATCGCGAATGGATCCGGTTTCTTATTTGGCGTTCCTGCATCTTTGTTCCTTAACGGCCCAACCGACTCCATCGGCAAGGTGAGGTTGCGGTAAGGTGAGATCGGACCCAACCGGGCCACGCCGAATTATACCTAATTTCAACCCGCCGCGTCAGCTTTCAAATTGGATTGGCGATCA
>JAPKDL010000016.1 GCA_028822585.1 Alphaproteobacteria bacterium | reverse complement strand
CACGACGCCGGCAGCCAGAATGACTTTTAATCTAAGTTTAACAGCCGTTTTTTCCACGCGTGTTCCCCGAACCGGCCGGTCGTTTCACGGCGTAAGTTCGCTTAACGCGCTCGGCGACAACGAATTACATGCCTATTTTAACTTTGATCTCGTCCGGAATTTTCGATGGTTTTAAACGCAATTCCTTATTTTTTGTGATGGCCACTCTCATGCAGGGCCCAAACCTTCTTCCAACTGATTTTTATAAGTCGTCTTGCTGGCGGGTCACAAGCTGGACAGCGCCAAGCGGGCTTTGATCTCGGAATATTGGACCATGCCGCGGCACACCGGAGCTGGAGATGACAGCAGCATGGCACAAACGCAGGCGGGTATCAGATATCTCATGGCTCACTCCATGAAAGTGACGCTAGAATCTATAATGATAATAATTCTAATCAAGCATTCATAGGACTGATAAGTAGAAATTTTATAGAATTTAGTCGTCTTAAACCTTGTCCTGCGTTTTATTTTCGAAATCACTGGCGTCGTGTCGTTCGTGCAGTTGTTCATGAGATTCACCGCGTAGCCGGTTGACCATGCGGCCGCGTTTGACGGCGTCCCGCTCGCCAATTTCTTTCGCCCACCGCATGACATGCGTATAGGATTCCGCGTCCAGGAATTCGGCCGCTTCGTATTGATTGAAGAGAAGCAGCCCGCCATACCAAGGCCAGATGGCGATGTCGGCGATGGTGTATTCATTCGCGCACATATAGCGGTTGTCGGCTAAATGGCGGTCGAGAACATCCAATTGACGCTTCACTTCCATGGTGAAGCGGTCAATGGCATATTCCATGGGCCGCGGCGCATAATGATAGAAATGCCCAAACCCACCACCCAGATACGGTGTGCTGCCCATCTGCCAGAACAGCCATGATAGGCACTCCGCACGGTTCGCCGGGTCGGATGGCAGCAAGGTGCCAAACTTCTCCGCAAGGTGCAGTAAAATCGCGCCGGATTCAAAAACGCGCGTCGGCGGCGTTGTGCTATGATCCATCAGCGCTGGGATTTTTGAGTTTGGATTGGCCCCTACAAAGCCGCTCCCAAACTGATCTCCATCGCCGATTTTAATTAACCAAGCGTCATATTCCGCGCCTTTATGGCCAAGAGCCAACAGTTCTTCCAGCATCACCGTGACCTTCACGCCGTTGGGCGTGCCGAGTGAGTAAAGCTGTAACGGGTGTTTTCCGACGGGGCGTTCCTTGTCATGCGTAGGACCTGCAATGGGACGGTTGGTGCCGGTGAACTTGCCCCCATCCTGGTTGTCCCATTTCCAGATCTTTGGCGGTGTGTAGGTCGACGACTTATTCATAGCTTGTCCCTCTACCCTTGTTGATCGAAATTAAATTCGATATTTTTTTGCAGAAATGCGCCAATTCGAAGGCACCGCAAAACGTCGCTTAAATCGAATACTAATGACCTTTGATCGTGGTCTCCAGACCATCGCGCACTTTTGTGATAAGACGGACTCAAGGCATGTCGCTAATTTAAGTCTCGTCGTCGCAGGTAATGCACGGCGCTTATTGTCATCAGACCGTCAGCCTATTGATCTGGCCGCGCCATGCCTTGCGGGTTCGGCGCGTTCTTCTTAATGTGTATGTAGAAGGTAGGATTGCTGGAATAACGCATCGATTGCGCCAGATAACCAAAACAGTTTTAATGAGTTAACAGGAGTTATTATGGCCGGGTTGTACTATGAAGAATTTAAGGTTGGGATGGTATTTGAACATCCCATCACGCGGACAGTGACGGAAATGGACAATGTTTTGTTCAGCGCGCTGACCCACAACCCGCAACCGTTGCACCTGGATGAAGAATTCGCAAAAGAGACAGAATTTGGCGCGCGCATCGTGAACAGTCTTTTCACGCTTGGGCTGATGATTGGCGTCTCCGTAGGCGACACGACCCTGGGCACGACCATCGCTAATCTGGGTATGACCGATGTACGGTTCGACAAACCGGTGTTTCATGGCGACACGTTACGCGCGACGACGACGGTAAAGGAAATGCGGGAAAGCAAATCGCGGCCCAACGCAGGGGTCATCGTGTTTGAACATCGCGCCTTTAATCAACGTGACGAGGAAGTAGGGTATTGTGTGCGCTCCGCCTTCATGCATAAGGGGAAAGCGGCATGATCTTACGCTCGTTTCTTTTTGTCCCTGGGGACAGCGAACGGAAAATGGAGAAGGGTCGTGGATCCGCCGCCGATGCGCTAATCCTCGATTTGGAAGATTCGGTGTCGAATGACCGGCAAGATATTGCGCGCGACATGGTTTGTGCGTTCCTGACCGCGCAACCAGATCGACAACGCCAACAACTCTGGGTGCGCATCAACCCGTTGGACACGGATTTGGCGCTGCCTGATCTGGCGGCGGTGATGCCCGGTAAACCGGATGGAATTATTCTCCCCAAAACTGAATCCGCCGCCGATGCGATCAAGTTGGATCATTGGCTGTCCGCCTTGGAGACACGAGAAGGCGTTGAGTTGGGTGCGACCCGTATTTTAGTAGTGGCGACGGAGACCAGTCGCTCGCTATTCACTCTGGACAGTTTCATTGGTTCGACCGAACGTTTGTACGGCCTGACCTGGGGCGCGGAAGACCTTGCCGCGGCCTTGGGTGCCACGAATAACACCTTGCCGGATGGGACCTATGACGGGCCGTATCAATTGGCACGCACGTTATGTCTGGCGGCCAGCCGCGCTGCGGGCGTCCTTCCGGTCGACACGGTTTATATCAGCTTCCGCGACCAAGAAGGGTTGGAGGCTGAAGCGCTGCAGGCGCGCCAATCGGGGTATGTAGGCAAGATGGCGATTCACCCGGATCAGGTGGAAACAATTAACCGGGCCTTTACGCCCACTGATGAAGAAGTTGCGCACGCAAGACGCATCGTGGCCGCTTTCGCGCAAAACCCAGGTCTTGGCACCATTGGCATCGACGGTAAGATGGTGGATATGCCGCATTTGAAACAAGCGGAAACAATTTTGGCGCTGTCCGCCGAAATGGACGGGCGTTAAAGGCCCGCGAGGTCACAACGGCCTTGACGCGCATCCACTCTTTCCCAAGTTTGCGCGATAAGTTGTAAGTAATGCTAGTCAACGCCGTTTTAATACATAGAGTCGTGCAAGGGCGTAAAGCAGCCCGTAGACGACGGTGCCGGTCCCAATCACGACCTTGCCGGCGAGTTGCGGTGTATTTGTATGTCCGCTTCAATTGTTGCTTTGTTGACTCTAGACTAAATTTACGTGCTCAAACGGATTAAGCAACGGCTGTTGGAGATTTGTGGATGGAAGACGACATATTGCTGGTAGAACAACGCGGTGCAGTTTGTTGGCTATCCGTGAACCGACCGGCGCGCCGGAACGCGTATAATGGCGTTTTATTTTCGCGGATGCTCGATGCGCTGGCGGCGGCGGAGGCGGATCCCGAGGTGTTGGCGGTCGTGCTGACAGGGGTGGGCGACAAAGCGTTCTCGACTGGCGCCGACTTGAAACCCGATACCGAGGACAGTCCGTTGTCGAGAGAGGAGGAGGAATTGGTGCATCCCGCCGTGCGATTTTTTCTTGCCGCCGATGCGTTCTCAAAGCCTTTGATCGCTCGTGTTAATGGCGATGCTATGGCGGGTGGTATGGGCGTGTTGGCGATGTGTGACATGGCGGTGGCGGCAGATCATGCACGTTTTTCGTTGCCTGAAGTTCGCATCGGTCTGTTCCCGGTTTTGATCGTCGCCGCCCTGCGCCGATTAATACCTCGACGCATGATGACGGAGATGGCGTTGACGGGAGAGTTCTTTGGCGCCCAGTTCGCTCGTGAAATTGGGCTGGTGAATTACGTCGTTCCTTTGAGTGAATTGGATGTGAAGGTCGATTGGCTGGTCGGGCGCATCGTTGATAAATCGCCGACGGCGGTGCAGCGCGGCAAGCACGCGTTGCGGCACATGTGGGATATGACCCTGGAGGGGTCGTTGGCGCATGGACAATCAGAACTGGCGCAATTATTCGCCACACGTGATCATGCCGAAGGGCTCGCTGCGTTCAACGAAAAACGGGCGCCGGACTGGCCTAGTTTGAAGAGGTGAGCCATAGCTATGGTATGAATGAGCATGGTTCCACAATCTTTCTAGCCTTATAATCAAAGCGTGCGATAATCCTTCATCAACAGAGATAAAATTATGGAATTTCAACTAACTGAACAACAGGAAACGATTGTCGACAGTGTCGCCAAGTTGTGCGCAGGATTCGACGATGAGTATTGGTTTGATAGGGACCATACCGGGGATTTTCCGATTGAGTTTCATAAAGCGATGGCCGATGGCGGTTGGTTGGGTATCGCGATGCCGGAAGAATACGGCGGCGCTAACTTGGGCGTTACCGAAGCCGCCTTGATGATGCATCAGGTTGCCCGCGCGCCGGGTGCCATGAGCGCGGCCTCGGCGATTCATATCAATATTTTTGGTCCACATTCCATTGTGGTGTTTGGTAATGATGAACAAAAACAACGTTGGATACCGGATCTGGTGCAAGGGAATTTGCTGACATGTTTTGGCGTTACGGAACCAGACGCCGGTTTGAATACGACGAAATTGAAAACGCGCGCGGAGCGAAGTGGCAACGGTTACGTGGTCAACGGTAAGAAAATTTGGACAACAACAGCGCAAGAGGCCAGCAAAATTTTGCTGCTGGCGCGCACCACGGCGGTGGAAGATTGCAAAAGTCCGACCGATGGGTTGTCGCTATTTTACACCGACCTCGATCGAAAATATTGTGATATCCGTGAAATTGAAAAAATGGGCCGAAAATCGGTCGATTCCAATGAAGTCTTTTTTGATGGCTTACCGGTGCCGCTAGAAGATCGGATAGGTGAAGAAGGTATGGGCTTTCGCTATATCCTGCATAGCCTTAATCCAGAACGGGTTTTGATTGGGATGGAAGCCGTTGGCATTGGGCAAAACGCGCTGGCCCGGGCGGTGAAGTATGCGCAAGACAGAGTCGTATTCGACCGACCCATTGGTCAGAACCAGTCGATCCAGCACCCGTTGGCGGAAAGCTGGATGGAGCTTGAGGCGGCGTACATGATGGGTATGAAGGCGGGGTCGTTGTACGATAAGGGACTGCCATGTGGCGCCGAGGCCAATGCGGCAAAGTATCTGGGTGCCGAGGCGGGATTCAAAGCTGCGACTAATGCCGTCATGACCCATGGCGGCATGGGGTATGCCAAGGAATTTCATGTCGAGCGGTTGTTGCGGGAATCTCTGCTACCGCGCATTGCGCCGGTTAGTCCACAAATGATTCTCAACTATATTTCTGAACGCGTTCTGGAATTGCCGCGCTCGTATTGACTATATTTAACCGATACGTGTTAGGCGGATCTTGCTAGCTGCATGGTTCCCTTGATTGACGTTGTCGGTGGGAAAGGCCGGATTCGCCACCGCAATCTGATCGCCGACTTTGAAAAGGCGGACGGCAATAAAATTTTCGGTTATATTTAAAGATAAATCACCGTTATGGCATGATCGAACAGAATCTGCTGGTGTGCGAATGCTGCCATTCCGGTGGTGTCCGCTTGGGTTTGTCTTTGGGCGGCGGCATGGGTAAAAGGTTTTGCGTCAATCAGGATTGCAAGGTTGAACTCACCAACAGGGTCATCCGTAATAACACAATCCTTAACTGTCCCCGCGATATGGGGATCCACCTAAGCGGGGCCAGTGACGCAAAATATACAATAATATGTCGTTTAACACGGGTTCTGGCGTTGATGTATGCTTTAATACCAGCCGGGCAGATATCAGTAATAATACCTTTTCAGGCGCTGTCCAAAATTTAAATAAACGCAAATTTTCTGGACGTGACGGTATTTTAAAGGTCCCAAAAGTACGATTTATCACTTCTAAAGGATCGAAAAACCGTTGATAAAGCCGTAAAATTACCTCATGTCACCGATGACCTCTACGGCAATTCGCGTAATAACGGTACGCCGGATATCGGTGCGATAGAATATGGTGCCGGGCCTTGCGATCCGTCGGCGATGCAGCGCGCTGCGGAGAATTATGGCAAACATTAAGCGCTCCTTTTCGAAGCGGCATATGCGTAATCCCGTTCGGCGGCGTCGGGTGTGACCAATCCGTCGCGGATATCGGCGACGATTGCTTCCGGCGCGCGTTCATGTGGGTTTCCAATGCCCGCGCCACCGGGGGTTTCCACCATCAAGCGTTGGCCGGCGGGGATATCCTGAAACCCTTTGCCTTTCAATACGGTGCCGGAAGACAGGGTAATTCGGCCCTTGGCGCCGTTTTCACCCCCGTCATGGCCGCGTGGCGGGTTATCGATACGATCGAAGGCGGCGAGCAGTTCAAAGTTCTGCGAATCCCGGTTTTCGATCTCCAGGTACTGCCCGTGGCCGCCGCGAAATCGACCTGCGCCGCCGGAATCGGGCCGCAATTCCTTGCGCCAAAACACCAATGGCGCAATGGATTCCAGTATTTCAATGGGAGACGCACGCACGCCGCTTGGGTAGGCGGTGGCGGACAAGCCATCCTTGGTGGGCCGTGCGCCGGTGCCGCCATTGGTGACGGCGGTCACCACATACCCCGCGCCCGCTCCATTGGCGCCCAGGGTGCGGCCGCGCATGTTGATGTTGTACAGGCACGAAGTGCCCTCTGCTGGGGTGCGTTCTGATGCCGCCTGACGCAGGCATCCGAATACCACGTCGGGCAGCAATTGGCCGATGACATGACGGGAGGATACGGCGGCCGGTTTTTGCGCATTCAAAATACACCCTGATGGCGCGGACACACTCATCAAGCCCAGCGACCCGGCAT
Source organism: Alphaproteobacteria bacterium (assembly GCA_028822585.1). GTDB lineage: Bacteria > Pseudomonadota > Alphaproteobacteria > UBA8366 > JABJJH01. Next base: position 36,722 of record JAPKDL010000016.1, on the reverse strand, counting down.
TGTTGGGCACCTTGGGCGCCACGATGCAAGACAACCCGAAACAGGTGTAGGCGGTGGTGTAGGAGAGGGGGACGTTAATTCCATACCGGGATTCAGGCGACGTGCCGTCGAAATCCACATGGATGCCCGTGTCCGAAACCGTCACTGTCGCGCAAAGGTCCAGAGGCGCGTCGTAACCGTCGATCCGCATCGTATTTTGATACACACCGTTCGGCAGTTTGGCCAATTCCGTCAGCCCCGCCGCGCGGGAACTCTCTTCTATATACCCGCCCAATTCCACCAGATCATCAAGCTCGAACTCGCCCATCATTTCGGACAGGCGCTGACAACCAATGTCATTGCACGCGGCTAGCGAGTAAACGTCACCTTCAGATTCCACGGGTTGGCGCGTATTGGCGCGAATCATCGCCAAAAGCGTATCGTTCATCTCGCCCTGATCGGCCAGTTTCAAAAACGGGATATAGATGCCTTCCATATGAACATCGGTGGCGTCTGGGCCAAACCCGATGCCGCCGATGTCGATCAAATGGCTGGTGCAGGAAAACAGCGCGACCATGCGCCCCTTGTGAAAGGCCGGCGTCGTCAACACAAAATCATTGAGGTGTCCGGTGCCCATCCACGGGTCGTTGGTGATGTATATATCGCCTGGTTTCATCGTATCAGCGGGAAAGTAGCGTAGGAAATGCTTCACTGATTCCGCCATGGAATTCACATGGCCCGGCGTTCCGGTGACGGCCTGAGCCAGCATCCGCCCATTCATGTCGAACACACCGGCGGAGAGATCGCCGCATTCGCGCACCATGGAGCTGAACGCTGTGCGCAGCAACGTCTGCGCCTGTTCCTCGACCACCGAAATCAAACGGTGCCACATGATTTGCAGATTAATCTGGCTGAGACCGGTGAGCATGGGGGCTCCAAGGTTGAAAATAATGCAGTCTTAAAGTCTTAGTCTAATTGGGTGACATTTAGTTAACATAAAAATTTTTAGCGTATTGAAAGTAAAGACTAAAAATGTGCACTTTGATTTATAATCACCAATAAATAGCATTCATAAAAAATTAATTTTAGCTGGACACTAACATCAGAACTATTAATTACGAATATAGTCAGTAATAAAATTTATTCAAAACGACTTATGCAGAGGTCTCTAGAACATAATTTATTGCTACTTTGTTTAAGAAATTTTCTGTTCAGTAAGGTATTTCACCTAACAAACTAGCACGCATAAACGAGTTTACCTTACCTGTCCGTTAACACGGGCAGAATATATTTTTCGAGCCAACTCTATAGGATTGGTCCGATAAAATTCAGAATTTATAGAGTTTTATGGTGCAACCGAACCGGATGGTTTTCTACCGATTCATGCAGCAGTCTGTTAAATTACGCCGCTAACAATTTTTTTGTCGTGCAGTTTTCCAATTTCACCGTCGGAAAGCCCTAAGACGGAGGCTAGAACTTCGTCTGTATTATCGCCTATGCGTGGCGCTGGTTTGGTTTCGCCGCGGGGCAAGGCGCTGAAATCCAGCATTTCACCCGACGCTAGATATGGGCCGACGCCGGGCTGGTTGATGGTTTGGAACATTGGGTTGTCCGTGGACAGGCGCGGGTCATCGTGGACCGCTTGTGCGAAGGATTGATAGGGCCCCCAGCACGCGCCGACGGCGTCCAACGCGATGCGGATTTCGTCGATGGTGCGCGCGAGGAACCAGGGCTTCAGGATAGTGAAAATGGCGTCGCGGGCGTCGAACCGGGCATCTTCTCGGCCCAGATCAACATCAAGCGCCTGTTCCAGTTTTTTGATCCGCTCACCGGTGCCCGTGGCGTCAATAAGGGCGGACCAATGGCGGGGGGTGAAGGCAGTAATCATGACTCGGCGATTTCCCTTGGTTTCAAAATCACAACCAAAAGTGCCATAAACATGATTGCCCATGGCGGGCCGTTCATCGCCGTTGATCTGGACTTCCGCCACGTATCCTAGGTGGCTGAGCGTGGAAAACGCCGTGTCAGACAATGCGAGTTTGATGAGCTGGCCATCGCCGGTCGCCGCTCGGTGACGGTCGGCGGCGAGAATCCCATTGGCACCGGTCATTCCCGCGATAAGGTCCCAGACCGGCATGACGTGGTTAACCGGGCCGTCATGATCCGCAGGGCCGGTGACGGTTGGAAAACCGGCGGCGGCATTGACGGTGTAATCGAGTGCGACAGAGCCGTCCCGGTTGCCGGTAATCGCTAGCATGATCAAGTCTTCGCGCTGCGCTCTCAATCCCTCGAAGTCGAGCCAACCGCGCGCGGGCAGATTGGTGATGACGATACCGCCGTTCGGATGTCCATTATCGGAATCACTGGCGGTCATAATCCCATGCGCCAATTCGCGCCCTTCATCAGTTCGGACGTTCAACATGATTGATCGCTTGCCTTTGTTTAATCCTGCCCAGTAAAGGCTGACGCCGTCTTTCGTGACCGGCCATCGGCCATGATCCAGGCCGCCGCCAACAGGATCAATACGGATAACGTCTGCACCCATTTGCGCCAGGGTCAAGCCGGCGTAGGGGGCTGCGATGAAGGCGGAAACTTCGACAACGCGAAGGCCTTTGACAATATTGCTCATGGAAACGGTATCCTTATCGGTGGCGAAATTTAATCAGGCTGGTGGAGGGGGGCGGCGCTCATTTGTTGAACATCGTCGACCGCGAGGTCGAAAAACTGGTCCAGGCTGGCCCGCATACCTGTTGAAAATGTGAGCAATTTAGATCGTGCGTCACGGGGGGAGGGTCGGATTCCAGAAGAAATCCGCGCTGCAACGCCGACTCGATATATTTTCCGGCAGTATGGGCGCTTTTGAGTCTGGTCATAAACTGTAGAGCGTCGGTTTTGCAAACTGCTTCGTCCTGGCACCAGATATTGGTCAGCAAGTCCCAGTAGGCGGTGCTGTAGAATTCGGTGTCGCCTTGAAACACGTCGACCCAATTGGCGCCGATGTTATCGGTCATGCCAAGGTAAAGTTTGCGCTGTGCCGCCGTGTACTTCAGCGCCATTCCTGTCGCCCTTTCAAAAATATTCCGTCAACATACTAAACTGAATTAAATTTGCATCCCCCTTAGGCGAGAATTAACACTGTTGTAAATATGAATCGAAATGGGTCAGGCATGGGACGTGACTCGGTTATGGAGCAGAGGGGAAGGGAGACACTGACGTGCTCTCTTCTTTCAACATTTTCACTTTAGGCGATGGCAGCGCGTCATGAATTGATCTATGTCAAGTGAACGCATAAATTATCGAAGTCTCATTAAATAAGGCTGAATTAAAGACCATGGCCGCCCCTTCCTTGTTGTTGATTACCGACCGGAATAACACCACGCTCCCTTTCGATGCCGTAATTTTGGAGGCGCTGGAGGCCGGGTGCCGATGGATTATGGTGCGGGAAAAAAAAATGGCGACGGCTGAATTGTGTCCGTTACTTGATTCTATTGTCGCCCTTTCGGCCGATTTTGGTGCTGCGGTGACCGTGAATAGCAACTATACCGCAGCATCGCTCTGTAAAATTCCCGGCGTTCATTTGCCACAAAGGGAGCCGGTGGCGACAGTTCGCCGGGTTGTGGGCGCACAGATGTTGATTGGTGCGTCCACACATTCATTGGCTGAAGCGCAAACTGCCATCGCAGAAGGGGCGAACTACGTCACCATGAGCCCGATTTTCCTGACCGATAGCAAACCGGGATACGGCCCGGCGCTGGGGCTGGAAAATTTGAGGGTTATGACGCAGGCCATCCGCGCGCCGGTGTTGGCGCTCGGCGGCGTGACGGTGGACAACGCCGCCGATTGCGTCCGCGCGGGGGCGGCGGGGGTCGCCGTGATGGGCTCTGTAATGCGGTCGCCAACGCCGGGCACGATCATCCGGGATCTGATCGAGACGCTTTCCACCGTCGCGACCTAAGCATAAGCGTTAGTAGAGTTGATTGAGCACATCGATATGCGGAAAGGCGCTGTGGACGTGCGGTGGGTTCATCGATTCCACTCGCTCCAGGCAATGCGGCCCCAGTTCATCCAAGCTTGTGACACCCAACAATCCCATCGCCAGCATGGTTTCTTCCTGTAGTAATTCCAACGTTCGGAGCAGGCCCGCCTGACCGTCCGCCGCCAGGCCATAGCCTTGCATCCGGCCAATGCCAACCGCATCGGCGCCCAGCGCAATCGCCTTGACGATGTCGGTGCCACGATTGATAGCGCCATCGACGATGACCGTCGCCTTGCCGTCCACTTCCTTCACGACTTCCGGTAACACGCCAATGCTACCGCGCCCATGATCGAGCTGCCGACCGCCATGGTTGGAGACATAAATACCATCGACGCCATGCTCAACGGCAAGCCCTGCATCTTCCGCCGTGCCGATACCTTTCAGGATCAACGGGATGTCATGGGTGTCCTTGAATCGTTTCACGTTATCCCAGGTGTACAGTGCTTGGTATTGCGTGCCGCTCGCGCTGGTGCGCCAGGATTTAACGAAGCGGTTAGCGTTGTCGCGTTCGCGACGGCTGTACACCGCCGTATCGATGGTGATGGCGAACGCGAAATATCCATTGTCGATGGCGCGTCTGGCATAATCGTCTTCGAAGCTGTCATCGCCGCGGACGTAAAGCTGGAAAATACGCGCGTTATCCGCCGCTGCCGCGACTTCTTCCAAGCCGGGATTGCAGCGTGAACTCAACATATGCGCAACGCCAAATTCTTCCGCCGCCTTGGCCGATGTGGCGCCGCCGCCGGGATCAAACGATTCCAGGGACCCGATGGGTGCCAGCAACAGCGGAAGGTTCAGCTTCTGCCCAAACAACGTCGACGTGGTGTCGATTTCATTCACGTTGCGGCAAACCCGGGGCTTGAATCCCCAAGTGTCGAGCGAGTGGCGATTGCGCCGCAGGGTGGTTTCTGTCTCCGTGCCACCGACCAGATAATCCCACCGGTCTTGCGGCAACCGAATGCGTGCGCGTTTTACTATTTCATGTAGGGCTTGAAACTCGTCCGCTGTGCTTGACACCACCGCTACTCCAATTTGTTTTCGAAAAAAATAACGCTCCAGAAAAGAGCGCTTGAAAGAATGTTTTCATAAGTCTACGGCGTGCGGCGCACCTGCTCAAGGCCAGCCTCATGAAATTTTCGAACGCAAAGAATTTAATGGTGTTCGCGATGTCGGGGCGTTAGAGAAACCGTCATGTCAAACTGCACGATCTGTAAAACCGAGACAGCCGAAGTCTACATTCGGCGCGACGACTATGCGTATGTCCGATGTCCTAACTGTGGGTTCGTGTTTCTGGACCCCATGCCCGATGCGGAATTCCTGAGCCGGGTTTACAATGAAGACGAAAGCGCCATCGACGTGGCCTCCTATCCCAAGGCAGCGTCGCGGATGCGCCGGGCGATGTTGAAGGCGCTCGGGCTGTGGCCGTACTATGTTGGCCGTGACGCGTTGGATGTTGGGTGCGGCGGCGGCTTTATGGTTGCGGCGATGCGCCGCTTGGGCGCGCGGTCTGTGGGCATCGACATCAGCCGAGAATCGATTAAATACGCGCGTGCACGGTTTCCCCGCGCCGACTTCGTGAATGAAACCTTCGAGGCGTTTCTGGCGCAAGGGCGCAAATTCGCGTTTCTGTATTCGTCGGAAGTGATCGAACATATCGGGGACGTGGAGGGATATATGCGGTTTCTGGCGGGTGTGGCGGCGCCGGGCGCGCGGCTGTATCTCACCACGCCGGATATGGGGCACCCCAACGTGCCCGACGACCCCGCGCAATGGAACATGGTCAGCCCCCCGCGCCATGTGCAGCTGTTCAACGAGAGAAATTTGTACTGTTTGTTAGCCGAATATGGGTTCGAAGTTATCAAACGGTACCCGAAAGACGCCCCGACGTTGCAGGTGCTGGCCCGAAAAATATGAGCTGGTTTCAGATTTCCATTGAAACAAGCGTTGAAGTTGCTGGGCGTCAAAGCTCGGTAGGCAACGTAAAGCCCGCCGAGTGCATCGATTGGGGTTTAATTAGGGCCTGACCCTTACCCAAAAAGTATCATGCAAATAACAACGGCGGCGATAACGCCCGCGATATCCGCCGTAAGCGCCGCCGCCAACGTGTGTCGGATGCGCCGGACCTGCACCGCGCCAAAATACACCGCGATGACATAGAATGTCGTCTCGGTTGATCCCTGGAATGTGCTGACCAGATACCCTACATAACTGTCCGGCCCGATGGCGGGATCTTGAATAGTGGACGCGAGGATACCGTATGCGCCGCTGCCCGATAAGGGGCGCAACAACGCCATCGGCAAGGCGTCGGCAGGTAGACCAAACGGCCCCGTGATGGCGCCAAGAGGGGTGATAAGCAACGACAACGCCCCGCTTTCCCGCAACATCGCCACCGCGACCAAGATTGCGACCATGTAGGGGATAATCCGCAAGGCGACGTTGAAGCCATCGCGCGCGCCCTCCACGAAGGCCTCGTAAACGCGCACCTTCCGGATGATTCCAAATCCAAGAATCGACACCATTAAACCCGGAATGAGCCAGGGCGAGATGACCCGGCCATATACGATGGTGAGTGGCACAAAGCACAGTATGGCCAGCAGGCACGTCACGGACACCCAAGCCGGGTAGGGGGCGTTAGGTTCGACAGACAGGTTGGCGAATAAATCAGCGTCGGCTGTCGCCGCCGGTGTCTCAATCATTTCCGCTTCAACATTGGGAATCGGGAATGCGCTGAACCGTTGATATAATTTCACCACAATTATCGCCACCGTGGTGGAACAGATGGTCGCGAACAGGGTCGTGGGTAAAATTCCCGCCGGGTCCATCGACCCCGCCGACGCCCGCAACGCAATGACGCCGGTGGGCAGCAGCGTCACCGAAGACGTGTTGATCGCCAGGAACATCGCCATGGCGTTGGTGGCCGTGCCTTTTTGCGGATTGAGTTTGTCCAATTCCTGCATCGCACGGACGCCAAACGGCGTTGCAGCGTTGCCTAGGCCCAAAACATTAGCGGAAATATTGAGCACCATGGCACCCATTGCGGGGTGTTCTGGCGGCACTTCGGGAAACAGTCGCGTCATCAAGGGCCGCACCACACGCGCAATGATTTTCAGCAGCCCGCCTGCTTCGCCGACCTTCATTAGTCCCAGGAACAACGCCATGACGCCGACCAGACCAATTGCCAACGTAACCGACCCTTTCGCCGCATCAATCATCGACGTAGCCAGCGCCTGCATAGGCATGATTTGGGGCACGACCTGTTCTGACAAAGGTATCCAGGTGACTTGCCGGTATCCCGCGACGACGAAGGCGATCAGGACGGCACCGAAGAAAATTCCATTCATGAGTACTCTTATACCCGATTCGGAGCCCTCTATAAATGAGGAAAAGGAATTTGACCTTACCGGACGCCAATGTCAGAAACGCTAATCTTTTGTTACAAGCTAGTTTTGACATTTATCTGAGAGGTTCACGAACATGGCTGGTCCCCTTACAGGCATAAAAGTATTTGACTTGACCCGCATTCTGGCAGGACCGTCCTGCACGCAAATTCTGGGAGACTTAGGGGCGGAGGTCATTAAAATCGAACGCCCCGGCGTGGGCGATGACACGCGCAACTTCGCGCCGCCCTATTTGCCGGATGACAAAGGCGCAGATACCGGCGAGAGCGCCTATTTCGCAGGAACCAACCGCAACAAGCGGTCGGTCACCCTGAATTTGAGCGACCCGGAAGGCCAGGCTTTGGCGCGGCGGTTGCTTGCGGACGCGGATATCCTGGTTGAAAATTTCAAAACCGGGACTTTGGAAAAATACGGCCTAGGGTTTGAGCAATTGAAGGCTAAATTTCCCAAACTCATCTATTGCTCTATCACGGGGTTTGGCCACACGGGTCCCTACGCGGCCCGTCCTGGGTATGACGCGCTGGTCCAGGGGATGGGCGGTGTGATGAGCCTGACCGGTGAACCCGAGGGCGAACCCATGAAGATCGGCGTGTCCATCGCTGACCTGATGTCGGGCATGTACGCTTGTGTGTCGATCCTGGCGGCGGTCAATCACCAACGTGACACCGGTTCGGGCCAACATATCGATATCAGCATGCTCGACACCCATGTTGCCTGGTTAGCGAACCAGGGGATGAATTATCTGGCGACTGGGGAAATTCCCGAACGTCTTGGCAACAACCATCCTAATATCGTCCCTTATCAGGTGATGCCGTCGGCGGATGGGTATTTTGTGTTGTCCGTGGGCAATGACCCTACCTTCGAACGCTTTTGTGACGTTGCAGGTTGTCAAAATTTGTTGGAGGACGCGCGCTTTAATAAAGCTGTGGAACGGGTGAAAAACCGGGACCATGTCACGGCAACCCTCAATGAAATCACACGTCAGCATCCGTCAACGTGGTGGTTGGACGCGTTGGAGAAAGCACAGATTGGTTGCGGCCCTATCAACAATTTGGCGCAGGTCTTTGATGACCCACAGGTCAAATCCCGCGACATGGTGATCGAGATGGATCATCCGGCGACCGGATCGAAAAAGGCAAAGCTGATCGCGAGTCCGATTAAGATGTCGGAAACGCCCGTGGATTATCGGTTGCCACCACCGTTATTGGGCGAGCATACTGACGATATTCTGCAGCAAAAATTGGGCATTTCAGCGGATGAAATCGCCTCTTTGCGCGAAAAGGGCGTCATTTAATAATAGGACGTCTTAAGGGCGGCTAGAGCGGGCATGGGCGCGGCGTTATATCGGTTCCTGGGCATTCTCGGCGGCACCGCGCTAAATCTTGTGCCTATTGTTCGGGTGGTTGCGTTTTTAAGATCGTTGTCCTGCGCCAGCCGGTTCCTGAGCTTGGCGGCGTTTTCGGTGGGTTGATTTGTGTTGTTCTCGGCTTGGCGTTGTTTGTCCAAGGCCTCGAAATGGGCCTGTTTCCCATTGGCGAGACGATGGTCCAGGCGATGGCGGGCAAAGACAGCTTGCCCATATTGTTGCTGTTCGCCTTCTCGCTGGAATTTGGTGTGACAATCGCCTAACGGCCCGTGATTGCGGTTGTGGGTGAGGCGGTGAGCATAGGGCGCTGCAGGCACCATCGCCGATACTGCAGAGGCGAAAGACGCATATGCGTTTTGGCTTTGGGTCATCGTCGTTTTTTTACGCCGGATCATTAGGAGAACGCGATCAATCAAGTCGTTAGAGCCGTTGACAGGGGCGGACTCCCCTCTTATGTTCCGCGCTCTTCGCTGATTTGGTGAAGTGAGTGTGGATTGAACGGCGCTGTCTTTAGCGCCCAATTAGTAAACGGAAGAAGAAGATGAAGGTAGTTCATTCGATTAAATCGATGAAAACGCGGCACAAGGATTGTATCGTGGTTCGGCGCAAGGGCCGCATTTATGTCATCAACAAGAAAAACCCGCGTTTTAAAGCTCGCCAAGGCTGAACGCCCGCCAGCGATTTGTCGCTGAATATTTGTTATAAAAAAAGCCGCACTCGCGGCTTTTTGCGTTTGCGCCTATAATATCAGGCAAGTTGAAATTGCGCGAACGTAGGCCCTGCCATGGAAATGCCAAAACCCGACCAGAATGTAATCGCGCGGCGCGTCGAAATTGCGACAGCGTTGCAGGAAATTGTGCCCGGTGAAGGCGTGATTGTCGACGAAGACGAATTGCGGCCTTACGAATCGGATGGCCTGACTGCCTATCGACAATTGCCGCTGATCGTCGTCTTGCCTGAAACCACAGAGCAAGTCGCTGAGGTGTTGCGCTATTGCCATGCCAATGGTGTGAAGGTCGTGCCGCGTGGCGCGGGAACGTCCTTGTCCGGCGGCGCGCTGCCTTTGGCTGACGGCGTGATTCTCGGCCTGGGAAAGTTCAAGAAAATTATCGAGATTGATTACGACAACCGGTGCGCTGTTGTGCAACCGGGCGTCACCAATCTAGGAATTACCGACGCCGTGCGCGACCTTGGCTTCTATTACGCGCCGGACCCGTCCAGCCAAATCGCCTGCACCATCGGTGGTAATATCGCAGAAAATTCTGGCGGCATTCACAGTTTGAAATACGGTATGACGACGAACAACGTGCTTGGTCTCGAACTGGTAATGATAGACGGCGAAATTATCCGAATTGGCGGCAAGCACCTTGATTCCGATGGTTATGATCTGCTGGGTCTACTGACCGGTTCGGAAGGGTTGCTAGGCGTTGTCACCGAAGTCACAGTGCGTATCTTACGTGCGCCGGAAACCGCGCGGGCGCTGTTGATCGGATTTCCGTCGAACGAAGCGGCGGGTGCCTGTGTGGCGCGGGTGATCGGCTCGGGCATTATTCCTGGCGGCATGGAAATGATGGATCGCCCGGCGATTAAAGCGGCGGAAGCCTTCGTTCAGGCTGGTTATCCGCTGGATGTCGAGGCGCTGTTGATTATCGAGTTGGACGGACCGGAAATCGAAGTGGATTATCTGATCGGTGAAGTTGAACGGATCGCTGGAGAAAACGCTGCGGTGTCTATTAGGATTTCCGAATCGGAAGACGAGCGTGTGTCGTTCTGGGCCGGCCGCAAGGCGGCGTTCCCTGCGATTGGCCGCCTGTCGCCCGATTATTATTGCATGGATGGGACGATTCCGCGTGGGCGCTTGCCCGAGGTGCTGAGTCGAATGGCCGAATTATCTACGCAATATGGCTTGCGGGTCGCCAATGTATTTCACGCGGGTGATGGAAATTTGCATCCGTTGATCTTATATGATGCCAATATTCCGGGCGAACTTGACAGTGCGGAAGCGTTCGGGTCGGATATTTTGCGATTGTGTGTCGAAGTAGGTGGCGTGTTGACCGGGGAACACGGGGTTGGTGTGGAAAAACGAGACTTAATGAGCGCCATGTTCACCGAAGATGATTTGAAACAGCAACAACGCGTTAAATGTGCCTTCGACCCGAGTTCACTGCTTAATCCCGGCAAAGTGTTTCCCCAATTGCATCGATGTGCGGAATTGGGTCGCGTTCACATTCATAAAGGTAAGACCCGGTTCCCGGATCTGCCAAGATTTTAAAATGAATACTATAATAAAACCTGATAACGCGGCCCAGGTGCTCGACGCCGTAGCGTGGGCGGTTGTGGCGGAAACGCCGCTTGAAGTCGTCGGCGGCGGCTCGAAACGCGCCATCGGTCGCCCGGTCAATGCGGGCCACACGTTGGATTTGTCAGCGCTGACCGGGATAACACTCTACGAAGCGGAAGAATTGGTATTGTCCGCTGGCCCGGGAACACCGCTTGCCAATATCCATGCGGCGCTGGCGGAACAACGACAGGAGCTTGCGTTTGAACCACCGGATTACGGGTCCTTGCTGAATGGAGAGCCTGGCGCGGGCACAATTGGCGGCGCGGTGTCGGCGAACCTTGCGGGGCCACGTCGTTTGAAGGTGGGTGCGGCGCGGGATCATTTTCTGGGGTTTGACGCCGTCAGCGGTCGGGGTGAAGCGTTTAAATCTGGCGGGCGCGTAGTGAAGAATGTAACCGGATACGATTTGTCAAAAGTCATGGCCGGGTCCTGGGGAACCTTGGGGGCGCTGACGTCGGTGACGTTGAAAGTCCTGCCGATGGCGGAGAAAGTACGCACCATTTTAGTACTGGGTTGCGACGCGGCGACGGGTGTCGCGGCGATGACTAAAGCGCTACAGATGCCCTATGAAGTATCCGGCGCCGCATGGTTGCCGGACTCGCTCGCCAAGATTTCAAACGTGTCCTATGTGCGCGGCGCGGGCGCGGCGGTGGCGGGTATTCGCGTCGAAGGACCGGGGCCATCTGTCGAATATAGATGTGCCAAATTGCGCGAACAACTGGCGACATTTGGTGAAATTGAAGAATTGCACGGGCATAATTCCGGTACATTCTGGCGTGAAGTGCGTGATGTGACGCCGTTCGCCCAACCGGGCGATGACCGGATCGTGTGGAAAATTTCCGTACCGCCGCAAAATGGCGCGACGGCAGCTGCAGCGTTGACGGAAATGCTGCAGAGTGAAGCCTATTTGGATTGGGCGGGCGGATTAATCTGGCTAGCGTTTCCTGTGGAAAACGCGACGGATGGGGCGCATGAGGTCGTGCGCGACGTGATCGCGGCTTGTGGCGGGCACGCGACGCTCATCCGCGCCAATGTGGCGTTGCGGGCGAAGGTCCCGGTGTTTCAGCCTCAAGCGGCAGGCGTGCAGGCGCTCTCGCGGCGGTTGAAGGAAAGCTTTGACCCGCTTGGCGTTCTTAATGTCGGTCGCATGACAGTGGGGATGTAACATGCAAACCAATTTTACCCTGGCGCAAATGGGAGATCCCGATATCGCTAACGCGAATGATATATTGCGCGCCTGTGTTCATTGCGGATTTTGCACGGCGACCTGCCCGACCTATGTATTGTTGGGCGATGAATTGGACAGTCCGCGGGGACGAATTTATCAAATCAAAGACATGTTGGAAAAAGCCGCGCCTGCGAGCCCGAAAATCGTCAAACATATTGATCGTTGTCTGTCGTGCATGTCGTGCATGACGACTTGTCCGTCCGGCGTGGATTATATGCATCTGGTTGACCATGGTCGGGCATACATTGAGCGAACTTTTAGACGTCCATTGATGGATCGTTGCCTTCGACAAGTGTTGGCGACGTTATTGCCGCGTCCTGGATTGTTCCGCGTGGCGCTGTTGGCGGCGTGGGCGGCGCGACCGTTCGCTAAATGGGCACCGGGGCGGTTGGGCGCGATGTTACGGTTGGCACCGTCTCAGCCGACGTCACCTTCATCCATGGACCGCCCCCAGATTTTCCGGGCCAAGGGCGCGCGCCGGGCCCGTGTGGCGTTGTTGTGGGGGTGTGCGCAACCCGTCCTTAGTCCGCAAATAAATGAAGCCACGGTGCGATTGTTGACCCGGCATGGCGTTGATGTCGTGCACGCCAAGGGCGCGGGGTGTTGTGGTGCGCTTACCCATCACATGGGCAAGGTGGGGGAGAGTCACGCGCAGGCGGCGGCGAATATTCGGGTATGGACGCAGGAAATCGAAGGTGAAGGGTTGGACGCCATAGTGGTCAATGCGTCGGGCTGTGGGACGACGGTGAAGGATTACGGGTTCATGTTCCGGAAGGACGCGGCGTTGAAGGACGACGCGGCGCGCATTTCCGCTATGGCGCTGGATGTAACCGAATTTATCGACACGCTGGACCTATCCTTTGCGTCGCAACCCCAAGCGCCAACTATCGCGTATCATTCCGCATGTTCAATGCAGCATGGTCAGAAAATCACCACATTGCCGAAAGAATTGCTGCGGCGGGCAGGATTTGACGTTCGCGATGTGTCGGAAGCCCACCTTTGTTGCGGGTCGGCGGGGACGTACAATATTCTGCAGCCTGAATTAGCGGAGAAACTGCGCCAGCGAAAAATCGAAAATATCGCCAAGACCGGCGCAGATGTGGTGGCGGCAGGCAATATCGGTTGCATCACGCAAATCGCCAGTGGCGCGGATATACCGGTTTTGCATACGGTCGAGCTTTTAGATTGGGCGAGTGGCGGCCCGAAACCGCTCGTTTTATCGATGTTACCCGTCTTATCGTTGTAAGCGGTCCAGTCCCTGTGCGACGCGTTGAATTATGCTTTTGGCTTCTCTGGCTGTGTTTTCCCGCCATGGAGGCGATTCAGGGTAAAACATTCGCTGATATCGTTCGCGCCTGTCGCGAGTGGATAGGGATGGGGCAATCGCGGGACGCTGCATTTCATGATGGGGAACTTTAAACGGTCTATTGAGGACGTGAAACATACGCTGGCGCTGGAGCCCCGGCACTTCGGCGCGTTGGCGAGGCTCGGCGTGACCTATGAGGCCCTGGGAGATAAAGCGTCGGCATTAAAAGCCTTTCGCGCGGGTTTAGACATTAACCCCCATATGAAGGCGATTAATGAAAAGGCCAAGCAGATCGCGCAGGAAATCTAGGATTCGAATTTTTAGGCCTTAACTGAGGATGCGATACTGTGCGGTGCCATCGGCTTCGATTTGCGCGGGCAGCTGTTCTTCCCAGGCAAGATAACTACGCATGGAGTCTTCATTACCTAAATGTCGGTCATGCACCCAGAACAGAAAATCGATGCAGTCTTCGTCCGTTGGGGCATCGGGCGAGGCTTCGGTTGGTAGGCCCGCTTTTTTCCAGGCTTCCCGTCCGCCTTTAAGCAATTTAACGGGTGCATCGGTCAGCGCGCGGACATCGTTGATAGCGAGCCGTGCGCGGGTTTCGTGTTCCGAATACAGCACTATTTGGCGATCCATGGGCAGTGTCTTGATAAATTGGTCGAGGCGCGCACGATTGCACCATAATGCGCCTGGCAACCGCGTTGACCGGTAGTCGAGGCTGATGTCGGTGTCGATGGCAATGGCCTCGCCTGTCTTCAACGCATCCGCCAAGTTTTCCAGCGATATGGTTTCGATGGCGGCGTCGCTGGAGGCTGCATAATCTTCGGGCGCCGGGACACCGATTTCCAATGTGGCGGTGCCAAGCCCACCTTCCAATACATAGACGTCCCAACCCATTTGAAGAAGCCAATGCGCTGTGATAGTCGCGTGAATTTCAGCGTCATCAATCAGGACCACGCGCGCGTTGCGTGTCGCAGCTTTCAAATCCATCGCTTGCACCAACTGGCCACCCGGCGCGGACACAGCACCTGAAATATGCCCGGATTTGTATGACTCTTCGTCGCGGACATCGAACAGATAGAGCGTGCGGTCTTCTGTTTTCCAGGCTGCCAAGGTCTCGTGACTGACTGAGACGACGTTAAACTTTGCTTTGATGTGAGCTGCCTTCGTTTCCGCCTTTTGCGCGCCTTCTGGTGACACCGGGCCGTATCCACGGGTCTGACCCCGGTCGAGGTCTAGCCCAGCGAGCACCCAACCCTGGGTTCCGCCCTGCAAGGATACAATTTTGTTTTTGACGCCTGCGTTTATCAAGGATTGCGCGCCGATGATGCTACGTGTGCGTCCGGCGCAGTTGACGACGATAAGGGTGTCGGGCGAGGGGACAAGGTCGTGGGCGCGGTACGCCAATTCGGCTCCTGGACAATTGATCCCATTTGGAATGCTCATGCGATTGAATTCCGCAGGTGTCCGGCTGTCCAGAACGACCAGATCGTCACCCGAATCGAACATGGCCTGAAGTTCCTCGGCGGAAATCGTGGGTGTTCCGCATTCATGTTCGACCACTTCGGCGAAGGCTTTGCTAGGCACATTAACGCCCTTGAACAGTTCGAATCCCGCAACCTCCCAGCTTTCTACGCCGCCTTCGAGGATGGAGATGTCGCTATAGCCCAGTGCAGCGAGACGTATTGCGGCTTTGTCCGCAATGCCATCATTGGCGTCGATCAAAACCATTCGCGCAGCACGGCGCGGGACCAAGGGGAGAATCCGCGCTTCCAGGAGGCTGTAGGGTACCGAAACCGCAAGCAACAGATGTGATAATCCGAATTGCCCGTCCTCGCGTACATCGATGATCGCTAGTTCATTTTTGTCGCTAATTATAATTTTGAGCGATGGGGCGTCGATACGCGGGGCCGCATGGGGCATGGTTTGGGGTTTCCTATGCTAGTTCAAGCCGTGACGCGGGCGATGCGAAGTACATTGGTCGCGCCTGGCGTGCCAAAGGGAACGCCAGCGGTGATGATTATGCGGTCGCCAAATTTAGCAAAATCGTCGTCCACGGCGAAATGACTGGCCTTGTCGACCATCTCCTGAAAATCCCGTGCATCGCTGGAATGGATAGAATGCACGCCCCAAACAATGGCCAACCGGCGGGCGGTTTCCAAATTGGGCGTTAATCCGATAATTGGCACTTCTGGGCGTTCCCGCGCGGCGCGTAGTGTTGTTGAACCCGATGTAGTGAAGGTCACGATGGCGGCGGCGCTTAAGGTGTGCGCGACTTGACGTGCGGCGGCGCTGATGGCGTCGGCGGCGGTGGCTTCGGGCACTAATTCTTCGGCGGAAAGGACGCGGCGGTAATTTGGCGCGCGCTCCACGCGTTCGATAATGCGGTTCATCATGCCAGCCGCGTCGACTGGATATTTGCCAACGGCGGTTTCCGCTGACAACATAACGGCGTCGGCGCCGTCATAAACAGCGGTTGCAACGTCGGAGGCCTCGGCGCGGGTCGGCGTCGGTGAATCGATCATTGATTCTAGCATCTGTGTAGCGACGACGACCGGTTTGCCAACCTGCCGGCAGGCCAAAATTATACGTTTTTGCAGCACCGGGACATCTTCCGGTGGCATTTCAACGCCCAAATCTCCGCGGGCGACCATCACGGCGTCGCTGAGTTCGATAATTTCATCTAAATGATCGATGGCGGCGGGCTTTTCCAGTTTGGCTAACACACCTGCGCGTCCCGCGATGAGGCGTCGCGCTTCGGCGATATCTTCGGGGCGTTGCACAAACGACAACCCTATCAGATCGACGCCCAAATCCAGTCCGAACTGTAAATCCGCGCGGTCCTTCGAGGTCAAGGGGGATATTGGCAATAAAACGCCAGGTACGTTGACGCCCTTGCGGTTGGACAGGACGCCGCCGGTGACAACTTCACAATCGGCGAAGTCTGCGCCGCAGTCGGTGACGCGCACGCGCAAACGGCCATCGTCTAGCAATAATTCCGTACCAGATTCGATCCCAGCGTAGATTTCTTTATGGGGCAAGCTTACCTGATGCACATCGCCCTCGCATGGGGCCAGAATAAAACGGAACGCCGCACCTGGCTCCAGCGTGATCTGGTCGCCGGTAAAAGCGCCAATGCGCAACTTTGGTCCCTGCAGATCCATAAGGATGGCGGCGGGGCGCCCGATTTTTGCTTCAAGCGCCCGGATATGCTCCACATTCTTGCGGTGGTCTTCATGCTCGCCATGGCTAAAATTAAGGCGGAAGACATCGACACCGGCGTCAAACAGTGCGCCGATCATCTTTGCCGAGGAGGTGGCGGGGCCGAGCGTCGCGACAATTTTCGTACGGTGAAGCCGTCTCATGTCGTGGTCTTCCAGTTGTTTTCCGCCAATGAGGTAGCCCGAAATTGAGACAATGGATGAGCGTTATTTAACTTTTTGGACCAACTGCCCAGCAATTTCAATACACTATTCCTGTAGCGCCGAATTCAAAGCAGTTTCAACTGTAATTCCAGCCTCGTATATTAGAAATCCAAACCTGCGTTGAACGGTTAGTTCTGTTCGCGTGCATAGAGATCAATTCCGCGACAATCTGCAGACCTTGCAGCGTTTATGGCGGTGTTGACCAGGGATATGCCGAGTTTCCGTCCGCGCGCCCGGGAGTCCACGATCAATTCTTCGATTTGGGTGGAATTCACTGGATACCGTAGCTCTAGGACGAAGATAATTATAATAAACCCTAGGGATTCGACGTTTCCTTCGGCAATCAGGACGGTGCTGAGATCACCGTTCAACAGTTGCGCCAAGGGCTCGCGATAGGTTTTGTCGGGGCCAGTCGATACTCCAGAAGGCCGCTGAGCAGGCGCAGGATGTCTTATGGTCGGTTTTAACGACGCTTCGAATTTGCATTATTATGTCTGGTTGATTCATAATTTGTCGCAAGTGGCACAACGCAGGACTCGCAATTTCAACGCCATTGGCCTAAATCAGTGATGAATTATTTGCTGAGGGAAAACGATGCCTGATATTAACGACCAAACGCGCACTGAATTGGAAGCCGCCGCGTTTCGAACGCTGGTTGCTCATTTGCGCGAACGTACCGATGTGCAGAATATCGATTTAATGAACCTATCTGGGTTTTGTCGAAACTGCCTGTCAAAATGGTACGTGGCGGCGGCCGAGGAAAAGGGTGTGGAAGTTGGCTACGAAGATGCCCGCGAGATTGTCTATGGCATGCCATACGGCGAGTGGAAGGACAAACACCAGTCCGTGGCCTCACCAGACAAATTAGCGAAGTTGGCGGTCAGCCATCCGGATGGTCACTAAGCCGGTGCCCTAAGAGGGCGGGATCCGTCGCCGTGTTCTATGCCGTTTATAAATATGCCGTGTGGGCTGGAACCGCGCTCTAGGTGGCTTATTGTCTGGGACGAGGGGTTTGGTCCGGAGCGGAATTAGCTGAGGTGTTGCCGCTGGCGACGCTGTTGAACGGCCCCATGGTATATTGGTTTCCCCGGGAATGCTGGTTAGCCGCTCGTCACAGATCGGGAAACCCTCGCCTCCTTCATCGAAGCATTGGAATCCGCCTATATCGACTGGGAACGGCGACCCTCTCGAAAGCCGCCGGCGCAATGGCGGAAAATTGCGCCGGGGGGTAACGAAGACGCGATATTCCTCTTTGTTAGGAATGATGTTATCGAGGTTATCTATGGTGACGATGGCCCTGTAATCTTTATGTATAAGATGAAATGTATATTATATATGATTGCATTGAAGAGTATTAATGATCCTATAAATTAAGAAATATCTTTCGAGTGTATAGCAGAAATGGGTCTTTGAACGGACGCGCATTCCTGCTAAAAGCGTCGCTGTTGATTTCTTTAAAATGGCGAACATGCGGGGAGTACAGGTTTCATGGCGGATGTCGGCGGCGTTACGGGCGAACAATTGCGGTCGTTGATCGAACGAATCGAACGGCTGGAAGAAGAAAAAGCGGCGTTGGTGGAAGACATCAAAGAGGTGTACGCCGAAGCCAAGGGCAATGGATTCGACGTTAAAGTCATGCGCCAGATTATCAGGTTGCGGAAAATGGACAGCAATGATCGCTCGGAACTTGAAGCCATTTTGGATACTTACAAAGCCGCGTTGGGCATGATGTAGGTTAGAGAGCTCATGTCGATGAGCCCGCCGGCGTTCAATCGTGCCTGTTTCATCAAATTCATCAGGCGCGAATACACCATCATATCGACGGTGAGGATCGCGGTTAATCGACGTTCAACACGGTTTGAGGGCACGCTTGTTAATTTCTAAACGAGTATTAAGTAATTGTATCTCTTCTACTCTGCCGCATCCAGACGCCGCGTTGGGTCGCGAAAGGCATTCAAGAGATCGGCTTCGTGCGCCTTGGCGTCTTTGATATGACGTTCCTTCACATGGCCATAGCCGCGAATTTGTTCGGGAATGCTTGCGATATCTACGGCGATTTCGTAATTTTCAGCCGAAAGCGACTCCAGCAAACCTCCAACAGTTCTTTCGTAATCGGTGATTAATTGGCGTTCTCTGCGTCGTTCCGCGCTACGCCCGAAGGGGTCGAAGGCGGTGCCGCGGAGGCCTTTTAATTTCGCCAATACGCCAAATGCCCGCATGATCCAGGGGCCATACGACTTTTTCTCCAGATTGCCGGTGTCCAGATTGCGATCGGCGAGGATCGGTGGCGCCAAATGGAAGTTCAGCTTGAAGTCTCCCTCGAAAGCCTGGTTCACTTTATCCATAAACCCGGTGTCAGTATAAAGCCGCGCGACTTCGTATTCATCTTTATAGGTCAATAGTTTAAAGTAATAACGTGCGACCGCGCGGGCCAAGTCTTCCCCTTCCGGCAAGGCGCGAGACTCATTTTTTTGCACCGCGGCGACAAAATCCTTGTATCGCCTTGCATAGGCTTCGTTTTGGTACTCGGTCAGGAAGCTGATGCGTCGTGCGACGATGTCTTCCAATTTGGTGGCGATATCGGTGATCGGCGACGTTGTTTCCGGCGTGGCACGTTTTTCGACGGCGGCGAGGTCGTGCGCTGCGCGTCGGCCCCACAGGAAGGCGCGTTTGTTGGCGTCGACCGCAACGGCGTTCAATTCTACGGCCTGGTGAATTGAGTCGAGCGTCAACGGAATCGTTCCCTTTTGCCAGGCGAACCCTAGCATGAACATGTTGGTGGCGATGGAATCGCCCAACAGGGTTGTCGCCAAGCGAGTTGCTTCGACGAAATCGACGTGATCCTTGCCAGCAGTCGCCGCAATGGTCATTTCAAGCTTATCGGTGGGGAATTCCATATCCGGGTTGCGCGTAAAATCTCCGACGATGGTTTCATGGGTGTTGACGATCACGTGGGTCTCGCCCGGCGCAATACTGGACAGGGCGTCGCGTCCCGCCGCGACGACCATGTCGCACCCGATAATCACGTTCGCACCCCCAGACGCCAATCGGACGGCGTGAATATCGTCTGGCGACGGTGCGATGCGCAGATGGCTGATGACCGCGCCGCCTTTCTGCGCTAATCCGGTCATGTCCAGAATGCTGCAGCCTTTGCCTTCGATATGTGCGGCCATGCCGATCAATGCGCCGACGGTCACGATGCCGGTTCCGCCAACGCCCGTAACGAGAATGCCATAAGTGTCGTCGACCGAGGGTAATTCCGGATCGGGCAGGGCGGGGAACAGATCAGTAGTGGATTCGCTGGGCGTCAGGGCTGCCGGTTTGCGCAATTGACCGCCTTCGATGGTGACGAAACTGGGACAGAACCCGTTGACGCAGGAAAAATCCTTGTTGCAGCTGGATTGATCGATAGTTCGTTTGCGCCCGAATTCGGTTTCTTTGGGCACGACTGATAGGCAGTTTGATGCGACTGAACAATCACCGCAGCCTTCGCACACCAATTCGTTGATGAATACGCGGCGCGCCGGGTCAGGGAACGTTCCGCGTTTGCGTCGACGACGCTTTTCAGCGGCGCAGGTCTGATCGTAGATGATGGCGGTGACGCCGGGGATTTCGCGGATGTCTTTCTGCACCCGGTCGAGTTCGTCACGATGTTCGACCTTCACACCCTTGGCGAAATCAACGCCTATGGGATATTTGTCTGGTTCGTCGGTGACGACGATGATTTTGCCGACGCCTTCGCCATAAAGCTGGTGGGTGATGGACGGCACAGTCAGCAGGTCGTCGAGCGGTTGTCCGCCGGTCATGGCGACGGCGTCGTTGAACAGGATTTTGTAGGTGATGTTGCTGCCCGACGCGACGGCGGCGCGAATGGCAAGCAGGCCTGAGTGCAGATAAGTGCCGTCGCCAATGTTCGTGAAGATATGTTTTTCGCTGGTGAACGGTGCTTGCCCCAACCACGTGCCGCCTTCGCCCCCCATTTGCGTATAAGTCGCAGTTTCGCGGTCCATGAATTGCGACAGGTAATGACACCCAATTCCGGCCAGCGCGCGACTGCCTTCTGGCACCTTGGTCGAGGTATTGTGTGGGCAGCCGGAACAGAAGTAGGGAATTCGTTCCAGAGGCGAGACGATTTGCGCCAGCCGTGCCTGGGATCGCTCGACAAAGGCGACGCGTTCTTCAATTGCGGGGCTGGTATGAAAACGACCAATCCGGCTGGCGATTACCTTGGCTATTTGGCCGGGTGTTAACTCTCCGTTTGACGGGAGCATCCAGGAACCGGTTTCGTCATGCTTGCCGACGACATGGGGTCTACTGTCGGCGGGCCAGTTGTACATCTGGTCCTTAATTTGGTTTTCCATCAAGGAGCGTTTTTCCTCGACGACGAGGATTTCCTCTAACCCTTCGCCGAATTTCCGCATCCCTTCCGGCTCCAGCGGCCACGTCATCGCGACTTTGTAAATCGATAGGCCGATGGCTTGGGCACCGGCTTCATCGATGCCGAGGTCTTCCAATGCCTGGCGAACATCGAGATAGGACTTGCCCGCCGTCACGATGCCGAAACGCCGCTTTGGCCCATCAAAAATTGTTTTGTCCAACTTGTTGGCGCGAGCGAAGGCGCGCACGGCGTCCAGCTTATGGCGATGGAGGCGTTCTTCCTGCTCCAATGGCGTGTCGGGCCAGCGAATGTTCAGGCCGCCTTCGGGCATTTCGTAGTCGGTAGGTTCAACGATATCGACCCGTGTAGGGTCGACATAAATCGAGGCGGAGCTGTCGGCGGTTTCGGCGATGACTTTGAATGCCACCCAGCAGCCGGAAAATCGAGACATGGCCCAGCCATAGAGACCCAAGTCGATGAATTCCTGTACACCCGAGGGGTTCAACACCGGAATCATGGCGTCGCGAAACGCGAATTCCGTTTGATGCGCGGTGGTGGAGGATTTGCAGGTGTGGTCGTCGCCCGCCAAGAGCAGCACGCCGCCATTTTTCGACGACCCGGCGAGGTTGCCGTGACGGAGAACATCTCCGGAGCGGTCAACGCCAGGACCTTTGGCGTACCACAGACCGAACACACCGTCGTAATCCGTGCCGGGGAACATACCGACTTGCTGGCTGCCCCAGATTGCTGTGGCGGCGAGATCTTCGTTAATGCCCGCCTGAAATTTAATGTGGTTTTTTTCGATGAACGGCCGTGCCTGCCATAATTGTTGGTCCAGCCCTCCCAAGGGCGATCCGCGATAACCGGATATATACCCGCCCGTGTGCAATCCGGCGGCGGCGTCGCGCTGGCGTTGCATCAAGGGTAACCGCACGAGCGCTTGCATACCGTTCAGGAACACACGACCGGAATTCAACGTGTATTTGTCGTCGAGCGTTACGGTTGCGTTTTGGGTGGCGGCTTTTGGCGTCGCTGTCATAAGATTTCTCGGTCTTTCGTTAGGGTCTTTGGTCTACGTGTTGTGGCCTACGTGTTGGGATTGCACAGACTAAATGTACGGCTCTTGGGCGCAGATTCAAACCGAATTGGTCTGATTTTTTAAAGATTCGCAATACTATTGCGTTGAGGCACGCCAATCGAGTCAACTATATTACCTTTTGGCGTTGCGTCTATCGTTATCGGTGTCATTCTAGGTTTGACCGCTGTGTTGTTGGCGTATGAAAGTAAGGGATTGCTGATTGGCGAGGCAGCGCGCGGTGATGTGGTGGATGGTATTCGTGGGATTATAGAGGCCGACGGACGTGTAGGCTTCATAAATGAAATTTTGACGATGCATATGGGACCGCACGACGTGTTGTTGAACCTCAGCATAGATTTCGACAGTTCACTTGATTCCGGCACTGTCCAACGCACCATTTCCGAATTTGAAGCGGAGGTGAAACAAGCCTATCCCATCGTCACACGGGTTTTCATCGAAGCGCAAGGCAAGGAGGGGCATAATGCGGCCCGGAAAGTTATCGTTTCGGAAGAAAATTGATGTGATGCTTTAAATCCTGGTTTGGGGCATTCGGTTTATTTAGAAGGGGATAATCATATGCATGGATTGATGATGGATCGCCCATTGTTGATTTCATCGTTTTTGGAATACGCTTCGTCGATTTATGGCGAACAGGAAATCGTGTCGCGAACGGTCGAGGGCGGTATCCACCGTTATACCTACGCTCAAGCGGATAACCGCGTTCACCGAATGGCGAAGGCGCTAACGGCGCTGGGTGTTGAATCAGGCGACCGTATAGCAACCCTGGCCTGGAACGATCACCGGCATTACGAACTGTATTTCTCCGTCTCGGGTATGGGTGCTGTCTGTCATACGCTGAACCCAAGACTGCATCCGAGCCAGCTCACCTACATCATGAACCATGCAAGCGATCGGTATCTCTTTGTAGACCCAACCTTTGTGAAGCCGCTGGAAGCCTTCTACGCCACGCTGGAAAGCTTGAAGGGCATCATAATCATGGCGGACGCGGCGGATATGCCGGACACGACGTTGCCCAATGTGCATTGTTACGAAACATTGATTGCGGACAATGACGCGGATTTCGCCTGGCCGGAATTCGATGAACGCACCGCGTCTTCGTTATGTTACACGTCAGGCACGACGGGAAACCCCAAAGGCGTGTTGTATTCCCACCGCGCCACCGTGTTGCATACCATGTCGGTCGCCTTGCCGTCGGTTCTGCATCTGTCCGCGCATGAAACGGTGTTGCCGGTTGTGCCCATGTTCCACGCCAACGCCTGGGGCATTCCGTATGCGGCGACGATGACAGGGGCGAAGTTGGTGTTGCCAGGAGCGCATTTGATTGGCGAACCGTTGTACGAACTTTTGGACGGAGAGGGCGTGACCACCACGGCGGGCGTGCCCACGGTCTGGCTGGCGTTGTTGGAATATATGCGCGGGAACGGTAAACGACTTGATGGACTCCAACGCGTCATCATAGGTGGGAGCGCCGCGCCGACATCGATGATTGAAGCGTTTCAGGACGAATTTGGCATCGAGGTTCGTCACGGTTGGGGCATGACAGAAATGTCTCCGGTCGGATCGATCAACACCTTGAAGCCAAATCTAACGGGCCTGGCGGCAAATGAACGCATGGCGTATCAAGCCAAGCAGGGACAGCCGGTGTATGGCGTCGATATGAAAATTGTCGACGCGGATGGTGCCGAATTGCCACATGACGGTAAAACATTTGGAGAACTCAAAGTGCGTGGCCCGTGGATCTGCAACGGCTATTTCGCGATGGACGAGTCCAAAGCCCATGCGGAAGAAGGTTGGTTCAACACTGACGACGTCGCCACTCTCGATTCGGAGGGTTACATGCAAATCGTTGACAGAACCAAGGATGTCATTAAATCAGGCGGAGAATGGATCAGTTCGATTGAGTTGGAGGATGTCGCATTGCGCCATCCCGACGTGGCGCAGGCCGCGGTTATCGGCGTGGCGCATCCAAAGTGGGACGAACGTCCGTTATTACTGATCACGCCTAAGCCTGGCACCACGCCGGACATGTCGGATATTTTGGCGTTTTTTAAGGGTAAGGTCGCCAACTGGTGGACCCCGGACGACGTCATTGTCATGGAGTCCTTTCCCATCGGCGGGACTGGAAAAATTCAAAAGGGCGAGTTGCGCGAAAAATTCAAGGACTACAAACTGCCGACCGCATAATTCTACCGATTCTAATATGCAGCGTCTATGGCCCGTAGAAGGGGAATTTCATTGTGACAGA
This sequence comes from Alphaproteobacteria bacterium, assembly GCA_028822585.1. Lineage (GTDB taxonomy): Bacteria > Pseudomonadota > Alphaproteobacteria > UBA8366 > JABJJH01. Next base: position 11,918 of record JAPKDL010000016.1, on the reverse strand, counting down.
AGTTCCCTTGCCAAGTTCACTATTGATAATGAGTTCACCGCCATGGAGTACCATCAAGGAATTTACGATCGGCAAACCAAGCCTGCGCCCTATTCCGTCTTAATAGGGGGCGATTTCCCAGCGCACGACGGTATTGGTATGTGTTTTTTATTTTTCCTTTATAATGCTGGGGCGAGCGTCTCAAAACTCAGCAATCAAGGTGTCGATTGATTGGCTGGCGCTCCACGAGACGCTGCTGCCATCGGGTGTGAATTTTACTGGGTTGAAAAGAACGTTCGACAAAACCTGTTTGACCGCGCGCGGGCACGAAAATAGGTCAAAGCGTATAATTATTTGTGAACCGAACGGCCGCGAGCGGCCAGCTTATCAATGGCCGGTGTGCGCACCATAGGCTGGCCGGAGGCGCCCGTATAACTTGGGGTCGTGCCCGTTGGTCATAATTAACAGTAAATTTTTCGGTTTTATTCGCCTGGGCCTCTAACCGCCATACAACCTTTCCAAATCGGCGCCGTAGCGCTCATTGATGACGTGGCGGCGAATTTTCATGCTGGGTGTCATCATTTCATTGTCGGTCGTGAAGGATTCGGGGATCAAATGAAACCGACGCACCCGTTCGATGGTGTTGAGTTTGTCGTTTACGCGCTTCACGGCGGCGGCGATGACGGTTTGAAACGCAGTCTGAGTGAGCGACAAATTTGGGTCATTTGCGTCGCCGTATTCCGCTGACCATTCCTTTACAAAATCTGGATCGGGTACGATCAAGGCGACAATGTGGGGGCGTTTGTCCCCGTGCACCATCGCTTGCGCAATTTCCGGCTCAATGGTCAGCATGCCCTCGACGCGTTGCGGCGAAAGATTGTCGCCGCCGGAATTAACGATAATGTCCTTCTTGCGGTCGGTAATTCGGATATAGCCGTCCGAGTCTACTTCGCCGATATCGCCGGTATGCAGCCAGTTGTCCTGTATCGCCGCATCGGTAGCGGATTTGTTGTTCCAATAGCCCTGCATGACCAGCTCGCCTTGGACGAGAATTTCGCCATCCTCGGCAATGCGCACTGACACGTCTTCCAAAGGCGGGCCGACGGTTTCTATTTTTATGGGCGCGACCGGATTGCAACTGATTACTGGCGCCGATTCCGTCTGCCCGTAACCCTGCAAAATGCGCACGCCGAGCGCGAGGAAGAACTCGCCGATTTCAGGATTCAAGGGCGCGCCGCCGGATACGAATGCTTTGAGGCGCCCGCCGAAACGCTTCGCGACCTTGCGCCGAACCAGCATGGTCAAAAGTGGATTCAACGCTCGGTCGCCCAGACTCAGAGTTTCCGGACTGGTTCGGGCGCGGTGGCCAATATCAAGTGTTTTGAGGAACAGCGATTTTGGAACGCCTTTGGATTGGGTGACGCCGCGCATAATACGGCCATAGATTGTTTCATACAGGCGTGGGACAGCGGTCATGATCGTGGGTTGGGCGGTCGCCATGTCGGCGACCAGTTTGTCGAGGCCCGCCGTGTAGTATATTTGCGCGCCAATGGAGATTGGGAAGAACTGCCCGGCTGTGTGTTCGTAGGAATGCGACAGCGGCAGAAACGATAAAAACACTTCGCTGCCGGACGCGTAGTCGGGAAGCCCGGATAAGAGCGTGTTGGCACCTTTGCAATTGGACAGGATGGCACCGTGGCTAAGCATAACCCCTTTGGGGCGCCCACCGGTGCCCGATGTGTAAATTATACACGCTGTGTCGGTGCGTTGAAGTTTGGCTAACCCTGCATCAACTTCTTCCGGCACCGTAAGGCCCTGGTCCAAGGTGTCACCCCAGGAAACGATTCTTATCCCTAGCGCGGAGTCCAAGACGGTTTCCATGGCGATGACGGTTTTGGTTTCTGGTGAACGTTGGGCGGCGGGCAACAATCGCTTGGCGATGGCGGAGGTGGAGACGATGGCGAGTTTGGCGCCGCTATTCGACAGAACGTGATAATGGTCTTCGGTCGTGTTGGTGGTGTAGGCGGGAACGCTAATGGCGCCGGCGGCCATGATGGCGATATCGGCTATCGGCCATTCGGGGCGATTTTCCGATGCGATAACGACCCGGTCGCCCGGCTCTACGCCCAGCAAGCGTAACCCCTGCGATAAGGCGGAAACGGCTTCGGCGGTTTCCCGCCAGGTCATGGCGCGCCATTCATCGCCTTGTTTGCACCACAGGAACGGTTTGTCGCCGTAGTGCGCCGCCTGTTGAAAAAACATTTCCGGCAGGCTTTTTATCGCGGCGTAATCCATGGGCTCGCCCTCAATTAAAATTTGGTCGTGCGGACTTTGCTTGCGTCCGTGATGCGACACACATATATCCAGACCATACATGGAGGGTAAAGATATGACAGACGGCGCGACATTGGGCAAACTGCCGGAATGGGACCTTTCGGATTTATATTCCGGCGTGGATGCGTCTGAATTGGAAGCCGATTTGACGCAATCGACGGAAAAGGTCTTGGCATTCTCCGGAAAATATAAAGGCAATTTGTCGAAGTTGGACGGCGCGGCGCTCGCTGGCGCAATTGTTGACTACGAAAATATGGATGAAGTTCTGTCCGCCATCATGAGTTACGCAGGGTTGTTGCATGCGGGCGCTGTCAGTGATCCGGAGGTCGGCAAGTTCTATCAAACCATTCAAGAACGGGTGAACGACATCTTTACGTCGTTGTTATTCTTCACCTTGGAACTCAACCGAATTGACGAAGACGATCTTGCCGCCAAAATGATCGACCCGGCGTTGGCGCGATACCAACCCTGGTTGCGGGATGTCCGCGCTATGCGACCGCACCAACTCTCCGATGAAATCGAAACCCTTCTGCATGAAAAAAGCGTTGCCGGGCGGTCGGCCTGGGTCCGCTTGTTTGACGAAACAATGGCCGATTTACGGTTTCCCTATCGCAATCGAAAACTGACAACGACTGAAATTCTGGATTTACTGTCGGACAATGACGGCGCCGTGCGCAAAGAGGCGGCGAAAAGCCTTGGCGCGGTGCTAGGAGAAAACGTGCGTTTGTTTTCACTGATTACCAACACGCTCGCCAAGGACAAGGAGATCGATGACAAATGGCGTAAATTCGACCGTCCGGTGTCATCGCGCAATTTGTCGAACCTGGTTGAGGACGAAGTCGTCGATGCGTTGGTTGATGCGGTGAAAGACTCCTATCCCCGCTTGGCACATCGCTATTACAAACTTAAAGCGTCCTGGTTTGGCGGGGAGACCCTGGATTATTGGGACCGTAACGCGCCGTTGCCGGATGAAGACGAACGGGTCATTCCCTGGGAAGAGGCGCGAAAAACCGTGTTGAACGCTTATGGGCGCTTTTCCGGCGAACTGGCGGATGTGGGGCAACGTTTTTTTGACAACGCCTGGATAGACGCGCCTGCGCGTGCGGGCAAAGCGTCGGGCGCGTTTGCCCATCCGACGGTGCCCTCGGCGCACCCTTATCTGCTGCTGAATTACCAAGGCAAGACGCGTGATGTGATGACCTTGGCGCATGAACTGGGGCATGGGGTGCATCAGGTGCTTGCGGGCGGGCAGGGACACTTGATGTCTGACACGCCGTTGACCCTTGCGGAAACCGCATCGGTGTTCGGTGAAATGCTGACGTTTCAATCAATGTTGGACGCGACGACCAACGCCAAGGAGCGCCGCGTGATGTTAGCGGGCAAGGTCGAGGATATGTTGAATACTGTGGTGCGGCAGGTCGCCTTTTTCGAATTTGAAAAACGTGTTCATGACGAACGCCGCACCGGTGAATTGACTGGGGAACGCCTTGGTGAGGTGTGGATGGATATCCAAGGCGAAAGTTTGGGGCCAGCGATCCGGTTCGATGATGAATACAAAAATTTTTGGACCTACATCCCACATTTCATCCACTCGCCGTTCTATGTGTATTCCTATGCGTTCGGTGATTGCTTGGTGAACTCGCTGTATTCCCAATACGAAAACGCGTCGGACGGATTCGCCGAAAAGTATCTTGATATGCTGCGCGCGGGCGGCGTGAAACGGCACAAGGAATTACTGGCACCGTTTGGGCTTGATGCGTCGGACCCGGCTTTCTGGGCGCAGGGTCTCGCCGTTGTTGAATCGTTTCTGGATCAACTTGAAGCGACGATATAAGTTAACTGTATGACAGTTGAAGATCAGATTCAGCCCCGAAAGGTTGCGGTTATCGGCGCCGGGATTACTGGCATAAGCGCCGCGTTATTCCTACAGCGTGATGGCCATGACGTCACCGTATTCGAACAAAGTGATCCCGCGACGGGCACGTCGTCGGGAAATGCGGGGGTGATAAGCCTGGGCGGCTGCGTGCCGGTGTCCGTGCCAGGAATCCTCGGACGCGTTCCGAAAATGCTGCTTGACCCGTATGGGCCGTTGTCAATTCGCTGGGGGTACTTACCAAAGCTAACGCCTTGGCTGTTGGGGTTTGTCCGGAACAGCCGCATCGACCGGGTCAGGGCGAACGCTAGCGCTAAAGCGGCGTTGCTGGACCATGCGCAATCTGCTTACGATATCTTGATCTCGGCCACAGGGACCGAAGATTTGGTGCGCCGCAGTGGATTGTTGAAAATCTACGAAAGCGATGAGACCTTTGCGCAGGCGGCGTTAGATATTGAATTGTATCGCGCTTGCAATCGGCGGTTCGATATTATCAACGGTAATGATATACTTGACCTGGAGCCTGCGTTGAAACCGGTCTTCAAGCATGGTCTCTATTTCGACGACAATTCCGGCATCCGCCACCCCGGCCAATTGGTGGTGCGGTTCGGCGAAACCTTCACCGCCCAAGGTGGGACGATTGTGAGAGAACGGGTGGCGGGGTTTTCCGGTTCCCATAGCAAACGGGTCGTCGAAACCGACAATGACCACTACGCGTTTGAACGTATTGTCGTTGCGGCGGGCTCGTGGTCGTCGAAACTAATGAAGCGTTTTGGCGCGCGCATAGTGCTGGACGCCGAACGTGGTTACCATATTATGTTGCCGCAGCCCGAACCGACATTGAACGGCCCGGTAGCCTTGATGGACCATTCAATATTCGTATCTCCTATGGAGCATGGGTTGCGCATGACTAGCGGCGTTGAGCTTGGCGGTAACGAGGCGCCGGCGGATTACACCCGCATCCGGCGCATGATGTCTATCGTCGGGGCGTCGGTCGAAGGCGTTCAACTGGAAGAACAAAGCGCCTGGCTTGGCTTCCGGCCCTCCACGCCCAGCGGTGTGCCGTTTCTGGATCACGCGCCGGGCAACGACGACATCGTTCTGGCGGCGGGCGGCGGACATATCGGGATGACCCTAGGGCCTGTGAATGGCCGTATTGCTGCTGATTTGGTGGCGGGCAGAGACCCCGGCGTTGATATGACGCCCTATCGCATTGACAGGAAGTTTTAAACGTATGGCGCGCGACCGGGTCAGCGACGTCACGGGCCGTGTTAGGCGTTATGCGAAGGTTGGGGCGTCGATGGGAGGTCTGGCGGCGCGTGCTGCGGGCGCGCGGTATCTCGGGCTTGATCTGGACAAAGAAAAACATGCGGGCGACTTGAAAGCGGCGTTGGGTGGCTTGAAAGGGCCGTTGATGAAGGTCGCGCAGATTCTTTCGACCATTCCAGACGTTTTGCCGGACGAATATGTTCAAGAATTGCAACAGCTACAGACCAATGCGCCCGCCATGGGATGGCCTTTCGTAAAACGCCGAATGTCGGCAGAATTGGGTGCGAATTGGTTGACGAAGTTCGCACTCTTCGAGCGAGAGGCCGCCCATGCCGCATCGCTAGGGCAAGTACATCGCGCCACCGGCCATGACGGGGCGGCGTATGCGTGCAAATTACAATACCCGGAGATGTTGTCTGCCGTCGACGCAGATTTACGGCAGTTGCGTTTGGCGTTTTCAATTTTTGAACGGTACGACAACGCCATCTCGACCAAGCAAATTCACGCTGAACTTTCCGATAGATTGCGTGAAGAACTGGACTACCTCCGTGAAGCCAAGCATATGGCGTTATACGCCCAGATGCTTTCGGGTGAACCGGACGTGCATGTTCCGAAATCCGTGGTGGAATTATCGACAGACCGCCTGTTAACGATGACATGGTTGGAGGGCACGCCATTGATGACTTTTTGCGATGCGCCGCTGGAAACCCGCAACACGATTGCCGCCAACATGTTCCGCGCCTGGTATGCGCCGCTCTATGACTGTGGGATCATTCATGGGGATCCTCATTTGGGAAATTACAGCGTGCGCCCCGATTTTGGGATCAATTTGCTTGATTTCGGCTGCATTCGGGTGTTTCCACCTTCGTTTGTGGGCGCGGTGATCGATCTCTACAACGCCTTGAGGACCGATGATCACGACCTTGCGGTTCATGCTTATGAAACATGGGGGTTCACAGGACTTAACCGCGAACTGATTGATGTGTTGAATATGTGGGCCGGATTCATCTACGCGCCGTTGATGGAAGATAAGGTCCAGAAAATTCAGGAATCCGAAAGTGGGTTATATGGTGCCAAGATCGCCAATAAGGTTCACGTGGCGCTGCGTGAGCTGGGGGGTGTGACGCCGCCGCGTGAATTTGTGCTCATGGATCGCGCCGCGATTGGCCTGGGGTCAGTATTTATGCATCTACGGGCGGAAATGAATTGGAGTGAACTTTTCCAGAATTTGATACAGGGTTTTGATGTGGTGGAATTGACCAGACGACAATCGCGCGCGCTGGACGCGGTTGGGTTAGAGCATTAAGCCTATTTAGGCTAACACACGCAGCAAAAGCAGATTGTTGCCGGCATGGGCGACAATGCACAGGGCCACAACGAGCCGCTTATTTCGAACAGCAGGGCCAGAATAATCGTCAGCAAGGTCAAATCCATCGCAAACAATAAAACAGTTCGGCTGACCCGGAATATAAATATGGATGGGCCAAGGCGAATAGGGTGACGTTAACAGATGTACTGTACGCGACGTTCCTCCGCTGGCGAAGCCATCGATAGATTGGATCCGCGAAAAATCGTCTCTTCAGCAATCGCGGCGAACGGTCCGACCAACGCGTAAAACAAAATGAGCGCGAACGTATCTGTTTTGAAGGGCGTGAAAAGCGCACGGTTGAACGCAACTATGGTTTCTCATTATCCGAAGGCGGAATAAAGCGCCGAGGAAACCGAAATCCAAAGCAGGGTGACAAGAGTGCCCATAGCGATAAAATTTACGACGTAGAATTTAAGGCAGACACCCCGCCATGCATATAAATTAGTCTTATGTTGGTGGCTGCCAAAAAGATGCCATATATTGCCCCTATGAATTACAAGTCGAATGTTGTTGGTCCGACGTGGAAAAATATCTGCTGTATTAATTATTGTATGACCCAAAACGACCGTGACGATTATCGCTGCTGAAACGAGCGTGCGGCCGTCTATGATCCAGGCTAGGTCGGTGAACTTTAAAATGTCACCTGTTAGGGGGTGTTTGTTACTCGGCATGTTCATTGCTGATTAAATTGTAATGAATCACCTGTGATTAAATTTGCGAAGGTGCCCAAAAAATAGACAAATATATGTCATTTGCTGATATATTAGCCGTTATTTTTATTCTTTAGCCTATAAGGTCAAATTTCCCCTTTGTCCTCAAGCAGTTTTGAAGTGGCATTCATTTTGCATTTATAGCCAGGGTAATAGGATCACTGGGAGGAAATGATGTTCAAGTTGCACCTGTCGAAGGTCGCGAAATTCGTGGCCTACTTCGCTATATTCATGACTGCGCGTCCGGTTTTCGCCGCTGACGAACTCAACAGCGGTGATACCGCATGGATTTTAACATCGACGGCGTTGGTGTTGTTCATGACGTTGCCAGGACTGGCGTTGTTCTACGGTGGTCTGGTTCGGTCCAGCAGCGTTCTCTCAGTGCTGATGCATTGCTTTGCGATTTGTTGCGTTTCATCGATACTTTGGTTGGTCGCGGGATACAGCTTGGCGTTCGGCGATGGCGGCGGCGCCAACGCTATAATCGGCGGCTTGGACAAAGCGTTCCTGATGGGCGTGGGTCCGGATTCGTTGTCCGGAACAATTCCGGAAACTGTCTTTTTTATGTTTCAAATGACCTTCGCCATTATCACGCCGGCGCTTATTGTTGGCGCCTATCCGGAACGGGTGAAGTTTTCGAGCGTTCTGTTCTTCAGCGCGGTGTGGTTGATGATTGTTTACGTTCCCGTGACCCATTGGGTCTGGGGTGGAGGATGGTTGGCTGACATGGGTGTGATGGATTTCGCCGGTGGCATTGTCGTTCATGTGACGGCGGGCGTTTCGGCGTTGGTGTTTGCGCATTGTCTGGGCGCTCGACGCGGGTTTCCTAGCACGTTGCGCCCGCCCCATAACCCTGGGTTGACCATGGCGGGTGCGGCCATGTTGTGGGTCGGTTGGTTTGGGTTCAACGCGGGTAGTGCGCTTACTGCAGGCGGTGGCGCCGGTATGGCGATGACCGTGACGCATATTTCAGCCGCGGCGGCGTCCTTGAGTTGGGCGGCGATGGAATGGGCTAAATTCGGCAAACCCAGCCTTATCGGCATTGTCACCGGCATGGTCGCCGGGTTGGCGACAGTGACGCCCGCGTCCGGATTTATTGGACCGATGGGCGGTTTGATTCTGGGGCTTGTGTCCGGCGTCGTGTGCCAATGGATGACGATGTTCATCAAACAAAACATGAAAATTGATGATTCGCTCGATGTTTTCGCGGTTCACGGGGTTGGTGGTATTATAGGCACTTTATGTGTGGCGTTTCTGGCGACTTCGACGTTCCAAGGGCTTGGATTGTCTGATGGCGCGACTGTTGGCAGCCAAATTTGGGTACAATTCATTGGCGTTGCTGCCGTTGCGGCATGGTCAGCCATGGCGACCTTTATAATTCTCAAGGTGTCTGATGCGTTGTTTGGTCTACGAGTGCCGGAAGAAGAGGAAATCGAGGGTCTGGACATCACCGCGCATGGCGAACGCAGCTATGAGCTTTAAAGCGGCGCACTGTAAATTGAGGATTTGCCCATGAAAATGGTGATGGCGATTATCAAACCGCACAAATTGGATGATGTGCGGGAGGCTTTAACCGTTATAGGCGTTGAAGGTTTAACCGCGAGTGAAGTGCGCGGTTATGGACGGCAGAAAGGGCACACTGAAATCTATCGTGGTGCCGAATATGCCGTCACCTTCGTGCCTAAGGTGAAAATCGAAGTTGTTTTGCCGGACAATTTGATTGACCAAGCGGTCGACGCTATTGAAAACGCTGCTCGTTTGGGAAAAATTGGCGACGGGAAGATTTTTGTGTATGACGTGAATTCCGCCGTACGCATTCGTACAGGGGAAAGAGACGACGAAGCGTTGTAGTCTCCCAACGTCATTTCCAACGCTTGACGTCCTTTGCATCTCCGGTCTTTGATGCCATCTGATAAGTCATGATTGAACCGGAGAGACGAAACCATGGATGATGGATCATTGGCGCAACGGACGAAAGCGCCGGTTGGCATGGACGCCCAAAAACTCACCGCCGCCGCCGCCTTCGCGGAAGCGGCGGAAACCCGCTGGCCCTATGACCTCGACGGTGGATTAAGCGCGGTTGAGAAATCAAACGAGCCCGCGCCCTGGAATGAAGTGACCGGTCCCATGATGCGGCGCGGAAAACCGAGTGGCCTCATCATCAAGGACGGTGAAACCGTCGCTGAATGGGGGGATCCCTCGTCGATTGAAATGACGTACAGCGCCGCCAAGAGCTACCTGTCTCTATTAGCGGGGATCGCGGTCGATGACGGCTTGATCCGCGATATCGACGACCCCATGTGCGATTATGCGCTCGACCGGATGTTTCATACGGAACAAAATCAAGACATTACATGGCGCCAGATGTTGCAATTGACCAGTGAATGGGAAGGTTCCTTGTGGGACAAACCCGATATGGTCGACCGTAACCGGCAACTGGGCGTTGGCGTCGATAATTCCAAAAAAGGCATGCCGAGGACGCTGCAAAAACCCGGGACCCACTGGGAATACAACGATGTCCGCGTCAACCGATTAAGCCTGAGCCTGATGCAGGTGTTCCGCCGTCCGTTGCCGGATGTTTTGAAAACGCGAATTATGGATCCGATTGGCGCATCGTCATCGTGGCGCTGGCATCATTACCGCAATGCATTTTACGAAATTGGCGGTGTTCCAATGCCCTCAGTGCCTGGTGGTACACATTGGGGTGGTGGGTTGTGGATCAACTCGCACGATCATGCGCTCATGGGGCGCCTTGTGCTCTCCAAGGGGGAGTGGAACGGAAAACGTATTATTTCCGAGTCCTGGATCGACGCCTTGCAGACCCCCTGCGCCATTCGGCCGGGTTATGGTTTGTTGTGGTGGTTGAACACAGACCGAAAATACATGCCGAATGCGCCCGAATCGAGCTTCTTTGCCGTTGGTGCCGGTAAGCACATGGTCTGGATTGAGCCGGAGAGCAATATCGTCTCGGTCACTCGTTGGATCGACGCCGCCAAGAGCAACGACTTCATTGGCCATGTCATGGGGAGCCTTAAATAGCGATGTCGATAGTCAAAACAAACGGTGCCTCGATTTATTATGAAGTGCATGGGGAAGGGCCCGCCATAGTCTTTGCGCATGGCGCGGGGGGCAACGCTGCCAGTTGGTGGCGTCAAGTTCCGTATTTCGCGCGTAATCATAAGGTCGTTGTGTTTGATCACCGAATATTTGGCCGCAGCACTTGCGCTTTGGAAGATTTTGACCAATCGAGATACGCCGATGATTTGTTCGCAATCCTGGATGCCGAAGGCATCGAGCGCGCCGTCATCGTGTGCCAGTCCATGGGTGGCCGGACCGGACTTCGTGCTGCATTGGACGCGCCGGAACGAGTGCGTTGTTTGATTTTGAGTAATACGGCGGGGGGCATTGACCGGGAGTCATTTCGGTCACACTCCGTTGCCGCGCGAAAGAAATTCGCCGGTGAAAGTTTCGGCGTTGTCGCACTGGCGCAGGATTACCGGAACCGGCATCCGGATCTTTATTATCTTTACACCCATATCAACGGGTTGAACGCTGCGGTGACGCCGCAGGTGCGGGAACGGATGAATGACCCTCGCGCCTCAATCAACGAAAGCCGTCTGGAAGGCTTCGCGACGCCGACCTTGTGCATTACCAGTCCTCATGACGTCTTGTTTCCCCCTGCCGTCATTCGAGAGGTTGCAGGCCTCATTCCCGGTGCTGAATTGATCGAGTTGCCAGGCGCGGGCCATTCGCCTTATTTTGAAATGCCGGACGCCTTCAATGAAACCGTGGCGGCGTTTGTGAACAAGCAGCCATAAGGGGGGCGCCCGGTGCCTGTCATTCAAATCGCCGATCTTGACCACGTCGTCGTGCGCGCGGCCAATTTGCCTGAATCACTACGGTTTTACTGCGATGTTCTGGGCTGCCGGGAAGAACGACGCGTGGAACGGATCGGTCTGGTGCAGTTGCGGGCTGGGTCCAGTATGGTAGATCTGGTGGATGCGTCGGACAACCCGCCGAAAGGAGCGTCCAACATGGACCATTTCGCGCTGCGTTTGGAAAGTCTGGATGTGGATGCCTTGCGCACTTATCTGGGCTCGCATGGAATTGAAATGGGCGAAGTTCGCACGCGCGTTGGCGCAAAAGGCGCGGGACCATCCGTTTACATTACCGACCCTGATGGGAATACGGTGGAACTAAAAGGTCCTGCAATTTAAAAGGCATACGTAACTTTATTGAATAATAGCCTTAATTTTAGTGGGGACCGGAAATCCTGTTTTTTCTTATGGTGGCGGCTGGAACCATCTGCTTTTCGGTGTGGCAAGCGTTGCTGAACAATTTTTCCATCGAACGCGGGGCGTTTACCGACGTGGAGATGGGCATT
>JAPKDL010000082.1 GCA_028822585.1 Alphaproteobacteria bacterium | reverse complement strand
TTGGAATCGAAGCCGTCTCTGCAAACCTCCGATTTCACCTATGGCACAACACCGAGCAAATCCAACAATGACCGCATTGGTCCGCTGGCGTCGGCGACAGCCGGATGTGTGACCAACGGGCGACATGGCCTTCGTTATGCTCCTCAACTACGCAGCGGTAATTGGGTCTCCTTCCAGTGATTTTGAAGGCTTGCCGTCTACACCAACTGGTACGTCGCCAACCAGTGTAGTCCGATAGAATTGACGGGCGAATTCAGACGCGAATATATCGCGGGGTGCCAGATGACACACCGACCGGTTGTCCCAAAAAGCAATGCTGCCAGGCTCCCATTTGAAACGCACCGTGAACTCCGGACGCGTGAGATGCTCCCATAACATTTCGAGCAGTCCCTTACTTTCACTCGGTGTCAGTCCGACGACTGATTTCAGATGCCCTGGGCCAACATACAGCGCCCGCTCTCCGGTTTCGGGATGAACCCGCACAAGGGGGTGTTCGGAAACAAGCGTGCGGTTTTGAATCATTTTCTCGTACTCGTTCTTTGCTTCAACGTTTTGCGGTGCCCCATTCCGGTAGATTCCGCGTAGGCCGTCGACGAAGACCCGCAGGGTTGGTGACAAAGTCTGGTAGGCCACAAGCATGCTTGTGAATTGCGTGTCACCGCCATAGGGCGGAACGATATCGCCCCGCAGAATTGAGGCCATGGGCGGGTTGATCGCTGCGGTAATATCCGTGTGCCAGCCGGTCCAGGGGCGCAGTAATAACTGTTCACTGAAATTATTTGCCGTGCGATGTTTGGAGACCGGATATATTTCCGGAAATTCGCTGTCGCCGCCATAGACAACGTGCCCCGGCGTCACGGCGCCAAATTGACGCGAAAAATCGATCTGCTGGCGATGCGTCATTGGCTGGTCGCGAAAAAAAACGACCTGCCATTTAAGCCATGCCGCTCGAATATCCCGCACTTGTTCCAGCGGTAGCGGGCGGGAAAGATCGACCCCCCTAATCTCCGCGCCAATATGAATGGATAGTGGCGTTACCTCAACGGATGACGGAGATTTTTCAACATTGACATTCGAAGCTTCCAGTGACATTTGCCGTTCCTTCCTTGTATTGAACTTTATTATTCCTCAAACTTTATCATTCCTCAATGGACGGTGCCAAAGTCAACATAACGAAACCATTGTTGTATAGCGACGCTACTACTATCGTTTATCGCGTGGCCAGACACCTTCGAAATGCTGCTTGCAGGCGTGTTCGACATGTTCCAGATGATCTTGGCCATAGAACATGTCACCGTCGACGAAATACGTCGGAGACCCGAAAATAGAACGTCGAATGGCCTCCTCCGTGTTTTCCAAAAATATCGCCGCGATCTCCGGCGATGAGGCGGCGTCAAGTAATGGTATTGGGTCTAGATTGACCTCTTTCGTCAGTTGGGCCAAAGTTTCACGGTCGGCTAAATCCGCGTCGTCCCGCCAATGGGCCTCAAGCATACGGTGGGCCAGTTGATCTACGTTGAGGCCCAGCTCGATCCCGGCGATTACCATTCCGTTGCATAATGTCATATCGTTATGGTGGTGAGTAGGCGGCGTCTGGGCGACGATCGGTGCGTTGCGCCATTCCGCCCACCGTTCAATCTCACGGCCAAAAAAATAGGCGCGATGACGGTTGCCCCGGTCGCGCGTAGATCCAGCGCCGGATTCGATCATGACGCGGCGTAAATTGATGGGTTTATGGACAATCTCACGGCCCGCCGCCCTGGCTATTTCAATAAGGCGAGTTGAACCAAGATATGCGAAAGCGGAATGGGCGGAGTAAAAGTATTCGATCATGATCCGGTCCAATGTGTTTGGAATGTTTAGTAGAAACAACTATAGGCATAATGGTCCGTACTGGCTCTTGGGTCACTGCATATAAACAACGCAAAGCATTGCCGTTTCAAACCAAAACGATCATCCAAACTGCTTCCCAATAAGTCTCATACGTGGCTCGCGCTACGCTCAGTCTACGCCCATCCCCTACAGAGACACTACCTGACCGGCGTTAGGGTTCGTCTTTTGGTAACCAGGCTTGCCACGATCAAGCTTGACATTATCAACGCTCTCACCCCGATAATAGAGTCGTAGAAAAGGGGAAATCCATGAAACTCGAAGGTAGGGTCGCACTTGTTTCCGGCGGTCATAGGGGGATCGGTGAAGCTGTCGTTCGACGCTTTGCTGCAGAGGGCGCACATGTGGGCCTCGCTGATGTCGCGGTTGAAGCAGGTCAAAAATTGGCTGCGGAACTGAATGCGGCTGGACATTCCGTTACGTTTATCAAACTGGATGTAACAAAGGCAACAGAGTGGGACGCGGCGGTCAAGGCACTCATGGACCGGCATGGACGGCTGGACATTCTCGTCAACAATGCCGGCGTATTCCAACGTAAGCCGATGCACGAGATCAGCGAGGAGGATTGGGACCTGATCATGGATGTGAATGGCAAGGGCGTGTTCCTCGGCTGCAAGACAGTGCTGGACCCAATGAAACGAAGTGGCGGCGGGTCAATCGTCAACATTTCTTCCACAGCAGGCATCAAGGCGTCTATGTCGTCGCATTATGGCGCGTCAAAAGGCGCAGTACGACTGATGAGTAAGTCGGTTGCGGTACAATACGCGAAGGATGGTATTCGTTGTAATTCTGTGCATCCCGGCCCGGTCGAGACGGCGATGGGTTACGCGGCGGTACCGAAATCGGTGCGCTCGGAACGCTTCGCCGCTATTCCGCTTGGACGGTTCGGCCGGCCAGAGGAGATCGCCAATGCGGTGCTATTCCTGGCGTCCGATGAAGCGTCGTTTGTAACGGGGACAGAGCTAATTGTGGACGGTGGGAACACTGCAGCTTGAACGTTCAGCTTAGGCGAAAGACGGGTCGTAATGAATAATCTGGTCGTAATGAAAGGCCTTCGATGACAACGGGAAGTTGTTTGTGTGGCGCGGTCCGCTGGCGTATGGAAAGTCCATACATACGCATGACAAATTGCCATTGTTCTATGTGCCGAAAAGCGCACGGGGCACCTTTCGCGACCTACATTCGCGTTGATAAAAACCGCTTCGAATTATTGTCAGGCGCGGAGTCGATCACGATTTATGAAGCCTCGGCTAGTTTCAAACGCCGCTTTTGTTCCCAGTGTGGATCGGTGACGTGGATTGGCGGGGGGGCGGGGGTTATTGGCGTTGCGGCGGGTTGTCTCAATGAAGATCCCGGCATTCGCTCCCAACAGCACATCTTCACCGCTTCGAAAGCTCCCTGGCACGTCATCGCCGATACACTGCCACAAGCTGACGAATTCACCCCTGGCACGAATCGACCCGTGATTAACCGGCCAGGCCCCGCCACAACCGAACCAGGCATTTTGCATGGTAGTTGCCTATGCGGCGGCGTCGCGTTCACTGCCGCATTGCCGATACTCGCTGTTTACAACTGTCACTGTTCTCGTTGTCGTAAGGCGCGGGCCGCTGCGCACACAACCAATGGCTTCGTCGATCCTAAGGGGCTGCATTTTTTGCACGGAGAAGACTTACTGGAGCAATACAAAGTACCGGAGGCAAAATTCTTCACCCAAGCCTTTTGCCGCGTGTGCGGGTCCGGCATGCCACACCGTGACATGTCACGTCCCCGAGTCGGCATTCCCTTTGGTTCGCTCGACACCGATCCTGGCCAAGGCGCGAGCCACCACATTTATTGCGACAGCAAAGCGCCCTGGTTCACAATAACCGACGATATTTCCCAACATGCAGAAGGGCCCTAGCCGAACCAATGGCTTGGCTGATCGCGGTGGACGTTGATTTCTAGAGCCTAAAGCAATCAAACATCGGGACACGTTTCCCCAAACCGCATTCCATTGGGGCCCATATGAGGGCTCACACTGCGTGTAATGTACCCCTCGCCGCCAAATTGCAGACTGCACAATTTTGGGGTTCCATCACGTCTCCGGTGGTCAAGCAGATCATCGTCGACGTAGGGTTGTGAATATGGGCATGAGGCGTTGAAAATATTGGGGTGGCTGAGGGGAATTGAACCCCCGACCTCTAGATCCACAATCTAGCGCTCTAACCGACTGAGCTACAGCCACCATAGAAGAGCCCTGATTTAGGCCCCGCGTCGCGCGCCGTCAACACCCGACACAACTCGCATGGGGATTTTCCAAAAATAATTGGCGCAAAGTGGGTCCTGCATCACATGTTGCGTAGAGCCTCGCAATTCCATACAAAGCCGGTTGTCCCGTTTCCCAAAGGACGACACACCCAAATTCCACAGGGCTTTACGAAAGGTTCCATACAATGATCCAGATGGCAGACCACATGAACCGCCTTGGCACCGAATCCGCGTTCGAGGTTCTGGCGCGCGCCGCCAAACTGCAAGCGGGCGGAATGGACGTTATAAACCTTGGTATCGGCCAACCGGATTTCAAAACTCCCGACCACATCGTCGACGCCGCGGTTAAGGCCATGCGCGATGGCCATCATGGCTATACGCCAGCCAATGGTATTGTTGAGCTTCGCGAAGCGGTCGCCGCCGACTTTGAAAAACGGAACGGTGTCGTTATCGACCCCGACAACGTTGTCGTGGTGCCAGGCGGTAAAGTGACCATGTTTTTCGCAATTATGATGTTTGGCGCGCCGGGCGTGGAAATCTTATACCCCGACCCCGGATTTCCAATATATCGTTCGGTAATCGATTTTTCAGGTGCGACGGCTGTGCCTATCCCGCTTCGGGAAGAAAATGAATTCTCCTTCAACGCGCAAGAGGTACTGGACCTGATCACCCCGGCGACTCGTCTGCTGATCCTCAACAGCCCCGCCAACCCAACCGGCGGCGTGTTGCGCAAAGAAGACCTCGATCAACTGGTGGAAGGTTTGCAGGCGCACCCACAGGTCGTTGTGCTGTCGGATGAAATTTACAGCCAAATGCTTTACGATGGTCGCGAACATGTCAGCTTGATGCAGTATGAAAGCATCCGCGACCGCGTGATCCTGCTGGATGGCTGGTCGAAGACCTACGCCATGACGGGATGGCGTTTGGGATATGCGATTTGGCCAAAGGAACTGGCGGAACCCGCGACCCGGCTCGCGATCAACTGCCATTCCTGCGTTAATGCGCCAACACAATTTGCAGGCCTCGCCGCGCTGACCGGCCCCCAGCACGCCGTACACGAAATGACCCGCGCCTTCGACACGCGCCGCAAGATTATCGTGCCGGAATTAAACGATATTCCAGGATTTAGCTGCGTTAATCCCGGCGGCGCCTTTTACGCCTTTCCCAACATTTCCGGAACTGGGCTAACCGCGCGCCAATTCCAGGACGGCCTGTTGGAGGAAGTCGGCGTCGCCACAGTCGCGGGCACCAGTTTTGGCGAATACGGAGAAGGGTTCATCCGGTTCTCCTACGCCAACAGCATTGAAAACATCCAGACGGCATTACAACGCATTCGAGTCTGGCTACAGGCGCGTTAATTCGAACGGACAGGCGCAATAAACTTTATTTTTTCGCCACTTATGTCTAAATGTTATGCACTTGCCTATTTTTTAAGCGGGAAATGTTTTGGAAATAGAGAGAGATTTCGATTTTCGCTTTGTTTTTTAACATGTTTTTTGAAATTTAGAGTTGGCACAAGCCATGCAGAAAGAAGTCCAGAAACAACTACGCCCGGTCAGGGCGCGCGGTTACGTTTAAATTTGGTGGAAACAGATATGAAAAAAATCGAAGCTATCATCAAGCCCTTCAAGCTTGACGAGGTTAAAGAAGGGCTGCAGGAAGTTGGTATCCAGGGTATTACCGTGACTGAAGCGAAAGGCTTTGGTCGGCAGAAAGGCCATACCGAATTATATCGAGGGGCTGAATACGTTGTGGACTTTCTGCCCAAAGTAAAGCTAGAGGTCGTTATTGACGACGAATTGGCGGAACGCGCTGTAGAAGCGATCCAAAACGCCGCAAAGACCGGACGAATTGGCGACGGAAAAATTTTTCTTTCAACTGTCGAAGAAGCCATCCGTATCCGCACGGGAGAGCGTGGCAACGACGCGCTATAACAAATTAATAGGCCCTGACACGCGTGCAACTATCATGGAATTCCGGAACATGGCGTTCCGGCAGGAATTATTCACCTAAACGACCAACCAAATGGTTGGCGCATCATTCAACAAATTAACAGGAAAACAGTGATGTCCGATGCAAAAACAGTTTTAAAAATGATCGAGGAATACGACGTACAATTCGTCGATTTTCGGTTCACCGACCCCCGCGGCAAGTGGCAACACACCGCACAACATGTCTCCACCGTCGACGAAGACATGTTCAAGGACGGTATCATGTTTGATGGATCGTCGATCGCCGGTTGGAAGGCCATTAATGAATCCGACATGATCTTGATGCCCGACCTGTCCACTGCGGTTATGGATCCGTTTACAGCCCAGCCGCAGTTGATCCTGTTCTGCTCGGTCATTGAACCCTCGACCGGCCAACCTTACGCGCGAGACCCTCGTTCGGCGGCGCAAAAGGCGGAAGCCTACGTCAAGGCCAGCGGCATCGGCGACACAGTCTTTATCGGGCCGGAAGCCGAATTTTTTATCTTCGACGATGTCCGGTTCCAGGTTGACCCGGAGCACACATTTTATCGTCTTGAATCCGAGGAAGGCCCTTACAATTCAGGGTCCAAATTCGAAGACGGCAATGCTGGCCACCGGCCGGGTCCGAAGGGCGGGTATTTCCCTGTGGCGCCAGTCGATTCCGGCACAGACATTCGCGCCGAAATGGTCACTGTCATGGCCGAAATGGGCCTGGAGATGGAAAAGCATCACCACGAAGTGGCGCCTTCACAGCATGAACTGGGTGTCAAGTTCAATACGCTGCTGCGTCAGGCCGATGGCATGCAGATTTATAAATACGTCACACATATGGTAGCCCATTCCTACGGTAAGACAGCGACGTTCATGCCCAAGCCGATCGCGGGCGATAACGGGTCGGGAATGCATGTCCACCAATCGATCTGGAAAGATGGCAAACCTTTGTTCGCCGGGTCAGGTTACGCCGATTTGTCGGACACCTGCCTGTACTATATTGGCGGCATCATCAAACACGCCAAAGCGCTGAACGCTTTCACCAACGCCTCCACCAATAGCTACAAGCGGCTGGTGCCGGGCTTTGAAGCGCCGGTCCTGTTGGCGTATTCAGCGAGAAACCGTTCGGCGTCCTGCCGGATTCCCCACACGGACAGCCCTCAGGGGAAACGCGTCGAAGTGCGATTCCCGGATGCCACCGCCAATCCATATCTGGCCTTCACCGCCATGTTGATGGCAGGGCTGGACGGCATCGAAAATAAAATCCACCCCGGCGACCCGATGGACAAGGATCTTTACGATCTGCCCCCAGAGGAATTACAGGGCGTGCCGACGGTATGCGGCTCGCTGCGTGAAGCGCTGGAAGCCCTGGAGGCCGATAACGACTTCCTTCGCAAAGGCGATGTGATGACCGAAGAGCTCATCAATGGATATATTGCGCTTAAATGGGAAGAGGTGCTCACTTTCGAACAGGCACCGCATCCGATTGAATTCCAAATGTATTACAGTGTCTAAATAGAGCACGTTCGCTAAAATCAGGAGGCGCGTTCCCCAGTAGAGCGCGCCTCTTTTCCATCTAAATTTTTTAGCCACATTTTCTGGCCTACTTTTCTGGCAACTTCACCTTAATTTCGGTGCCGCCATACCCATGGACACTGCCGTGGGCACGAATGATCACCCCCCGCACGCCTTCTGGAACAGCGATCCCGAACAATGATCGGGTGAATGGCTGCTCATCCATATGGGGGTGCCACAATCTGCGCCGTCCCAACACCGCGCGATCCAGAATACAACGGAATATCGACACCGATGTTAGCTTTGATTTTGAAGGGGCGAGCGTTTGGTGTTTCTGCCGAAGGGACAAAGATTTATTCATCGTTCACCATATCATGGCGCAGATTGCCAAGGGGCGACTTGTCGGCGGCCAAGTGGCAACGTTCGAAGAGTGCTGAGACGAATTTCCCCACTTCATCACCGAGGACAGATGGGTTAAATCATTTTGCGCAAAACCAACAGCAAACGACACACTCCCATCTGCCGCAACACCACGGGCGTCTCGTTTGCTCTAAAATACAATATATTGTGATGGAATTATCCCAAACCTACCCTATAAGCTTGCCAGAACACGTCTTCAATTTATAATGCCGTCATGGCCGATTTATTCCAAAACACATCAAAGTCCCAACAAAATTCCTATTCGGCAAAGGACATTGAGGTCCTTGAAGGCTTGGAGCCCGTCCGTCGACGTCCCGGCATGTATATCGGCGGCACCGACGACACAGCGCTACATCACTTAGTCGCCGAAGTCCTTGACAATTCCATGGACGAAGCCGTGGCAGGCCACGCCAGCCGCATTGAAATGGAATTGCACGAAAATGGGTATGTCACAATCAGCGACAACGGTCGCGGCATTCCCATTGACCCCCACCCCAAATTTAAAAATAAATCGGCGCTTGAAGTCATTCTGACGACCTTGCATTCCGGCGGCAAATTTTCGGGCAAGGCCTACCAAACCTCCGGCGGCTTGCATGGCGTCGGTTTATCTGTCGTGAATGCGCTCTCGGACAAATTTTCAGTTACGGTGGCGCGCGACCGCAAATCGTTCACTCAAATCTATGAACGCGGCGCGCCGGCGACCAAGTTAACCGACAATGGCATCACGCAAAACCGGCGTGGCACGACCATCACATTTCACCCTGATGCGGAAATCTTTGGGGATGCAGCCCATTTCCAAGCAGACCGATTGCATCGCATGGCGCGCTCAAAAGCGTATCTGTTTCGCGGCGTGGAAATTCGCTGGAAATGTCACCCGAAGCACATCGGCACCGCCAACGCTGATCG
This sequence comes from Alphaproteobacteria bacterium, assembly GCA_028822585.1. GTDB lineage: Bacteria > Pseudomonadota > Alphaproteobacteria > UBA8366 > JABJJH01. Next base: position 5,465 of record JAPKDL010000082.1, on the reverse strand, counting down.
GGACAAAACGCCAGAAACGGCGACCTTGCGCTTTCCCGGAGGATTGGCAGACTACCTTTCAGACGCCATCGGCGCCCGACATACGGTGACCCCAATCGCGTTCACCGGCACTATGGAAAGTCGAGACGGCGCGAACCCTGGCAAAGTCGAATGGGCAATCTGCTGGCCGCGGGACGAAGACGGCTTCGTGTCATCTTACTGTAATACAATCCCGACGCCGCAAGGCGGCAGCCACGAATCTGGCCTCCGGACCGCCCTGAGCCGCAGCATAAAAGCATATGGCGAAATGACCGGCGCCAAAAAATCGGGACAAATCGCAGCGGAAGATGTGGCGGGAGGCGCCTGTGTACTACTGTCGGTATTTGTCACGGACCCGCAATTCCAAGGCCAAACCAAAGAAAAACTCTCATCCCCCAGCGCAACCCGTTTGGTCGAAGGCGCGATCAAGGATCACTTTGACCACTGGCTGACCAGCGACCCCATCGCCGCCAACGATTTACTGGAACGCGTTTTGGAACGGGCGGATGAACGGCAACGGCGCCGCGCCGCCCGGGATATGGCGCGCAAGACTCCCACACGCAAACTGCGCCTGCCCGGTAAATTGACCGACTGTTCCCGCAATTCCGCCGAAGGCACCGAACTGTTTATCGTCGAAGGCGATTCTGCTGGCGGCTCAGCCAAGCAAGCACGGCAGCGCGAAACACAAGCAATATTGCCGTTGCGGGGTAAGATTTTAAACGTCGCCAGCGCGCCCGCCGATAAAATCGCCGCCAACCAGGAACTCACCAATCTGATGCAAGCGCTCGGATGCGGCACACGCGCGGACTACAACGAAAACGCGCTACGCTATGAACGGATCGTCATCATGACCGACGCCGATGTCGATGGCGCGCATATCGCCGCACTCTTGATGACGTTCTTCTATCAGGAAATGCCGGGCTTGATCGAAAACGGTCATTTATTTTTAGCGATGCCGCCGCTGTACCGCCTTAACCAAGGATCTACGACCGTGTACGCCCGCGACGACGCCCACAAAGACGAATTGCTGAAAGCAGGCCTCAAGGGTAAGGGCAAGGTTGACATCAGCCGTTTCAAGGGTCTGGGTGAAATGCCGCCGGCGCAGCTTCGCGACACCACTATGGATCCAGGCAAACGGACTCTGCTACAAGTGCACATTCCCGACCCCGCCGACCCGGAATGCGCCGATGAGGTCCGCACTACGGCGAGACTTGTTGAATCGTTAATGGGCAAAAAGCCGGAAAAACGCTTTGACTACATTCAAGCCAACGCAAAATTTGCCACAGACCTGGACGTCTAACCCCCCAGTTACGCGCGCAATAACCAGTCCCGTAATAACGCCGTTACCGCGTGCGGTCGCTCCATGCTGGACAGATGACCGCATTCTTCGATCACGCAGAGCCGAGCGCCTGGCGTCAGGCGCGCTATTTCCTCGCTCGTCTCCAACGGCGTCGTGAGGTCCTGGCGACCACATACCACCATCGTCGGAATATTGATCTGCGCAAGAGTCGGTCGGCTGTCGGGTCGTCCCAATATCGCCTTCTGTTGACGCAAGAAGGCCGCCTTCCCCACGCGTTCAGCCATCCGCATAACGGCACCCGTCAAGACCGTGTCCTCTAACCGCTCCGTATGAATGAAAAGCGGCAATAACCGCGGCGTCACGCCCTTGAAACGTCCCTTCTCCGCTAATTCAATCAGGCCACGGCGACGCGATGCGCGTGTTTCATCATCAGGACTTGCAGATGTGTCCAGCAAGGCCAGCCGGGAAACACGGTCGGGCGCCTGGCGCATAATTTCCAGGCTGACATAGCCCCCCATCGACAATCCCGCCAACGCGAAACGCGGCGGCGCCGTCTCCAGAATTCGACGCGCCATATCAGACAGATTGTCATCCAAGGTCGTTTCCGCGATTTCAAAATCCACAATATCCGACAAAAATTCGCTTTGATGCGCCCACAAGGCGTCATCACACAGCAAGCCCGGCACCAATATCAGCAGTGTTTTCTGCATATTCATAGGGTCTCATGTCTCGCATTGGCCAGGAAATTACAAGTCAACATCAAGCAGCCCTTGATTTTTACGCCAATTGGCGCGATATAGTTCCACGCGGATAAATTCTTAACGCTCGCAGCGCCCGCCAACATTGGTATGCTGCATGAATTGGCGGTGGCGGACACGCCAAATAATGACGATAGAGGGACGCCGACCCCATAACTTCGGCCGAATGTTCAGTACATATGAAATTTTCAGATCTCGGTCTAAGCGACGATATCCTACAAGCCGTTTCGGATGCAGGTTACGAAACCCCAACACCCATTCAGGCGAAAGCCATTCCCTATGTTCTGATGAACCGCGACTTACTTGGTTGCGCGCAAACAGGCACGGGTAAAACCGCCTCCTTCACGTTACCCATGATCGATGTGCTGTCGCATGGTCGCGCCCGTGCACGCATGCCGCGCTCCTTGATCATAGAGCCAACACGCGAATTGGCAGCCCAAGTCGCAGAACAATTTGAGGTGTACGGCAAGCACCATAAATTCACCTTGGCGCTTTTGATCGGCGGCGTATCGTTTGATGAACAAAACAAGGCTCTGGATAAAGGCGTCGACGTGTTGATCGCGACGCCGGGCCGGTTGCTCGATCATGTTGATCGCGGCAAGGTTCTGTTAAACGATGTGAAGATACTCGTCATCGATGAAGCCGACCGTATGCTGGATATGGGGTTCATCCCCGATGTCGAGAAAATCGTCAGTCATTTACCCAAAATTCGTCAAACATTATTCTTCTCTGCGACGATGCCGTCGGAAATTCGCCGGTTGTCTAAAAAATTCCTGATGAATCCAAAGGAAGTCTCCGTCGACCCCCCGGCTTCCACCGCAGAGACAGTTGAACAAAATTTAGTGCGCGTCGCCCCCCGTGGAAAACGCGACGTGCTGCGCACTTTGCTTAATGAAGAAGGGGTTCAGAACGCCTTGGTCTTCTGCAACCGAAAGCGTGATGTGGATGCGGTTTTCAAATCGATGAAACAACATGGGTTTAATGTCGGTGCGCTGCACGGCGACATGGATCAATACAGTCGCATGGAAATTCTCACCAAATTTAAAGCCGGCGAGACGACATTACTGGTCTGTTCGGACGTCGCGGCGCGCGGCCTTGATATCGCCAGCGTTAGCCATGTCTTTAATTTCGATGTACCGACGACGGCGGAAGATTACGTTCACCGCGTGGGCCGAACGGGCCGCGCCGGACGAAAGGGTCGCGCCATCTCACTCGTCACATCCGAAGACTCCCGTTATGTCGACGCGATCATCAAATTGATTGGCAAAGATATCCCGGAATTAAAAGTCGATGGGTCCGCGCCTGGCCCTGTGAAAAGCACCACCGTGGAAAGCCCTGCTGTGGAAAGCCCTGCCGCAAACAACGATAAGCCGGTGCCTGTAGCAAAACGGCGCGCTCGGAAAGCCGCGCCAAAGCCGCCCAAACCAGCAGAAGCGAGCGAAAAACCGCGCGCCCGGAAACCCCAGGAGAAACGCCGCCCGGAACGGGCCGCCAGCGAGGATCACAACTCCCCCGTTGGGTTGGGCGATCATGTCCCCGCCTTTTTACTGCGCTGAATTAAGCTATTTTCGACGCGTTTCCAATACGACCCCTGCGTCCAGCAACGCCTGAGTTTCGCTATCGCTCAGCCCGTAATCGCCAAGAATTTCCCGCGTGTGTGCGCCATATTTTGGTGGCGTCATGCGCACGGACCCGGGCGTTCGGGAAAATTTGATCGGAATTCCGGTCATCTTGTACCAATCCTTCTGCACAGTCATTTGACGATGCAGCGTGTGGGGGTGCTCAACGACTTGCGCCGTGTCATAAATTGCGCCCGCCGGCAGTCCGGCGTTTAGAAGCCGTTCGCATATTTCCCCTCCATCAATTTTCATCAACCGGGATTCCAATTCCGCCTTTAAGTCGTCCTTATGAATCAGACGGTCGGCGTTATTGATAAACCTTGGGTCCTCGGCCAACGAAGAATCGCCAATTTCCATGCACAGTTTCGCGAAAGCCCGATTGTTCCCAGCGCCTATGAAAATATCATTCGTCTTGGTCCGATACGTGTCGTACGGGCTGAGATTGGTATGCGCATTGCCTGTCGGCTCCGGTACATCGCCCGACAAATTGTAATTGATAATGTGCGGATGCATGAGCGAAACGGCGCAATCAAACAACGTCATGTCAATATACTGACCTAGGCCTGACTTCTCCCGTTCCGACATCGCCATCAAAATCGCAACCGCAGAATAAAGCCCTGTGCCCATATCGACCATGGCAATTCCCAGTCGGGTGGGGTCGCCACCAGCAACGCCGTTGACACTGAACCATCCCGCCATAGCCTGAACTATGGCGTCATACCCGGGAAACCCGCCCATAGGCCCATCGGCGCCAAACCCACTGATCCGGCAATGAATCAAGGCTGGGAATTTTTCCTTCAACGTATCTTCATAACCAAGCCCCCACCGTTCCATGGCGCCGGGTTTGTAGTTTTCAATCAACACATCCGCGCCTTCCAGCAGGCGTAACAGCAAGGCGCGGCCCTCTTCCTTCGACAAATCGAGGCCCATCGAACGTTTATTACGATTAACACCAATGAAATAGGAGGCATCACCATCGTGGAACGGAGGCCCCCAATCCCGGACTTCATCGCCTTGTGGCGGTTCGATCTTGATAACTTCAGCGCCGTGATCCGCCAAAATTTGTGTGCAGTACGGCCCCCCCAGCACGCGGGTTAAATCAATAATGCGCTTTCCTGCAAGCGCGCCCGCCGGATACTCTTGATCGGTCATCTATTTAATCCCAGGGTTTTAAATCAGGTCGGCGTCAAGGTTACCATTCGACGCCAGGGGTCTTGTAGCAAACCTATTCATAAGACGTCTATGAGTGACCACTCGAATTTATGAAAATTTGACCAAAATCTGATTATAGTTAACGATTCTAATTATTTATACATTAGGTTAACAAATTTTATTGAATGAGTTGTTCGAGGGGAAAATGACGATAAGTTCGAGTACAGACGCCAACAGTATGGATCTACTTCGTTCGGGAATTGTAAATATTATTCAGTACATCACGCGAATGCGAGAAGAAGTCGACAGAGTCTCGCAACGTTCGGAGGATCGCACAATTTTCGAATCCGTGTCCGAACATTCGTAGGGAATCGTCAGGTCGACCGAAAACGCTATGAACAAAATTCTTGAAAACATAAAGGACATCGACCTCAGTCGCAAAATGCCCACGTGGGCATGACATTAATCGTCGACAATCTACCCGCAGATGTGAAGAACAAAGTGGAAATTTCCACCTTGTTTCTAACTATTCTGACATGCGCTATTTTAGCGTATTTTAGTTTCAAATTCCATTCGGCGTTCTGGAAAATTACACGTTTCTGGTTTTACCGCTGTTTA
>JAPKDL010000226.1 GCA_028822585.1 Alphaproteobacteria bacterium | reverse complement strand
GTCGCGACGTTTTTGACGATGGCGTATATTATCGTCGTCAATCCCAGCATCCTGTCCAAGGCGGATATGGATTTTGGTGCCGTGTTTGTCGCCACGATTTTGGCCGCTGTCGTGGGCTGTTCCATCATGGGGTGGTGGGCAAAATGGCCCGTCGCGCTGGCGCCCGGTATGGGGCTCAATGCTTTTTTCGCCTTTGGCATTGTGTTGGGACTGAAGCAACCCTGGGAAGTAGCCCTTGGCGCGGTGTTCGTCAGCGGCGTCCTGTTCCTGATTTTGAGCCTGACAGGGCTGCGCGAATGGGTCATCAACTCCATCCCCAAATCCCTGAAACTGGGCATTGGCGCCGGTATTGGATTGTTTTTAGCCATCATTGGCCTGAAAAGCGCGGGCGTTGTCGTCGATCATCCCGCGACTCTGGTAGGGTTAGGCGATATTACCGGCCTGCCGGTGATCCTGTTCGCTGCCGGGTTCGCCATCATGACCGTACTTGACCGGTTGCGCGTGCCGGGCGGCATTATTATCGGAATTTTGGCCGTCAGCATTATCGGTTGGGTCACGGGCGTCGCGGACTTCCAAGGCGTCGCAAGTCTGCCGCCCAGCCTGGCGCCGACATTGTTTAAACTCGACATCGCCGGCGCGCTAACAGCAACCATGATAGGCGTGGTCTTCGCGTTTCTTTTCGTCGATTTCTTCGACACTGCCGGCACGCTGACCAGCGTCGCCAATCTGGCGGATAAAATTGATGCTGATGGCAAAATCGACGGCGTGGGCCGCGCGGTGATCAGCGATTCCGTCGCCACCATCGCAGGGGCGCTATTTGGCACCTCCAACACCACGTCCTATATCGAAAGTGCTGCGGGCATCAAGGAAGGCGGACGCACGGGGTTGACCGCAGTCGTTGTGTCGCTGCTGTTTCTTCTGTGTCTCGTGTTAGCGCCCTTGGCTCAAAGCATCCCTGCATACGCCACGGCGGCGGCGTTGGTGTTCGTAGCAACGTTCTTCATGCGCAACATCGTCGAGATTGATTGGGACGACGCGACCGAATTCGCCCCTGCTATGTTGGCGGCGATTTTAATGCCGTTGACGTTTTCCATCGCCAACGGCATCGCAATCGGGTTCATCACCTACGCTGTCGTTAAGGTCGCCAGTGGGCGTATCACCGAGGTCAGCCCGGCGGTGTTCCTGGTGGCGGCGCTGGGTGTTCTGCATTACGTGTTAGGTTGAAGGGCACCAACACGGTCGAGAAACACTTCATCACCGCCAATGAGCTGTTGCAGGATTCCTATCATCTGGGGCATCTCGTTCTGGATTCAGGGTTCACGCCGAACTATCTTGTCGGCGTATGGCGCGGCGGCGCGCCGGTTGGAATCGCCGTGCAGGAATTACTGGAATATCACGGCGTCTCGACCGACCACATCGCCATTCGAACCTCGTCATATGATGGCATCGACAAACGCCGGGACAGTGTGCAGGTCCACGGCCTGCATTACATCATCGAAAACGTAAATGCGGAGGATAATCTGCTGATCATCGATGATGTCTTCGACAGTGGACACAGCGTCCAGGCGATCCTGGACACGATCCGAAATTTATCCCGGCGCAACACGCCCTCGATGAAAGTGGCGACCGTGTATTATAAACCGGGCAAACGCAAAGTCGATATCACACCCGATTTCTATGTGCATGAAACCGAAAAATGGCTGGTGTTCCCCCATGAATTACAGGGCCTCAGCGAACAGGAAATTCAGGAGTACAAACCTTTCGCGTTAACGGCGTCAAAAATTTCATGATCTGAAACCTGTCCTTTGCGCGCCTTTACTAACGCCTCAGTTTCATCAATCTCTATTGCCAGCATATTAAGTTTAAACGGCCCCTCAAAGACCTGAAAGTACCAAGCGTAAATTGATCATAAAAAATTATGTCCCAGTTACCTGTAGGTTTTTGGTAGCATGCCGGCAAAAACCTCCGTCAAGTCTTGGCCCACCAACGCGTTTGCGAATTTTCGTCCGTTCTCTTCTGATGGTTCGGCCAGCAGAGCTTTCGCTTCCACAAGGCTATCCTGCACAGCAGTTAGCGCTATTATTGCAGTTGCTATACGTATTTTCTGTTCAGCTATATACGCTTCGTCTCCCGCTTTCTTAATTGCTTTGGATGCATATACAAAAGATGCCGCTTGGCCTACTGCATACAATCGAGCCAATTCAGTAGAAGTCATTTTTTTGTTTACTGTCTGATCAGGGGGATAAAACGATGCCGAAGTCTGCCCTGGCTATATTCTACCAATTCAAATCCTGTTTTAAGCGGGTGCCCACTAGAAAATAATTTTACAGCAACCTCTGTAGGAAGGTTCGGCGCAGCTAGACCGTGACATGACATGCAATTAGCCGCCACATCATAAAACTCCGATGGTCGTATCATACCTGCATCATCCGACATTCTCAGTCGGGTCAACTTGTGTTCCTTTGATTCAGCGCTACGTTTGACTCCTTTCCCATAATCATAGTGAATTTCCAACCAACCCGAAGCGGGGCCATGGCACCCTTCACACGAAACTCCATGGATAATTTTTGGTTTCTTTCTTAAGGGTTTTTGAACCGCGGTATAATGGCACATGATGCATGTCGGCGACTTTTTTCATACGTTTATCGCCAATTGCCTTTAGAAATTTTTCAGCATTTTTAATTCGATGAATTTTTTATACCCTGAAAATTTTGCTGTCCCGCCCCAAATTTTTGTCTCCTCAACATGACACTCCTGGCACCGTTTGGGCCCAACTGTAAAAAATGAGGCCAAAACGTCATTTATAGCAGCTAGAAATATAAATCCAGAAACCCAAACAACT
>JAPKDL010000081.1 GCA_028822585.1 Alphaproteobacteria bacterium | reverse complement strand
GACCCTAGCCCGCGGTACGACGCTTCACCTGCACAGCTTGCGGAAAGGGCTGTTACGTCCAGTTGCCATTGACGATTGACGATGCGCTGACGCATGCGGATAAATTTATGCTCTTGGTGGCGTGGGCCCCCGTGCGGCAAGGCGCGCGGTCATTTTGCGCGACCACTGATATCGGCGTTGGTATCTAATTAAAAAAACGCAAATAATTCGCCGTACGGATCGCACCGACGGTCTATATTCTAGCTGGACTTCTCTGTCCTGAACTTACCGAGTTGGGGTTGTGCGATATTCACGATGTTAAACTGCAGCAGTGTCTGACCATGCTGTTTTTCGCTTATCGGGACGAGGCCGGTCTGGATAATTTATTACTGCCTCGGCCCGGTTGGGCGTGTAATCTTTTCCAAGATGCGCCAGTGGTGTATCGCGATAAAAAATGGTTGCGTGGGATGATTTCGACGCGGAACGGAATTGGGTTGCGCACGATGCGGCGATTTTAAAACCACGTGGCCAATGGCTGTTGGACAGCACGCCGTCTTTGAGTATGGAGTTGCGCAAAAGTCACGCGGTGGTTGGGTTCTGGTGAAGTTCTCGACGTTGATTCCAAAACCGCCGAATGTCGATATCTACGCCTTTTCTGAAAAACAGTTCGCCATGATGCAGGATTTTGCAGAACGGACGGCGGATGAGCCGGTGCTGGCGGAAATTCACCAGCAATACGCTGATGGTGCCAAGGAGTAAGAACAGGTCGTCAGCGTCGCGCCAGCCACCTAATGAAACGCCGGGTCGGCTCCGAGACGTTCGGTCATAAAGTCGACGAACGCTCAGGTTTTTGCGAGAGCCAGCCGCGACAAGAACGAACGCTTCAAACATGGTGATGTCGCGGGGACTGTCCTGGGTGCGACCGAAGCCGCGTTTTTTGAAGTGCGGGACGGGTTTTATCATTCAACCGTAAATAAAGGGGGCTGGCCCTATGTGCAATTCCGGGGTGCTACCACAGGGTTTCTGAAAGTGTTGGATGACCTCATTAATGATTATGAAAAATTTCGTGGCAACATCCAATATCTCAGAGTAGGAAACATGGTGGAGAATGATCGGGTGTGGTTAATCTTGATCGATCACGCGAACTGGCGGCGTTTAAAAATTTGGGCGTGGGCCCGGATTGTACATCATAACGACGACCCGGCGTTATTGGCGCGTCTGGAGGATCCCGCCTACCGCGCAAAGGTGGAACGCGCGGTGTTGTTGCGCATAGAGGCGTTTGATTGGTATTGCCCGCAATGTGTCACGCTCCGGTTTACCGAAGCCGAATTCGCGAAGCTTGTTAATGCACAGGCCTAGCGCCGTTGACGGTAACGCGATTCATGTAGCGCTTTTGGCCGGGATAATCGTTTAGCGCCTTATGCATAACGCAACGGTTGTCCCAAAACGCAATCGAACCTTTGCGCCAGCGGAAGCGGCAAGTGAATTCCGATTTTTCCGCGTGATCGCATAAATAATCCAGCAGCGGGCGGCTTTCTTCTTCCGTCATGCCCGCAAAGCGATGGGTGCGAATGCGATTTACATAGAGCGCCTTGCGTTTAGACTCCGGGTGGGTGATGACGACGGGATGTTCGCATTCGGGTTCTTCGATGCCGTCGTCCTCGCGGAGCTTACTGGTGCGGACCGCATTTTTCGACGCGGCCTGTGAAGGCGCTTGAATACGATTGTCGTGGACACCGATCAAAGTTCCCAACGTTTCCTTCAAACCGTCCGAAAGCGTTTCATAGGCGAGGTACTGGCTGGCGAACATGGTGTCGCCACCAACCGATGGGACTTCCAGTCCGTACAGAATTGACCCCAAGGGCGGTTTGGGCAGATGTGTTAAATCATGGTGCCAGGATTCTCCGACGATTTTTGTGTGTTCCGGGTCTTTGCGGATAGGGAAGATTTCAGGATGGCCTTCCAACGGTTCGTAACGCGGGTGAATGTTGAGGGTGCCGAAGCGTTTTCCAAACGTCTTGTGCTGATCTTCCGTTAAAACCTGGTCGCGGAAAAATATCACCTGATGATCGACAAAGGCTTTTTTAATGTCGCCAAAAGTCGCGTCATCCAAATCCTGCGACAGGTCGACGCCGCCAATTTCCGCGCCACAGGCACCCGCGATGGGTTCAACCGTTATATGATCATAAGTCATCTTGAATTCCTTCGACAAAATAAGTGGAGTTGATTATGTCGCCAGAGAAGGGCGTGCACAAGGTGCCGTTAATACCTGCCCAAATGGTTCCATTTTGGCAGCAAAACGATTCTATTCGGATTTAGTCCCATGTTTATAAGTGTGTCCATGGATGCCACGACCTTTTGCGACTTCAGATCCACGACGGAAACCGAACCGTCTGCATGCCGGGAAAATTGATGAATGAATTCTGCACAAAGTCGTAACGTTCGTCGTGGGTCAGGCCGACGTGACGCGCGCCTTGTCCGGTGACCAAAGACTTCCCCTGTTTCGATTCGTACCTGGACAAGTCGAAGGTACGAATTAAGATCGGATTGGCGGTGGTGATATACATGGTCTTGCCGCCATCGACGAAGTGCATCTTCAGCGGTTCGCCACCATTGACCTTTGACAGGTCGAAGACTTCATTGACGTTGAAATTTTTTTTCGATGGCTTCCAGGTTGCGGTCTATAACGCGGTACCAAACATATTGGTGGTGTAAGCAGGCGCCGGATTGGACGCTGGCGCCCGCAGGAATTCCACCGGCTCGATGCCGCACGGTGATTTTTTGTGCAACATTTTGAGCTTGCCCAGAACCTTATGCGTGCTGGCTTCGACAACGAAGAGGTGTTCCTGTGGGGATTTGTTTGGGACAAGGAATTACACCGTCGACATCGGCGTCGTGAACGCCAAAATGATCTGGTATGTCGCCGTCACCGCCAGCGTCGTGGGGCATGTTCTCGACGTATATATCGCCCATTTCATGGCGATAGGCGTGTTTAGGGACCGCGCGCAGGCGTTGCGGAGTCAAATTCCCATGCTGATCTTTATGGTGGCGTACACCATGGTCAGCTTATGGATATTGTCACAACCCCTTGTGGCGTGACGCGGCAAGATTAACCGTTCATGTACCCGGCGAGTTCCGGGGTCGGGATCGACGTATCGACAAAATCGAATGTTCCGCTGTCTCTGGCTTCGCTGGCGGCATTGATCAAGCCCGACATCGCCGCGCGATAGAGCGACGTGGCGAGGCTGACTCGCCGGACGCCGGCAGCCGTCAAATCGGCGAGCGGAAATGATTTTCCAGGGATTCCGGCCATGAAATTCACGGGCCCTGAGACTGCTGCACACACCGCCTTGACCGCGTCGAGGTCCGGTAGGCCAGGCGCCATCAGGACATCCGCTCCGGCGGCTTCAAATGCTTTCAGTCGCTTGATGACATCGGCGAGGTCCGGCTTGCCGCGCAGAAAGCATTCCGTTCTCGCTGTTAGGGTGAAATCAAACCCAACCGATTTCGCGGCGTCCGCAGCGGCGGCGATCCGCGTGACCGCGTCATCAAACGTATAAAGTGGGTTCGCGAGGTCGCCGGTCGCGTCTTCAATGGAACAACCGACCAACCCGGTTTCGGCGGCCAGGAGTACGGTTTTGGCGGGAAAACACGCTTCATGGCCAAACCCGTTCTCCAGGTCGGCGGAAATAGGTAGGTCGACGGCGTCGACAACTGCGCGGGCATGCGCCAGTGATTCGTCTCGTTCTATGCGCCCGTCGCGTCGACCCAAGGTGCCGGCGAACCCGCCGCTTGAGGTGGCCAACGCCTTGAAACCCAACCCTGCTAATATTCTGGCGGAACCTGCGTCAAAAGGATTGGCGATGATAAACGGGTCGGGGCCTTGATGAAGGGCGCGGAATTGGGCCGCCTTTTCGCTTTGAGATTTGCGCAGTGAATCTGTGGTCATTTCTATTCCTATTCCCGGTCAATAGGCGCGTTCAACACCGTATCAGGACCGATAATGCCGCCGGGTCGCTCTACCGTATCGCGCGTACCATGGCGTTCGTAGAACGCGTCGGGCAGAGGGCGCCCGTTGAGCGCTCGCACCCATATCCGCACCAGATGGCGTTTGCGATCCGGTTCGTCGCGATCCTGATAGCCGAGGCGGGTGTGGAAAATGACATGGTTATTCAGAAATTGCATATCGCCACGTTGGAATCCCATTTCGAAGCTTTGTTCTTTTGCCACACTTTGGACGGTATCGAGGGCTTCCTTTTGCGCGGGCGTCATCGTAAATTCCGGGCCGAAACGGTGGGCTGACCCCATATATGTCGGCTCGATGGACGAACTAAAATAGCCTTGGTGATAGTTGAACACTGGAAGTTTGTACCAAGGCTTCATGTTCGGTGGAACTTCGTCGCGGCGATCTCGATAATAGGGCTCGGCGAGTGTCCGGACAATATCCGGACGGGTTTTCAGTAACTCATTGTGGACGGTGACGGAACTGGCGAGGTGGCTTTCACCGCCGGAAATTGGTGTTTCGAGGCACAACAACCCGACAATGTCGCCACAATCGGCATGGAAGGGAATTTCTTCACGCGAATAGGGGCCGCGCTGGGACGGGTTTGCCTTGGTTTGGCCGAGGTCAGTCACATGGCCCAGAACATGGCCGCGTTTGTTTTGTGATAACACGCCGTCGCCTAGATGTTGACTGATCGCCCAGAACGCCGCGACCGCGCCGCGTTTGCCTAATTCTTCAATAGGCAACCCGCGAAACAGAATAAACCCGCGTCCATAGAGTAGCTCTTGGCGGATGTCGCGAAGGGTGTTCGCCAGGTGAGGCAGGGGAAAGTCGTCTCGGCCCAATGTCATTAAGTCGACGCCATCCGCATAGAGCCCCGCGATCGCATTTCGGAAATCGTCAATTTCCAAATCAGTGAAATCGTACCGCCACGCATTGGTCTTAGTCAATTCGGCCGGCGTCCATCCTGCCGGATCATTGATTGGTTCAAGCGGCATGGCGGGGGCGCGGCGTTCAATAAAAGGATCGTTTGGATTTTCTACTACTTGCGTGGCCATGACGCGGTCTCCGGAAATGTTACCAACTTATGCTCTAATGGTGGCCGCTACACCCGCCGCCGTCCAATTGAAACAACGTGGTGGCGGTGTCGCCCAGAATGGCGCTGGTGTCAATTTTACTGAAACCGGCATCGTGTACGATCTTGCAGGGTTCCTTGTCGCCGATGGGGAAAGGATAGTCCGACCCCATCATCAGCTTGTCCGATCCGGTTTTGCCCTGTGTGAATTTCAGCGCTTCGGGGTCGGTCAAAACCGTGTCGAAATACAACCGTCGAAATCCTTCCGTTGGGTCGGCAAATTCACCGGGGTGGATATTGGCGTTGTGTTGCAGGCGTCCCAGCATGAATGGCAGCGCTCCGCCGCCGTGGGACAGGACAATTTTCATGTTGGGATACTTGATGAAATGCCCGGTGAACAACATCCGCGCGATTGCGGTTGTTGTGTCCAGCCCGCGACCAACAGCATTTATCATGCCAAAATCTTCTAAACGGGGGTCGCCACACCCAAACATGGGGTGGACATAAAGCACAGCTTCCAAGGCCGAGGCCGCTTCCCAGAAGGGGTCCAGCGACGGGTCGTCCAGATTGCCTGATGATCCGTGCGGTTGTGTCCCGATCATCACGCCTTTATGTCCGGCTTCCAGAACCTCTTCCAACATTTTCGCGGCGCGCGCACCATCCTGTAACGGTACGCTGCCGAGCGGGGCCAGAAAATTGTTAGTTTGGGTCGCCTCGCTCAGATGGTCGTTGAGAAAACGGCTCCAGGCTTCTCCTTCTTCCGGCGGCAATTCGTATCCAAAACTGTCCAGCCAGCCGCCGGTGACCTGCATGTCGATGCCGTTGTCGTCCATCCAGGACTTTCGAAGGTCGGTTTCACGGAGTTTCGGCATAACCGGTCGCGTCAACGCTCCGCCTGCAAACCCAAGTTTGAACACGCCGCCTTCATGCATCAATTCGACATTGGGAAACGATACGCGACCGCTCGCCAGTTCATCGAGCATTTTTTGAGGGATATAGTGGGCGTGAACGTCGACGATCATGGGTCACATCTCCTAAAAATGATTAGCGTGGGAGAACTGACTCTCCCATGAGGAACTCATCGACCGCGCGGGCGCATTGACGGCCTTCGCGGATGGCCCAGACGACCAGCGATTGACCGCGTCGCATATCGCCTGCAGCGAATACTTTCGATACGCTCGTTTGGTAGTCGTTGTCGTCTGCCAAAACGTTGCCGCGTTGATCACGATCGGCGCCAAGTTCGTCTAACATGCCTTCGTGCACGGGATGAACAAAACCCATCGCCAACAACACCAGATCGGCTTTCAAGATGAAATCGCTGCCGGGAATTTCCTTCATTTTCCCGTCAAGCCGGCGACCGTGAAGTTCAGTAACTGTTCCATTTTTGCCGGTCAATCGGCTCGTCGTGACGCTCCAGTCTCGGATTGCGCCTTCGGCCTGCGACGATGATGTCCGTAGTCGTTGCGGCCATAAGGGCCAGGTCATTTCCTTGTCTGGGATTTCTGGTGGTTTGGGCATGATTTCCAGCTGCGTCACTGAAACAGCACCCTGCCGGAACGATGTGCCAATGCAATCTGAGCCGGTGTCGCCGCCGCCGATAACGACGACATGCTTGCCTTCGGCCAGAATATCTTCCGCATCGCCCAGCGATTCCCCGCGCCCTCGCCGGTTTTGTTGGGGCAGGAAGGTCATCGCTTGTTCGACGCCCTGCAATTCGCGGCCCTTGATGGGCAAATCGCGTGCAAGTTCCGAACCGCCACTAAGGACGACCGCGTCGAATTCATCGAGCAGTTCTTTCGCTGTCCGGTCGACGCCAATATGGCAATTGGTCTCAAACTGGACGCCTTCGGCTTCCATTTGTTCCATGCGTCGGTCGATGAGATGCTTTTCCATTTTGAAGTCAGGAATGCCGTAACGTAACAACCCACCCGGTGCCGCATTTTTTTCAAACAAAGTGACGTCATGCCCGGCGCGGGCCAATTGTTGCGCGCAGGCGAGACCGGCCGGACCGCCGCCGACTACCGCCACGCGTTTACCAGATTTTTTGTCCGCGAGGACAGGCGTGATCCAACCTTCTTTCCAACCATTGTCGACGATTGCGCATTCGATGGTCTTAATCGTGACCGGGTTGTCGTCGATATTCAGCGTGCAGGATTCCTCACACGGTGCGGGGCAAATCCGACCGGTGAATTCTGGAAAATTGTTGGTCGATTGCAGAACGTCCAAAGCGTCCCGCCATTCGCCCTTGTAAACCAGATCGTTCCAGTCGGGGATGATGTTGTTGACGGGACAGCCCTGATGACAGAACGGAATACCACAATCCATGCAGCGCGCCCCTTGACGAGATACGCTGTCATGGTCCAGAGGCAGCACGAATTCCTTAAAATGTCGGACGCGGTCGCTGGCTGGCGCGTATCTGCGATCTTGGCGGTCAATTTCCAAAAAGCCTGTAACCTTACCCATGTTATGCGCCCTCCGCAGGCAAGTCGGCCTTCACTGCAGCGTTTTGCGCAAGCTGCATTTCCTGTAAGGCGCGCCGATAATCCACTGGCATGACTTTCACGAAGAGTGTTTTGTAAAACTCCCAATTTTCCAGGATGCGCTGCGCTTGGCCGGAGTTCGTATAGTGTGCGTGCATTTCGATCAATTTATGCAGCCGTTCCGCATCGTGGCCAGTCATGTCGCGGTCAACGTCGACCCGGCCATGAGTTTCCAAGTCGCCCCCTTGATGTGCGAGTTTTTCCAAAGTTTCGTCTTCCGCCGTGATCGGCTCCAACTCAACCATGACCAGATTACAGTGCTGTTCGAAATTACCTTCTTCGTCGAGCACATAGGCGATACCACCGCTCATTCCCGCCGCAAAATTTCGGCCCGTTGATCCCAACACGACGACGATGCCGCCGGTCATGTATTCACACCCATGGTCGCCGACACCTTCAACAACCGCGATGGCACCGGAATTCCGCACGGCGAAGCGTTCACCTGCGACGCCGTGGAAATAACATTCGCCTTCAGTCGCGCCGTATAACACGGTGTTGCCGACGATGATGCTTTCTTCCGGGACAATTTTACTGTCTGGGGAAGGGCGGACAATTAAGCGACCACCGCTCAACCCCTTGCCGACATAGTCGTTGGCTTCGCCCATTAAGTCGATGGTGACGCCGCTGGCGACAAACGCGCCGAAACTTTGCCCCGCCGTGCCTGTAAGTTTGATGGAGATGGTGTCGTCTGGAAGCCCGGCGCTGCCATATCGTTCGGCCACTTTGCCAGACAACATGGCACCGGTGGTCCGGTCCGTATTGTGGATGGCTTCTTCGATCACAACGGGTTTGCCTTGTTCCAAGGCTGGTAGGGCCTGTTCGATCAATCTGCGATCTAAAACCGTGTCAAGCTGGTGGGCTTGGCGTTCACTGTTAAAAATGGCCGCGCCATCCGGTGCTTTGGGTTTGTGCAATACTTTTGCGAGATCGATGCCTTTCGCTTTGTAATGGTCTATCGCTTGGCGTTGATCCAGGCGGTCGGATTGTCCGATCATTTCGTTAAACGTGCGGAAGCCGAGTTGCGCCATTATTTCACGGACTTCTTCTGCTATAAAAAAGAAGTAGTTGATGACGTGTTCCGGTTTTCCGGTAAAGCGTTTGCGAAGTTCTGGATCCTGCGTTGCGATGCCGACCGGGCATGTGTTCAGATGGCATTTGCGCATCATGATGCAGCCTGATGCAATAAGCGGCGCGGAAGCGAAGCCGAACTCATCCGCGCCCAGCAAGGCACCAATGACCACATCTCGGCCTGTGCGTAACCCGCCATCGACCTGCACGGCGATACGACCGCGTAATTTGTTCAACACCAACGTTTGATGCGTTTCCGCAAGACCAATTTCCCACGGAGATCCCGCATGGGTGATCGACGTTAACGGGCTGGCGCCCGTGCCGCCTTCGTACCCGGAAATCGTGACATGGTCGGACAGTGCTTTTGAGACGCCCGCAGCGACCGTTCCGACGCCAATTTCTGATACTAGCTTGACGCTGACATCGCCCTTGGGATTGACATTTTTCAGGTCGTAAATCAACTGCGCCAAATCTTCGATGGAATAGATGTCGTGGTGTGGTGGTGGCGAAATCAGGCCAACCCCTGGCGTCGAATGGCGAACCTTGGCGATGACCGCGTCGACCTTGTGGCCGGGAAGTTGACCGCCTTCGCCGGGTTTGGCACCCTGGGCCATCTTGATTTGCATCATATCCGAATTGACCAGATATTCCGCATTGACGCCGAACCGACCGGATGCAACCTGTTTGATCGCGGATCGTTTTGAATCGCCGTTGTCCAAGGGAATATAGCGGTCCACTTCTTCACCGCCTTCGCCGGTATTAGATTTGCCGCCAATGCGGTTCATCGCGATGGCGAGGTTGGTGTGTGATTCACGGGAAATGGAGCCATACGACATGGCACCGGTGGCAAAACGTTTAACGATATCGCTGGCGGGTTCGACTTGCTCCAAAGGAATAGCGTTGTCCAATGACTTTATATCTAACAGTCCTCGGATGGTTTTTAGCTTTTTGCTTTGGTCGTTGATCGCGGTTGCGAAATCGCGGTAGCGGTCCGGGGAGTCGGCACGTACGGCGTGTTGCAGGCTGCCAATTGTCTCTGGCGTCCAGTAATGGTCTTCGCCGCGCAGTCGGTAGGCGTAGTCGCCGCCCGCGTCGAGGAACTTTTTGTAAACCATGTCGCCGCCAAACGCCAAACGGTGCCGTTCAATGGTTTCGCGCGCGATTTCAGGGAGCCCAACGCCGCCAATCGCGGAATGGGTGCCGAAAAAATAATCCTCTACGAAGCTATCTGAGAGGCCGATAGCGTCAAAAATCTGGGCCCCACAATAGGACTGATACGTCGAAATTCCCATCTTCGACATGACTTTTAATAGGCCCTTGTCGATGGCCTTGATGTAGCGGGTTTTGATTTCGTCCTCGCTTAAGTCGCGAGGTAAATCTGGCTTCATGTCCATTAAGGTTTCAAACGCCAGATAGGGGTTGATAGCTTCCGCACCATACCCGGCCAGCAAGCAGAAATGGTGAACTTCCCGCGCCTCGCCAGTTTCGACGACAAGGCCCAACGCAGTGCGCAAGCCTGCGTCAATCAAATGATGGTGCACTGCCGAGGTCGCCAACAACGAGGGGATGGCGATCCGGTCGGCGGCGACGCCGCGGTCGCTCAGCACCACAATGTTGTAGTCTTCATGGCACGCTGCTTCGGCGCGCGCGCATAATTCATCCAGCGCTGTCTTCAGGCCCGCCGCTTCGTTCTTGGCGGGATAGGTCATGTCCAGTGTCAAGGTCCGGAAGGGGTTGTCTGTGATGTCGCCAATGGCGCGGACCTTTTCCAAATCCTCATTGGTCAAGATGGGTTGGCGAACTTCGAGCCTGCTATGGGAGCCTTTGTCGTTAAAGCCCAGAAGATTGGGGCGCGGTCCTATCAGGGACATCAACGACATGACAAGTTCTTCGCGGATTGGGTCAACCGGCGGGTTTGTGACCTGGGCGAAAAGCTGCTTGAAATATGCAAACAGTAATTTTGGCCGACTCGACAGCGCCGCAATCGGCGTGTCCGCGCCCATGGAGCCAATTGCTTCCTGCCCGGTTGCGGCCATCGGCGCCATCAGAAGCTTCAAATCTTCCTGGGTGTATCCAAACGCCTGTTGTTGATCAAGCAAGCTTGTGGTGTTGGATGGCGGGCTGGTGATCCCGGTGTTGGGCAGGTCTTCCAGCACGATTTGCGTGCGGTCAAGCCATTCCTGGTACGGGCGCAGGCCTGATAATTCTGCCTTGATTTCGGCGTCGTCGATAATCCTGCCCTGCTCCAGGTCGATCAGCAACATTTTGCCCGGCTGTAACCGCCATTTTTCAACGATGCGCTCTTCGGGTATGGGTAAGACGCCCATTTCCGACGCCATTAACACCATATCGTCGTCAGTGACGAGATATCGCGCCGGACGCAAGCCATTGCGGTCAAGCGTCGCGCCGATTTGCCGCCCGTCGGTGAAGGCGACGGCGGCGGGGCCGTCCCATGGTTCCATCAACGCGGCGTAATATTCATAAAACGCCCGGCGTTGCGCATCCATCAAGGGATTTCCGTTCCAGGCTTCTGGGATCATCAACATCATGGCGTGCGCCAGTGAATACCCGCCTAAAACTAATAGTTCCAACGCATTGTCGAAACCGGCGGAATCGGATCGGCCTTCGGCAATCAGCGGCCATGTCTTCTTTAGGTCGTCGCCGAACAGGTCGGATTCCATGGAGTCACGGCGCGCGTTCATCCAGTTTTGATTGCCGCGAAGGGTGTTGATCTCGCCATTGTGGCAAATCATCCGGAACGGATGCGCCAGCCGCCAGGCGGGAAAGGTGTTGGTTGAAAACCGTTGGTGAACCAAGGCCAGCGCCGAGACCACGCGTTCGTCCTGCAAATCCTTGTAAAACGTCTCGACCTGATTGGCCAAAACCATGCCTTTATACACGACCGTCCGCGCGGAAAACGACACGGTATAGAAGTCGATGTAATCGAGGCCCAAAGGACTGATTTCGTTTCGGGCGGCTTTACGGATGACGAATAGTTTGCGTTCCAGCGCGTCTGTGTCCGGGCAATTGTCGCCACGCCCGACAAAAATTTGCCGAATGACGGGTTCCGTCGCCAACACAGATTCACCTAAATCACTATTGTCGACAGGCATGTCGCGCCAACCGAGCACCGACTGACCTTCGGTGATGACTGTTTGTTCAATGATGGCCTGGCATTTTTCTCGCGCCGCTTTGCCGCGTGGTAGGTACACAAGCCCAACACCGTATTCACCCTGGGAGGGCAACTCGAATCCTAGTATGGCGCATTCTTCGCGATAGAACGCGTCCGGAATCTGGATAAGTATGCCCGCACCGTCGCCCGCTTTGGGGTCTGCGCCAACGGCGCCGCGATGGGTAAGATTAACGAGGACCTGAAGGCCTTGCTTGATGATCTCGTGACTTTTCCGTCCCTTGATATTGGCGACGAATCCGATACCGCAAGCGTCGTGCTCGTTGCGTGGATCGTATAGCCCTTGGCGTTCGGGAAACCCGGGAAGCGTGGCCTTCGTGGTCTTGTCTATCTTCATTCTTGTCCTCTTACGGCCTTGATCGTTTTTATCGTCGTTACGTCCTATATCGAACCAATTTCTGCGACCCTATTTCCCGTCTTTTTGCAGGGCGGGCGGGGAACCTATCAGGTTCGCTTGTTTAGCGCAAAAGTATCTGTTGCACCGCAGCTGTTCGGGCGCGTAGCGTCGTCATAAATTAGAAATTACCTTCTTGGCGTTCGTGTCGTCGTATCTGGTGTCATCGTGCGGTCGACATCTCGTTCTATATGCGTCGCCAGGAACCCAACGCACGCATCTTGGTGCGGCAGAAAATCCACTCAAACAACGTGGGGTTTCGCTATCGTGTTTGGCGTTCTGGTTCGGAAATCCCTAGCTTGCCGTCGACGACACGCGCCCATTGCAAGGGTTTTACGAACACGTGCACATTATAACCAAGTCCGGCGTGCGGGAACAGAAATTTGTTTCAAATCACGGGAAAAGGCGTGGTTCAGCCTCATGTCCGGACATTTAAGCTACATTTCAGCCTTCAGCAGCGATATTGGTGACATTTCAAGAATTTCGAATATAGTTTCTTTCCTGATGGGGAAATTGATTAATAGGTTGGTGATCTGAGTTACGAAATGCTTGGGTGCCAAGCGTTTCGACCAGACCGCTGGGTCGGACCATACAGGAAGGAGGTGGGTTTTGAGTGCCGATAACGAGGCGCGCCTTGATGCGATCATGGCGATCTTGCCGCCATTGCTGCATTCGATGGAAGTCCTAATTTTTATCGGGCGTTATTTACATCCGCCGCAATTACAAAATTTGATTGACCATGCCGGCGCGCCTGATACGGGGGTGCGCACGGCGTTGGCGCAATTTAGTACAATAGATTGGCCAGATCGCCTGGCGGACATTAACCGCCGGATTAAAGACGCTGGGGACGCGGTTTGCGAAGCCTTTGAGGGTTTGCGCGCGGCGGAAAACGAGGATGACCGGATGTCGGCGGCACGCCGCGCGATGCGGCGGTCTACTCGCGCCGCCGAAGCGCTTTATCCCATCGCTGGGTTGTTGCCGCCGGTCAGTCAGTTTTTTCTGGAGGAAGGGGCACGTACCGATGAAGCGCTAGAGGCACGCCTGAGCGAAGCGGCCTGTAGGGTGGATAACGAAAATACAGGTGTCATCCATGCCAATAATGATCGGGGTGATCGCGGTGGGTTTTCGGTCTATGTGCCCGAGACCTATGATGCGTCACAGCCGCTGCCGTTAATTGTCGCGCTGCACGGGGGGCATGGGCACGGGCGGTTGTTTCTGTGGAGTTGGATACGTGAAGCGCGGAGCCGGGGAGCCATTTTGTTGAGCCCCACGTCGTTCAGCGACACCTGGTCATTGATGGAGCCGGACGTCGATATCGACAATCTCGACAGGATGTTACGTCAAATAAAGGAACATTGGGAGATTGACGCGACGCGGGTCTTGCTAACTGGCATGAGCGATGGGGGTACTTTTGCGTATTTAAGTGGCTTGCGGGTGGACGCTCCGTTTACGCATGTGGCGCCGATGTCATCGGGGTTTCACCCTTTGTTGTTGGAAGACGCGGAACGCGACCGCATTTCAGGCCTGCCCATCTATATTGTCCACGGCGCCTTGGATTGGATGTTTCCCCCACATGCCGCGCGGGACACGCACCAATCCTTGGCCGACAAGGGCGCCAATGTGGTCTACCGCGAAGTGCCCGATTTGTCGCACGCCCACGCCCTCGATGAAAACGGCGCCATCATGGATTGGTTTTTAGCGAAATGAATTATGTCATAAAACCTTTAATAACGACTATATGAAAACTCAAGGTCGTTCAGTATTCGCATAACCCGGCGTCCGGATTTGATATACGTAGTGTAGGCGTCTTCCGGGGAGACTACTGCCTCGTCAGGGTCACGGAATACGGCGGCCATCTATGGTTCGATGGACAGGGGGTTGTCATAATCGCTGGCGTTCAGTTCCCGCAAAATTTTGAGAATACGGGTGCCACCGCCATCCAGCGCCCAGGTTTCATGCCGCTGGGGGTGTAAATGGTGACAATATCGCGGCCGTCATGGGTGAGGAATTTACCAACGCCGGCATGGGCTGCGCCGGGATCGTGGGTTATGAAATTTGTTGCGGCCCGGTCGCGCCGGGAATAGGTCGCAACCAATACTGCACCCTCGATGACTTGAATTGCCTTGGCGTGAAACTTGATGATTATGCCGCTTCCAACAACGCCAATTCCAAAGGAAAACTCTACCATGGACGCAGTATTGCCTGCGGATCACATTGGTGACAATCCTGCGTCAAACGAATATATATTTGAAGAATTTTTTTTCTTAAGGAGTGTATTCATGCGCGGAGCGGATTTGGTGGCGCGGGTTTT
>JAPKDL010000015.1 GCA_028822585.1 Alphaproteobacteria bacterium | reverse complement strand
CGGGTGGTGTTGGACGAATCGGAAATATTCAGTATAGGCGTCGCGCATGAATTTCGTCGCCGCGGCGTTGGCCGGGCCTTGGTGGAAACCCTAATCGCACTGGCCGCGGCGCGGGAGGCCAAATCCGTCTTTTTGGAGGTCGCCGTCAACAACCCCGGCGCCACGGAGCTATACCGCCGCTTGGGATTTGATGTCGCCGGGCGTCGAAAGAATTATTACCAGGATCCCAGCGGAAACCGCATGGATGCATTAATCATGAAATACGACCTAACAAACAAAAATTTAGCCTGAATCAAGGCTAAAATATAAATAATAATTGAAGTGAAATATTGTTTTTACGAATTGGAATATTATGGTAACCTAAGTTTTTTAGATATTATTTGAGTTTATTTCGAATAATTAATAAAAATGATAAATTTCGTCGGTTTTACATAAAAATGGAACAACAGTTCGTAGTCAAAACATATGAATACAATGCCCGAAATAGAGAAACCCGGCCCGGAATCGAATTATATTTTGCGGTTGGCGTCTGAAATCGTTGCGGCGCATGTCGCAAATAACACGGTTGATTTGACGGAATTACCCGGCTTGATCGAGCAGGTATACAAAACCCTCGCCAATATGGACAAGACTGGCGACGGCATGACCGAGCGCCCGACCCCCGCTGTCACCGTTCGCAAATCAATCACCCCGGAATACATCATCTGCCTGGAAGACGGCAAAAAACTGAAGATGCTGAAGCGTCATCTCAAGACGGCCTATAACATGACGCCGGACGAATATCGCGAACGCTGGGGATTGGCGAATGATTACCCCATGGTCGCGCCAAATTACGCGCACCAGCGCAGCAAGTTGGCGAAGGCGATCGGTTTGGGGACACGATCGCGTCGAAGTAGCAAGGATTAGGCCCTTCTATACCGGGACGCTTAAAATTTTTAACATTCCAAATCTTTCAACATTAATAAACTTCCGCCGCTATGAAAGTACCGACGTTGCGCTATATAGGTTATAATAATATTCATTCTAATGTTGTGGGCTAATGTTGCAGTATGAGGGATAGACCGTGAACGATAGTATCGAGCAATTATGCGTGGCGAAAGGTTTAAAAATGACCGGCCAGCGCCGCGTTATCGCCCGCGTTTTAAGCGCTGCAGTCGACCATCCTGACGTTGAAATGGTGCACCGGCGCGCGATCGCCATTGATCCCAAAATCAGCATCGCCACGGTATATCGAACTGTTCGCCTATTCGAAGAAGAACAAATTCTGGAACGCCATGAATTTGGAGATGGCCGCGCGCGTTATGAAGAAGTGTCGGAGAGCCACCACGATCACCTGATCGACATCGAATCCGGCCAGGTGATTGAGTTCCAAAGTGAAGAAATCGAAAAATTACAGCACATTATTGCGCAAGAACTGGGCTATCGGCTGGTTGATCACCGCTTAGAGTTGTTCGCGGTGCCGTTAAAAAAGTAAATTTTACGATTTTGGAAAAAATAAATCTTCGACCTACAACCGGCTTATCAGGAGCGCTTGTCAGCAACACGCATCCGGTGATAGAGTGTTCCATTGAAACAATTGTTGTACTTGGGCTTAAAGCCTTGATCGATACGTTCGTCGTTTCGCGCGCACCTAATCCGGTAGGACAGTAGCGTTGGCGAAAAAACTCTTCATTAAGACATACGGCTGTCAGATGAACGTCTACGACTCCGCGCGGATGGCGGATGTCTTGGCACCACATGGCTATGGCATGACGGAAACGCCCGAGGGCGCGGACATGGTCATTCTTAACACGTGCCATATTCGTGAAAAGGCCGCCGAAAAAGTATATTCGGAACTCGGGCGCCTGCGGTTGCATAAACAGGCAAAGGAAGAAACGGGCGAAAGGATGATTATCGCCGTCGCCGGGTGCGTTGCGCAGGCCGAAGGCGAAGAAATCATCCGGCGCGCCGCCTGCGTGGACATGGTGTTTGGCCCACAAACTTATCACCGACTGCCGGAAATGATCGAACGAGCGAACCGCGCGGTGGGCGCAAAGGTCGTCGATACGGATTTTCCCGCTGAAGATAAATTCGACTTCCTACCAAATCATGTCACAAACCCCGGCGTCACGGCGTTTTTATCGATTCAGGAAGGCTGCGATAAATTCTGTTCGTTTTGCGTCGTTCCCTATACGCGTGGCGCGGAACAGTCCCGTTCCGTCGCAGCGATTGAAGCGGAAGCAATTCGCCTCGTTGACGCCGGCGTTCGTGAGATCACATTGCTTGGCCAGAACGTAAATGCGTATCACGGCGCTGGACCTGACGGCGGTGAATGGGGCCTTGGCCCGTTGATTGAGCGTTTGGCCAGTCGCGGTGTCCAACGGATCCGCTACACTACCAGCCACCCCCGTGACATGGATGACGCACTGATAGCTGCGCATCGCGACGTGCCACAATTGATGCCGTATTTGCATCTGCCCGTGCAGTCAGGGTCGGATCGCATCTTGGCGATGATGAACCGTAAACACACCGCCGACAACTACCGGCGCATTGTCGAGCGCATTCGAAACGCGCGCCCCGACATCGCGCTTTCTTCCGACTTCATCGTTGGGTTCCCCGGTGAAACAGACCGGGATTTCGCCGATACGCTTCGATTGATTTCCGACATTGGATACGCGCAAGCCTATTCGTTCAAATATAGCGCCCGGCCCGGCACGCCGGCGGCGGCGGAGGACAGCCACGTCGCCGAAGCCGTGAAGGAAGATCGTCTAGCGACAGTGCAGCAACTGTTACGAGCGCAGCAAACCGCCTTTAACGAAGCCTATCGTGGAGCGCGAATGTCGGTGCTATTTGACCGGCCAGGACGCCATCCCGGCCAATTGGCCGGCCGGACCCAGTATTTGCAAGCGGTTCACGCCGACGCGCCCACGCGGTTGATCGGCGCGGTTGTTGACTGTGACATTGTCGATATTCGTACCACGAGTTTGAAAGGCGTCGTGGATATAGTTGAACCCGACCACAATCAACCAAGCCAAGATCGGCTTGGACCTCAAACGGAAAGGGCGATTGCTTGAACGTACTGTCAAGCGCCAGTGTGGACCCCACCCTCCACCTTCAATTTGACGACAACAATTTGTTGTCCCAGCTTTTTGGCGAGCATGACAAACATCTCGCCCGGATCGAAAAACAATTAGGCGTTACGGTTGTCGGACGGGGAAACCGTCTAACAATCACCGGTTCCCAGGACGCGTCGGACACAGCGCGCGTTGCGCTGGAAACACTCTACAAACGATTACAGAGTGGACAGAGCGTCGGCGAAGCCGACGTCGACGCAGCAATCCGTATGGCCAATTCCAACGAACGCACAACGCCGGGGTCTGGCATCCAATTGCGGCGCAAGGTTGTTCACCCCCGATCCTCTGCGCAAAGCCATTATATCGACGCCTTGAATCAGCATGATTTGATTTTCGCTTTGGGCCCTGCAGGGACGGGCAAAACCTACCTGGCTGTCTGTGCCGCGGTCGCAATGTTTAGTAAGGGATTGATTGACCGGATCGTTCTCTCGCGCCCGGCTGTCGAAGCCGGTGAACGGCTTGGATTTTTACCCGGCGATTTACGTGAAAAGGTCGATCCCTATCTACGCCCCCTCTATGACGCCTTGAATGACGCGATGTCCGCTGAGCAGGTCGAGAAACTCCTGGAAAGTGGCGAGATTGAAATTGCGCCACTGGCCTTCATGCGCGGGCGAACCTTGGCGAATTCCTATGTCATTCTCGATGAAGCACAGAATACAACGCCAATGCAGATGAAAATGTTCCTTACGCGGCTGGGTGAAAACAGCCGAATGGTCGTGACGGGAGATTTAAGTCAGATCGACCTGCCAGGTGGGGCGCCGTCAGGCTTAAGGGACGCTGTGGACAAGTTGACGAATGTGGACGGTGCCGCATTCATACGCTTTTCCGATAAAGACGTGGTTCGCCCACCTCTGGTGGCACGGATCATCCGCGCATATGACGCAGCGGATGCACAGAAAAAGAACCCGGACAGTTCAAAATGACCTTAAACGTCGACATATCCAACCCCTCGGGGGACTGGTCGATGGTGAAAAAGTCAAGCATCCGCGCCGCCGCGTGCGCAGCATGGAATACCGTGAAAGATGATGAGACCGAGAGCGAGGTCAGCATCGTTTTGGCGGATGATGCGTTTATCCAGGATTTGAACGCCCGATTCTGTAACAAAAATTTACCGACAAACGTATTGTCCTTTCCCCTTCTCGAGCCCGGCGATATCGGAGAGGCGCAGGAAGAGGGACTAAGCCTCGTGACGCCGCCGAACCCCGACGCGCCGTGCCACCTTGGGGATATAATTCTAGCTCTGACCACTATTGTTCGTGAAGCCGAGGCGCAGGAAAAATTATTGTCCGACCACGCCTGTCATCTGGTGGTTCATGGATTTCTACATCTGCTGGGCTGGGACCATGAGGCTGGAGCGGCAGCGGATGAAATGGAGGCGAAAGAGATTGCAATTCTTGCCGGTCTCGACATTGCGAACCCCTATGAAGCAGACGCCAATCTGAACGAGGCGCAGGCATGAGCAGCAGCGAGGGCAGCGTTCGTTCAACAACCCCGCATGTCACGGCGGCGGAACCAGGCGACAAAACGAAGCATGGCGGTTTGTTTGGATGGCTTCGCAGTTTATTTGGGGCGCGAAACGGAGATTTGACACTCCGCGACACCTTCGAGGAATTAATCGAAGAACACGAAGAAGAGCGGGATTCAATCGACGCCAGCGAACGGTCATTGATCAAGAATATCTTGAATCTGAACGGTCTGTCCGCTGAAAATATCATGGTGCCCCGTGCGGATATTGTCGCCATTGAAATTAATGCGTCGCAAGACGAATTATTAGCGCTGGTCAACACTGCGGCGCATTCGCGGCTGCCGGTGTTTCACCAAACCCGAGATGATGTCATCGGTATGGTCCATATCAAGGATGTGCTGATGAAAATAGGCGCCAAGGAAAAATTCAGCATTCGAAAAATTCTGCGCAAGGCCATGTTCGTGGCACCAACCATGCCGGTGATGGATCTCCTACTACAAATGCAATTGTCGCATTTGCATATGGCCCTGGTCGTTGACGAATATGGCGGCGTTGATGGTCTTGTCACCATTGAAGATCTGATTGAACAGATCGTGGGTAAAATCGAAGACGAGCATGATGTTTCCGAGGACCCCCGGCTTGAACCCGCCGACGACGGCACCTTGGTCGCCAACGCCCGTGTCCCGATCGAAGAATTTGAAACATTCGTTGGACCGGTCATGACGGATGAAGAACGTGAGGAAGACATCGACACACTGGCCGGGTTGGTCTTCACCATCGCCGGACGGGTCCCGAACCGGGGCGAATTGATCGTACATGAACACACGGGAATCGAATTCGAGGTGTTAGACGCCGACCCCCGGCGCATCAAACGAATTCGCGTGCGGAACCTACCGCCACTGCCTACCGCCAACCTCCACCAGTGAAGGACCCCGAGAGCGCCCCGGCAATTGTGCCATGCGCATTATGGCACAGAATCGACCGATGGGCCGATGGGTTCGCGGCGCTTCAGGGCTGGCGATTATATCTTGTCGCCTTCGGGCTCGGCGTTACGGCAACGCTAGCGCTGCCACCGGCATATGCGGTGCCGGTCTTATACGCAATTTTTCCCGCCTTGTTGTGGACGTTGAATAGGCCGGGAAATGGGCCGGAGAACGAGACACGAACGAAACGGCGATCCTTCTTGACCGGTTGGTGGTTCGGATTTGGATATTTTGCCGCCGGTTTATATTGGATCGGCAACGCACTTTTGGTCTTTGCCGCGAAACATGGATGGATGTTGCCATTCGCCGTGATCGGCATACCGGCACTTTTGGCCCTGTACGCCGGGTTGGCGTTTTTATTAGCGAGCGCTGGGCGCACGGCGGTGGCGCGCGCCGTGGGACTGGTCGTCGCGTGGTCTGGCCTGGAATGGATGCGTGGGCATGTTTTAACCGGGTTTCCCTGGAATCTCATCGGTCAGTCCTGGACGGGGAATGACGCCTTGGCGCAATCAGCGGCTTTGGTAGGCGTATATGGGTTGAGTTTTGGCGTCCTGTTAAGCGCCTGTGCGCTGGCTCTGACAGCGAACCAGCCGCGCCGGGTTCGGTGGGTGGCGATCGTAATCGCTGTCGCCTTGCCATTGATGGCATGGGGCGGCGGGACGTTCCGGTTGATGAACGCCAGGGAAAATGCTGGTGCTGATTTAGGCGCGGGACTTAGGATCGTCCAAGCCAATATACCTCAGCGTGAAAAGTGGGCCCCGCAATTCCGCAATCGTAATCTACGCCGGCACCTTGAGCTTAGTCTTGCGGACAGGCCAGACTGGGTGACTCATGTTATCTGGCCTGAAATGGCCGCAACCTTTTATGTCGAAGATTTGGAAACACGTCAGCTGTTGGCCCGCGCTGCGCCGCCAGGGGGGCTGTTAATCACCGGCGCGCCCCGCCGCGATGGGAGCCGACCGGCCGGTGGATTGTATAATGCGGCGCTCGCGATCAACACCGTGGGCGAAATTTTAAACGTTTACGACAAATTCCACCTGGTCCCTTTTGGCGAATACATGCCGTTACGGGCTTTTCTACCGATCCAGAAGATTACCCATGGATCGGGAGGGTATTCGCCGGGACCAGGACCCCGCACCTTGAAATTACCGGGATTGCCGCCAGTTAGTCCCCTGATTTGCTATGAGGCCATTTTCCCAGGCGCCGTTACAGACCATCAAAATACCGCCGCCTGGCTGCTTAATTTGACCAACGACGCGTGGTATGGCGCAACGGCGGGGCCACACCAACATTTGGCGCAATCCCGAATCCGCGCCGTTGAAGAAGGTCTTCCAATGATCCGTGCTGCGTATACCGGCATATCGGCGGTGATCGACCCTTATGGGCGCATCACACATCAAATCGGATTGAACGAAACCGGTGTGATCGATGCGCGCCTGCCCTCCTTCCTGCCCATCCGTGCCGGGATCGCGGGCATCGGATTGGGACGAACGGTTTATGCCCAATTCGGTGACAATTTATTCTTAATTCTCCTGTTAATCGGCGGCGTGATCGCTTGCTTCCCGCGTAAATTGCAATAACCAGACGTTATTGCATGCATGCGCCTTGGACGACTTGACTGGGGTTGGCCTCATGTTAAAAACCTCAGAGATATTTGACGGCAATTAATTTTAAAGTGAGATTATTATGAACGCAGCGATTAGGCGACGGAGATCCGTAAGCGTCGACGGCCCAAACCCGATAGATGTTCATGTTGGCGCTCGGGTTCGTTTGCGTCGCACATTTATGAGCATGAGCCAGGAAAAACTTGGCGATTCGATTGGGCTCACGTTCCAACAGATACAAAAATACGAACGTGGTGCAAACCGAATCGGGTCCAGCCGCCTATTTGAACTGTCGACGGCGCTGGATGTTCCGGTATCATTTTTCTTCGACGATATGCCGCCGGAAATCGAGAGCCCGACGCCATGCAGACCGCCCGGCCTGGCCGAAGCGCCAATTTCAACGTTCGAGATGGACCCTCTGGCGAGACAGGAAATACTCGACCTTGTCCGCACCTATTACCAGATTGGAAATCTTGCGGTCCGCAGACGGATGTTCGATCTCTCCAAATCGCTTGGCAAAATTCAGGCTAAATAAACACGTCTGTCGCGGGGGTTGGGATTAGCTTTTCGCTTGACCTTTCAATCGAAGCTTGGGATTAGTCGTCGTGAAGGCGCGTTGCGGCATTGCGCAGGCAAAAAGACTTGGTCCAATTAAAAGGAAATGCGTAATGCAAGGCGACTATCTGTTTACAAGTGAATCGGTATCTGAAGGCCATCCGGACAAAGTGAGCGACCGAGTGTCCGACGAGGTTGTAGACGCCTTTCTTGCGGCTGATCCTTTGTCACGGGTTGGATGTGAGACATTATGCACCACCAATCGAATCGTCCTGGCGGGTGAAGTGCGCGGCCCGTCAAGTCTTGTGGATTCCAACGGCGTCGTGAACAGCGACGTGATGGAAAAGCTGGCGCGTGACGCGGTCCGTGAAATTGGTTACGAACAAGATGGATTCCATTGGAAAAACCTGACGTTCGAATGCCATCTCCATGGCCAGTCTGTCGACATCGCCCAAGGCGTCGACGCGGCGGGCAACAAGGATGAAGGCGCCGGCGACCAGGGTTTGATGTTCGGCTACGCCTGTCGCGAAACGTCCGTATTAATGCCGGCGGCGATTCATTACAGTCATGAAATTCTGCGCACATTGGCTGAAGCGCGGCACGCCGGAACAATTTCCGGATTGGGCCCCGATTCGAAAAGCCAGGTCACGCTGCGCTACGAAAATGGCATGCCGGTCGCCGCGACATCGATCGTTGTGTCGACCCAGCACGAAGAATGTTTAGATCAGGCGCAGGTACGCGAAATTGTTCGGCCTTATGTTGAAGCCGTTCTGCCGGAGGGCTGGATGTGCCCGGAAAACGATTTTTACGTAAACCCGACGGGCCGATTTGTCATTGGCGGCCCGGACAGCGATGCAGGCCTTACCGGTCGAAAAATTATCGTCGACACCTATGGCGGTGCGGCCCCACATGGCGGCGGCGCGTTTTCCGGCAAGGATCCATCCAAGGTTGACCGGTCGGCGGCGTATGCGGCGCGCTATGTTGCGAAAAATATCGTTGCGGCGGACTTGGCCGAGAAATGCGTGATTCAGGTGGCCTATGCAATTGGCGTATCGAAACCTCTGTCAGTCTATATCGACACCCAAGGCACGGGCGTCGTCGATGACGATAAGCTCGCTGCTGCGGTGAACGAAATTATGGATTTAAGCCCACGCAATATTCGCGAACATTTGAAATTGAGCCGCCCGATTTATGTGCCGACGGCAGCGTATGGCCATTTTGGACGCGAGCCAATGGACGATGGCGGGTTTTCCTGGGAACGCACCGACCTTGTCGATAGCTTGAAGGCAGCGTTGACCTGATCCACCAGCGACAACCATGAATCAAAGACGAATTTTTCATGGACGGCGCTACGGGCGTCGGCTGCGGCCAAGTCGCGCTCAGCAGTTGAAAGCTGGCCTGGTGACGCTTTCGGTTGATATCTCCGCCCCTACGATAGACCCGCACGCACTATTTGAAGGCGTCGGCGGAATCGGAGAAATCTGGTTGGAAATCGGCTTTGGCGGCGGCGAACATTTGGCCGCCCAGGCGGCGGCGCGCCCCGATGTTGGCTTTATCGGATGCGAACCTTTTATGAATGGGGTCGCCCGGTTGATGTCCGACATCGACGCGCGCGGCCTAAAAAACATCCGCGTACATCCCGATGACGCACGGGATTTGATGGATACGCTGCCCGATGCCTCGATCTCGCGATGTTTTATTTTGTTTCCGGACCCGTGGCCTAAGCGACGACACAACAACCGACGCATGGTGTCACGAGAAAATCTCGACGGCCTGGCGCGAATATTGGCAAACGGCGCGACATTACGTCTCGCCAGCGACCATATGGAGTATGTCCGGTGGATGCTGGGTCATATTCTGGATCACAATGCGTTTGAATGGCGCTGCCAAGGACCGAAAGATTGGCGGCAACGTCCGGCAGACGCTCTGCCGACCCGGTATGAGGAAAAGGCGCTCGCAAAGGGCGATTCCTGCGTTTATTTGCATTTTCAGCGGCGTAAAAGATAGGTTCCCAAGAGCCGAGCCTTACGGAAGCAGCGATTTATATCAACACCGCTTAAACTAATGCGACAAAACGCTTGAGAGTTCCGACGAATGCGCCTAAGTAAGCATCGTGATCCCATATAGCTGTCATGGACGGCTAAACGAGTGGGTGGGCAAGACAGCCCGCCCTTTTTTGTTTCTGGGATTCGCTAAGCTTGAGCTGGCTAAATTTGAATTGGAACAACGGACGACATGGACCCGCAGCGCCGGATTGAATCTCTGATCGAACCGCCCCTAGAAGATATGGGGTATGAGTTGGTGCGCGTACGCCTGAGCGGATCAGAGCGTCGAACCTTGCAAATTATGGCGGAGCGCGTCGACGGCGGTGACATGAGAGTCGAAGACTGCGCCAGTATCAGCCGGGCGCTTTCAGCGATTTTTGATGTTGAAGACCCAATCCGCGGAGCCTACACGTTGGAGGTCAGCTCCCCCGGGATTGACCGACCGTTGACCCGGATAAAAGATTTCGACCGATTTGCAGGGCATTTGGCCAAAATAGAAATGCAAAGTCTCATAAAAGGGCGTAAGCGCTATAACGGAAAAATTTTGGGCGTCGAAGATGATACTGTTCGGCTCGCCACCAAAAACGGCGACGTTGAGTTGCCCGTAGATGAAATTGTTACGGCGACGCTGGTCATCACAGATGAACTTATTGCGGCTTCGCAAGACAGCGCGGTTCATTAAGGCGCATGGGCGCAAGATATTAACACACAAGGGTGAAGGTCTTCGACCAACGCCATTGTCGGACGGTTAGGTAGAAACGGACGGATAAGGCCATGGAAACGGTTGTAAATCTAACAATGGAAATCCTGCAGGTCGCCGATGCGGTCGCCCGGGAAAAGGGCATCGATCGCGAACAAGTGTTGGAGGCCATGGAAGATGCTATCCAAAAGGCAGGACGGTCAAAATATGGGCATGAACACGACATCCGCGCCACGGTAGACCGCAGCACAGGTGAGATTCAATTGGCGCGCTATCTGGAAGTCGCCGAAGAGATTGAAAACGAAGTCACGCAATTGACGCTGGAACAGGCCCAAGCCCGTAAAGCCGATGCGGCGGTGGGTGAGTTTATCGTTGACCCCCTGCCCCCGATTGATTTTGGACGCGTCGCCGCACAAACCGCAAAACAGGTCATCGTTCAAAAAGTGCGCGACGCCGAACGCGAACGGCAATACGAAGAATATAAAGGTCGTATCGGTGAAATCGTCAATGGCCTGGTGAAGCGGGTTGAATTTGGCAACGTGACCGTCGATCTTGGGCGATCGGAAGCCGTCGTGCGACGCGATGAATTATTGCCGCGCGAACATTTTCGCCGCAACGAACGCGTCCGCGCCTATATCTACGATGTCCGTAGCGAACCGCGCGGCCCACAGGTGTTTCTGTCTCGCACCCATCCACAATTCATGGTCAAGCTTTTCGCCCAGGAAGTGCCGGAAATTTATGACGGTATTATTGAAATTGACGCGGTGGCGCGGGACCCGGGCAGCCGGGCCAAGATCGGCGTGCATTCCAACGACAGCAGCATCGACCCCGTCGGTGCCTGCGTCGGCATGCGGGGCAGTCGTGTGCAAGCCGTCGTCGCCGAATTACAGGGTGAAAAAATCGATATAATCCCCTGGTCGCCCGATCCGGCGACATTTGTCGTAAACGCGCTGGCCCCTGCCGAAGTGGCCAAGGTTGTGCTGGATGAAGATCATCACAAGATTGAAGTGGTCGTGCCGGACGAACAATTGAGTCTTGCCATAGGCCGCCGGGGACAAAATGTTAGGCTGGCGTCGATGCTAACCGGGTGGGACATCGATATCCTGACCGAGGAGGAGGAATCCGAACGCCGCCAGAAGGAATTCATGGCGCGCAGCGAAACATTCATGGAAGCGCTGGATGTCGACGACGTTATTGCCCACTTGCTGGTGACCGAAGGTTTCACGGAAGTAGAAGAAGTCGCCTATGTTCCGTTGGAAGATATTTCCGGTATTGAGGGATTTGATGACGATTTGGCCGGCGAACTGCAAACCCGCGCGCGGACGTTTCTGGAAGCCGAAAACAACCGCCTGGAAACGCAACGGCGCGATCTCGGCGTAACGGATGAACTCGCCACGTTAACAGAATTGACAGTCCATATGCTCTTGAAGCTGGGTGAAAATGACATCAAAACGGTGGATGATTTCGCCGGACTGGCGTCTGACGAATTGACCGACCCTGGCGACGGCTATTTGGCGGAGTTTGAATTGAGCGAAGATGTCGCCAATGAACTTATTATGAAGGCGCGCGTCGCCGAAGGCTGGTTGACCGAAGAAGAAGCCGAGGAAATTCGTGTAAAGGCTGCAGAGGATGCAGCGGCGAACGACAGTGCGCCCGACGAACCCGCGATCGCTGGCTGAGGTCATGATCGATTATGGAACTCAGTGGCGCGCAAAAGCAGATTGATCCGGTGGCCGATAGCAGCGAT
This sequence comes from Alphaproteobacteria bacterium, assembly GCA_028822585.1. Lineage (GTDB taxonomy): Bacteria > Pseudomonadota > Alphaproteobacteria > UBA8366 > JABJJH01. The sequence continues at coordinate 32,231 of JAPKDL010000015.1, read as the reverse complement.
TCTCCTATGGAGCCGCTGCAGAAAATCTCTCGTCAATGTCGCCAATGCATCGTGTCGGGCGAAAAATTACCCCTGTCGAAAATGGTCAGATTCGTTATTGGGCCTGACAACACGGTTGTTCCGGACATCAAAGGTAATTTACCAGGTCGTGGAATTTGGTTGAGCGCCGATAGGATAAGCATTAAGACGGCATGTAGACGAAATTTATTTGCACGCGCGGCGCGACGGTCCGTGCGGGTAAATGAAGACTTAGCGGATCAGGTTGAAGCGCTTCTGGTTCGTCGTTGCACAGAATTACTCGCTTTGGCTCGTCGCGCGGGTCAAGCGGTGTGTGGTTATATGAAAGTTGAAGCATGCTTGCGAAGTGGTGACGTGGCCTATCTTCTGGGCGCTTCGGACGCCAGCGAGAGTGGACGCAAGAAACTTGGCGGGATCGCGTTGGAAACCGCAAGGATAGAGATATTACAACGCGGTGAACTTGGGTTAGCGTTTGGCCGCGACGCAGTTGTGCATGGCGCCTTGGCGTCGGGCGGGTTAGCTGAAAGTTTCGCGGAATCAGCCGCGCGGTTGACCGGAATTCGGCGCTGGCCGGAGAACGAGGAAAAGAATGAGCGAAAGTAAAGAACAAGACGGTAAGCTGAGTTTGAGTAAGCCGGGTCGCTTGGAGCTGAACAAGACGGTCGAGACCGGAAAAGTTCGACAAAGCTTCAGCCACGGCCGTTCGAAAACAGTCACGGTAGAAGTGAAGCGAAAGCGCACTTTCGAACGCGGTGCTGGCGGCAATATGAAAGAGGTCAAACAGGGCCATCCTGCAGCGGCAGAGAACCTGTCCGTTGGAACGTCGGCGGCAACGACGACGCCAACGCCAACGGCGGCAACGCCCGAAGCCGCCGTTGGCAATTTAACCGACCGGGAGCGAGAAACGCGTGTTCGGGCTCTTCACAGCGCCGCTGAAGACGCCGAGCGAGTGCGCATCGATGATCAAGAAGCGCGCCGCAAGGCCGAGATAGAAGCCAAGGAACGCACCAAAGAAGAAGAACGCCGGGCGTCGGAAGAAGAACGCAAAAAGGCGGAGGAAATAGCACGCAAGGAAGCCGAGGCCGCTGTCGAGGTTGTGGTCCCACCTGCGGAAAAAACAGTTACGCGAGCGCCGGCCCCGGTGAAAGCGGCGCCGATGGAAGACGAAAGCGCGCCGCGCGGCGGCAAGACGGATGCGAAGCGGACGCAAACTCAACGCTCGCGTCAACAATCACGCCGTCGGACCAGCAAGCTGACAATCGCCCAGGCGCTTGAAACCGAAGACGGCGCGACCGAACGAGGTCGCAGTATCGCGGCATTGAAACGGGCGCGAGAACGTGAAAAATTACGCGCACGCCAAGCAGCGGGGGGCATTGAAACCACCAAAATCATTCGGGAAGTCATCATTCCGGAGACAATCACGGTCAGCGATTTGGCGAATAGAATGGCCGAACGCGGTGCCGATGTCGTTCGTGCGCTGATGAAGCTTGACGTTATGGCTAATATGAACCAGGTGATCGAAGCCGATATGGCGGAACTGGTCGCAGCAGAATTTGGCCATATACCAAAACGCGTTGCGGATTCCGATGTTGAAATCGGCCTTACCACTCAGACAGATGACGATGAGGGACAAACGCTTCCGCGCGCGCCGGTTGTCACCATTATGGGGCATGTAGATCATGGCAAGACCTCTTTGCTCGACGCCTTGCGGGAAACCGATGTGGTGGCTGGCGAAGCCGGGGGCATTACCCAGCATATTGGCGCCTATCAGGTAAATTTATCGAAGGGTGCCCAAATTACATTTTTGGACACACCCGGACACGAAGCGTTCACGGAAATGCGGTCTCGTGGTGCCAAGGTCACTGATATCGTGGTGTTGGTCATTGCAGCCGACGACAGCGTTCAGCCCCAAACGGCAGAAGCCATTAGCCACGCAAAAGCAGCGGAAGTGCCGTTGATCGTGGCGATCAACAAGATGGATCACCCCAATGCGGACGCCAGTCGCATTCGCACCGAATTACTAAGTCATGAAATAGTTGTGGAAAGTCTTGGCGGCGACGTTCAGGACATTGAAATTTCGGCCCTGAAAAAAACCAACCTTGATGCGCTGGAAGAAGCCATTCTGTTGCAGGCGGAATTAATGGAACTGACAGCGAACCCAGACCGCCCGGCGAGTGGCGCTGTCGTTGAGGCCAAGCTTGAACGCGGGCGCGGCGCTGTTGCAACTATTTTAATACAACACGGCACGTTGCGAATTGGCGATGTTTTCATCGCCGGCGCCGAATGGGGACGTGTCCGTGCGTTGATCGACGACAAAGGCAAGAACGTTAAGGAAGCCGGACCGTCCGTGCCAATCGAAGTATTGGGCATGCAAGGCGCGCCCTTGGCGGGTGACGATTTCGCCGTTGTCGCGGATGAAGGCCGGGCGCGGGAAATTACCGAGTACCGCCAACGTAAAGTGCGTGACGGTCAATTAATCGCGGGGGCGCGGGGCACGCTCGAACAAATGTTCGACCGGATCAAGGAAGGTGAAGCCTCGACCTTGAGCCTCGTTCTCAAAGGCGATGTGCAGGGATCTGTTGAAGCTATCACCAACGCCTTGGACAAATTGGCGACAAGCGAGGTGAAATGCTCCTTCCTGCATACGGGGGTTGGCGGCATCACCGAATCCGACATTGGTCTCGCGGCAGCGTCGAACGGCGTCATCCTCGGATTCAACGTCCGAGCCAATCCGCAGGCGCGGGAGTTAGCGCGCAAAGAAAATGTCGATATCCGCTACTACTCGATTATTTATGACCTTGTTGATGACATGAAGAAACTTCTCAGCGGCATGCTGGCGCCGGAAATAAGAGAAAGCATCATTGGCTACGCCGATGTTCGCGAAGTGTTCAACGTTTCCAAAGTTGGCCGTGTGGCCGGCAGCTTTGTGACGGAGGGCGTGGTGCGCCGAGGCGCGAAAGTTCGGCTGTTGCGGGACGACGTAGTTATTTTCAATGGGGGATTAAGCACCCTGCGGCGGTTCAAGGACGATGTTCGCGAAGTTCAGAACGCCTATGAATGCGGTATCGCGTTGGAAGGATACAACGACATCAAAGTTGGCGATGTCGTAGAATGTTACGAAGTCGAAGAAATTACGCGCGAACTTTAAAAGTCGGCGAAGAAACTTCCGCCTCTCTCAATACCGTCCCTGTCGGGGGCGGTCTGGGATTTAGATTTCAATCCTGGGACGGCTTGTGGAGTGGCTATTGGGCCGCAATGAGTTTCGTGAGAAAGAAATAACATGGCTAGAGGAAAAGCGCCGTCACAGCGGCAACTTCGTGTTGGTGAAGAATTACGGCATGCATTGGCCGAAGTTTTCGAACGCGACAGCCTTCGCGACCCGGATTTGCAGGGACGAACGATCACCGTGACCGAAGTCCGCGCTAGTCCCGATTTAAAGAACGTGATGGTGTATGTAATGCCGCTTGGCGGGGAAAATATAGATGGTGTGGTTGCGGCGCTACGCCGTGCGTCATCCTATCTTCGCGGCGAAATAGCGCGCCGGCTACGGTTGCGGAACACGCCGCGCCTTTCCTTCGAAGCGGATCGGAGTTTTGAACAAGCCAGCCACATCGATGAATTACTGCGGGACCCTCATGTGTCTCAGGACATAAAGCACGCCACTCACCCCCACGACACTGACGGGACAGGCGGTAATGGCTCGTCGTCATAACGATCGCAAACGCCGGGGTCGCGTCGTCAATGGATGGCTTATCGTCGATAAACCATCCGGCATGACGTCAACCACTGTCGTAAATCGCGTCAAGCGCCTCTACGACGCCGCCAAGGCGGGACACGGCGGCACGCTTGACCCTTTGGCCACCGGGTTATTGCCCATCGCTTTTGGCGAAGCGACAAAAACCGTCCCCTATGTCATGGATGGACTGAAGACTTATCGTTTCACTCTGCGGTTGGGCCAGCGAACCGAAACCGACGACGCCGAAGGCGACGTGGTTGAAGAATCCGATGTGCGGCCCAGCGAAGAAGATATCCGCGCTGCATTGCCGCAATTCATCGGGAATATTCAACAAACCCCGCCGATTTATTCCGCGATCAAGGTTAACGGCGAACGAGCTTATGATCTGGCGCGCGCTAACAAGCCGGTCGTGTTGGAGCCGAGACCTATTTATATTGAAGGTTTTCAATTGATTGGATACACAGATTCCGACCATGCCGATTTCTTAGTAATGAGTGGAAAAGGTGCCTATATGCGGTCCCTGGCGCGGGATTTGGCGCAGGTTGTGGGAACAGAGGGCCATATCTCCGCGCTTCGGCGCTTGAAGGTGGGCCCATTTACCGAAAACGACGCGATTTCCCTGGACGAATTGGATTCGATTGGGCAAATTGTGGCGCTTGAGCAACGATTGCTGCCGGTCGCGGCGGCGCTGGACGACATCCCGGCGTTAAGGCTGACCGAAATAGAAGCAAGCCGACTGAAAAATGGTCAGACGGTTTCGTTGTTGCGAAAAGTTGATCTTCAACGTATCGCCGATTTTATTGACGGCGATACCGTCCTGGCCACAGGTCAAGACGGGCCTATAGCATTAGTGCGTTATATGGCCGGTGAGGTTCAGCCAATACGTCTTTTAAACCTCTAAGAATTAGGAGTCTACGATGTCGATTACTGCCGAACGCAAGAAAGAGCTGATGGAAGAGTACGCCACCAAGGAAGGCGATACAGGGTCTCCGGAAGTACAGGTCGCCGTTTTAACTGAACGGATACGGAACCTGACGGAACACCTCCAGACGCATAAAAAGGATTTTCATTCCCGTCGCGGATTGCTGATAATGGTGGGGACACGCCGCCGTTTGTTGGATTACACAAAACGTAAAGGTCAGGGGCGATATGCGTCGTTGATTGAACGCTTGGGTCTGCGGCGATAGACCTGTTACGCGCGCCCGGCGAATTGGTTTCGCCGGGATTTGAGCGCGGAGAAAAATAGACCAAAAATCATGTTGAAGGAATGCGTAATAACCGGATAGGCCGGTGGAACGCAGACTTCCGGCAGTTGGTGTGCATGGGCTCACTGCTGCGATTTTTGGTATGATTGTATGTGAAGGATACGAAATGTTTACGATTTCAAAGAAGGAAATTGAGTGGGGCGGACGCCCGCTGATCATCGAAACCGGCCGCATTGCGCGCCAGGCCGACGGTGCCGTTCTAGTGACCTATGGAGGCACACAGGTTTTATGCACCGCCGTTGCGCAACGGCGGCCGAAATCGGGCATCGATTTTTTCCCGCTGACCATTAACTACCAGGAAAAAACCTTTGCGGCGGGCAAAATTCCTGGCGGTTTTTTCAAACGTGAAGGTCGCCCGAATGAAAAGGAAACCCTGACGTCGCGCTTGATTGATCGGCCGATTCGACCTCTTTTCGCGAAAGAATTTCGCAACGAAACGCAAGTTATCTGCACCGTCTTAGCGCATGATTTGGAAAATGATCCGGATGTTGTGTCATTGGTTGGCGCATCGGCTGCATTGACGATTTCGGGCATTCCGTTCATGGGACCGATTGGCGGTTGCCGTGTCGGCTACATCGACGGCAATTTTGTGTTGAACCCGACCGAGGATGAAAAAATAGCCTCGACGCTCGATTTGATGATGGCTGGAACAGTTGACGGCGTGCTAATGGTCGAATCCGAAGCGCATGAGTTGAGCGAAAAAGTGATGCTGGACGCGGTGATGTTCGGTCACCGAGAATCCCAGAAGGTTATCGATATGATTATCGATTTGGCCGAAGACTGCGCCAAAGCACCTTGGGATTTGGCCGCGCCTGACGAAAGCGTCGCGGTCCTCGCTGAAAAGGTTAAGTCGCTTGGCGAAGCCTCCCTGCGCGATGCGTATTCCAAGTCCGTTAAGCAGGAACGTGTTGAATCAGTGGATGCGGCGAAGGCCGATGTGTTCGCCCAATTAAAAGATGACGACGCTGATTCCAACGCCATTGGCGGCGCGCTGAAATCCCTGGAAAAGGATATCGTCCGCGGCGCGATTTTGAAAACCGGCATCCGCATTGATGGTCGCGACACCAAGACGGTGCGCCCGATTGAAGCTCAAGCCGGCGTTCTGCCCCGCGCCCATGGATCAGCGCTGTTCACCCGTGGCGAAACTCAGGCGCTGGTGGTGACCACCCTTGGCACATCGCAGGACGAACAAATGATCGACGCCTTGGAAGGGGAATATCGCGAGCATTTCATGCTGCATTATAACTTCCCTCCCTATTCCGTTGGCGAAGCATCGTTCCTGAAATCACCGGGCCGTCGTGAAATTGGCCACGGTAAACTGGCGTGGCGCGCGATTCGGCCGTTGTTGCCAACTAAAGAGGATTTCCCCTACACCATCCGCGTCGTTTCCGAAGTCACGGAATCGAACGGCTCTTCGTCTATGGCGACGGTGTGTGGTTCGTCTATGTCGATGATGGATTCTGGCGTTCCGCTGACGCGGCCCTGTGCGGGCATCGCCATGGGCTTGATCAAAGAAGGCGACGAATTCGCCGTGTTGTCCGACATTCTGGGCGACGAAGATCACCTCGGCGACATGGACTTCAAGGTTGCGGGCACCGATGTCGGTGTGACCTCACTACAGATGGACATCAAGATCACGTCGATCACCGAAGAGATCATGCAAATTGCGCTCGATCAGGCCAGAGACGGCCGGATTCACATTCTGGGCGAAATGTCGAAAGGCATCGAAGGCGTCCGGGACGGCGTTTCCGACAACGCGCCGCGCATCACCACCATGTCCGTGCCGCGCGATAAAATTCGCGACGTCATTGGTCAAGGCGGCAAGGTCATTCGGGAAATCTGCGAAGTCACCGGCGCGAAAGTCGACATCGACGACGACGGCACGATCAAGGTCGCCGCGGTAGATCAAGACGCCAGCGACAAGGCCATCCAATGGATTAATTCTATAGTGGCGGAACCGGAAGTCGGCGTTATTTATGATGGAAAAGTTGTAAAGGTCATGGATTTCGGCGCCTTCGTAAATTTCTTTGGCGCAAAGGACGGCCTCGTCCATATCTCGGAATTGGCGCCAGAGCGCGTTGGGTCCGTCTCTGATGTCGTCAACGAAGGCGACACGGTCAAGGTTAAGGTTCTGGCCGTCGACAATCGGGGCAAAATCAAACTGTCCATGAAAGCCGTCAATCAGGAATCTGGTGAAGATCTAGGTGCCGCGTAACACTGCGATGCCGAAACGATAAAAAGGCCGGTGCTGTAATTCGCACCGGCCTTTTTTAATTACCTACTATTTATCGGCTGAAGTTAGTCGCCTGCCGCCATGCCGATAATATTGTAGCCGCTATCGACATACAACACGTCGCCCGTCGTTCCCGACCCCAAATCAGACAGCAAATAAAGCGCCGCCCCACCAACATCTTCCTGCGAGACATTGCGTCGCAACGGCGCATTTTCACCCTGCCATTTGTAGACAAAGCGCGCATTTCCGATAGCCGCTCCCGCCAGCGTGCGCATGGGCCCGGCCGAAATTGCGTTGACGCGTATTCCATCAGGTCCAAGGTCCGCAGCCAAGTATCGCGTGCTGGCTTCCAACGCGGCCTTGGCGACACCCATGACATTATAGTTCGGCATAACACGTTGCGACCCGTCATAGGTAAGCGTCAAGAAACTGCCGCCATCGGTCATCAACGGCGCCGCCGCGCGGGCCAGGGCGGTAAACGAAAAGCACGATATATCCAGAGTGCGGGCAAAGTTTTCACGTGACGTGTCGAGGAATCGCCCGTTCAATTCCGCTCTGTCGGAAAAGGCGATGGCATGCACCAGAAAATCTAACTCGCCCCAGGCGTCTTTAATAGTCGCAATCGTCGCGTCGACATTTTCTGGGTTAGAAACATCACAAGGGATCAACAGGTCTGACCCAATCGATTCGGCCAACGGGCGGACGCGTTTTGCAAAAGCTTCGACTTGATAGGTGAACGCCAATGTCGCGCCATGGGCGGACAGGGTTTTGGCGATTCCCCAAGCAATGGAATGATCATTTGCGACGCCCAAAATTAGGCCACGCTTTCCCGCCATGAGCGCTGTTGGTGCTTTCATTCCGGATTAATCTACATACCGTTTGAACACCAACGTGGCGTTGGTGCCGCCAAAGCCGAAACTGTTCGACATAACGCAATCAAGCGTCACATTGTCCCGCCGTTCCTGCACAATTGGAAAACCTTCGGCTTCCGGCATTAACTCGTCGATATTCGCCGAGGCCGCGATGAAGTTGTTGTTCATCATCAACATGCTGTAAATCGCTTCTTGAGCCCCGGCGGCGCCCAGTGAATGCCCGGTCAGGGATTTTGTGGAGCTGACAGGCGGCACATTATCACCGAAGACATAGCGCATGGCCTCCAGTTCCTTGATATCACCGACAGGCGTCGAGGTGCCGTGTGCATTGATGTACCCAATGGGCTGATCCAAATCGGCGATCGCCTGTTTCATGCAACGTTGCGCGCCTTCACCGGACGGTTGAACCATGTCATGCCCATCCGATGTAGCACCGTATCCGGCGACCTCACCGTAAATTTTAGCGCCGCGCGCTTTGGCGTGTTCAAGTTCTTCCAAGACGACAACCGCGCCCCCACCCGCAATGACAAACCCGTCACGATTTGCGTCAAAGGCCCGACTCGCCACTTCGGGGGTCTCGTTAAAATTCGACGACAGAGCCGGCATCGCATCGAACAACAACGTAAAGGACCAGTGCAGCTCCTCACCACCGCCCGCAAACATGACGTCTTGTTTATTCCATTGAATGAGTTCCGTCGCGTTGCCAATGCAATGCGCGCTGGTCGCACAGGCCGAACTGATGGAGTAATTAACGCCGTGAATGTGAAACGGCGTGGCCAGAGTTGCGGAATTTGTGCTCGACATCACCTTGGGCACGACAAAGGGGCCAACGCGTTTGGCATTTTTTTCGCGCATCGTGTCGATGGCGGTTACCATGCTTTTCATTGACGGGCCGCCCGACCCCATGATGAGCCCGGTCCGTTCGTTGGTGACGTCGCCCGGCTCCAATCCTGAATCGGCGATCGCCTCTTCCATTGCAATGGAATTATAGGCCGCGCCATCGCCCATAAAGCGGCGTTGTTTCCGGTCCAGACGTTCGTCCAGATCCATCTTCACGGTGGCGTGGACGTGGCTACGAAAGCCAAGTTCCGCATATTCAGGGCAATGTACGATCCCCGATCGACCTTCTTTTAACGATTCCAGAACTTCTGCTTGATTGTTCCCAATGCTGGAAACAATTCCGATACCTGTGACAACTACTCGACGCATCGCACGACCTTTTTAAAAATTTTAATTCGATAGACCTTAATCCGTCTTGAAGAGTCCGACACGAATGTCTTTTGCCTGATATATAGGCTCTCCGTCGACGTTCACAACACCATCGGCAATGCCGAGGACGAGTTTACGCATGATAACCCGCTTTATGTCGATATTATAGGTGACTTTTTTCGCGGTATCTAACACCTGGCCCGAAAATTTTACCTCGCCGACGCTGATCGCGCGTCCACCGCCTTGGCCGCCAGCCCATCCCAGATAAAATCCAATCAGTTGCCACAAGGCGTCGAGCCCCAGACAGCCGGGCATAACCGGATCGTTTTCGAAATGACATTTGAAAAACCACAAATCAGGTCGAATATCGAATTCCGCACTGATTTCACCTTTCCCGTAGGCACCGCCTTCATCGGAAATTTTCGTGATACGATCCAACATCAGCATGGGCGGCATCGGCAATTGCGGGTTGCCCGGTCCAAACATCTCGCCATGGGCGCAGGTCAGCAGGTCCTCATAATTGTAGCTGCTCTTAGGATTATCGCTCACGCTGCGCCCTCGCTTATCATTTTAAAGTTTTAATACCAAAATTCCAGTGCGGGAAATAACCCTATCGGGCCTCGCGGTCCAGATATCCTTACGCCATTGTGATTTTTAACTGTGGCTTTTATACGTCCAGATTCGCAACTTTCAACGCGTTGGATTGAATGAAATTTCGCCGAGGCTCAACCACATCGCCCATCAACGTGGAAAACAGTTCGGCAGCCTCTTCCGCATGGGCGACTTTGACCTGCAATAAGGTGCGCACATTCGGATCCAACGTGGTTTCCCACAATTGATCCGGGTTCATTTCACCCAACCCTTTATAGCGTTGAATTGAAATGCCCTTGCGTCCTAACTTCATCACCTGATCGAACAATTCGATGGGCCCGGAAATCGAAATCTCACTTGCAACCCCTTTCGACTCGTCCTTCGCCCCGGTGGCTCTCAACGTCGCCGCCTTGGCACCGAATTGACGTTGCAATTCCGAGGCCAATTGGTCCAACCGACGGGCTTCGGCGCTACGGATAAGGTCGCCATCGACGATGAACCGGCGGGTGACGCCGCGCAAGGTCAATGAAAACATAAATCCGCCCTCCTCTCGGACTTCTCCGGCCCAGCCGCGCGCCAACGGATCCGCCAAGGCGTCCAGACGTTGCGCGATATACACCGCCGCATCCGCAGTTTGATCGGGATTGATCAAAATTTCCGGGTTCAGAGCGCCAGCGATAGCGGCTTGTTCCACAACGTTTTTGTCGCCAACCTTACGGATTAACGGCTCCATCAAATGTGCGGCCGCTCTGGCGTCTTCGACGACCGTAAATAAATCTTGCCCAGCAACTTCCGTATTATCCGCCAGAACCAATGTCGCGTCTTTCGCTCCTTCGCGGATCAAATACGCTTCCAGGCTTTCATCATCTTTCAAATACACGCCGGAATTTCCACGTTTGGCGCGATACAGCGGCGGTTGAGCGATATACAAATAGCCCCGCTCCACCAATTCCGGCATTTGCCGGAAGAAGAAGGTCAATAGCAGCGTTCGAATGTGGCTGCCATCAACATCAGCATCCGTCATGATGATGATTTTATGATAACGGCATTTATCCGCATTAAAATCGTCTCGTCCAATACCCGTTCCCATCGCGGCTATCAAAGTGCCGATTTCAGCAGACGCCAGCATCTTATCGAAGCGGGCGCGTTCGATATTTAAAATTTTCCCACGTAGGGGCAAAATCGCCTGATTGCGTCGTTCGCGGCCTTGTTTGGCAGAGCCGCCGGCGGAATCACCCTCGACGATAAAAACTTCAGATTGCGCCGGGTCGCGTTCCTGACAATCCGCCAACTTGCCCGGCAGACTGGTAATGTCGAGTGCGCCTTTGCGTCGCGTCAATTCGCGGGCCTTGCGCGCGGCTTCGCGGGCTGCAGCGGCTTCGACGATTTTCTGAACAACGCGTTTGGCGTCGGCGGGGTGCTCCTCGAACCATTGACCAAGCTTTTCATTCACCGCGGATTCGACCACGTTGCGGACTTCCGATGAGACCAATTTATCCTTGGTTTGGCTGGAAAACTTGGGATCAGGCACTTTGACCGACAAGACGCAGGTCAAGCCTTCACGGGCATCATCACCAACAATAGAGACTTTTTCCCGTTTGGCGATTCCGTGGGCGCTCGCGTAGGTATTGATTTGCCGCGTCAACGCGGCACGGAACCCGGCTAGATGAGTGCCACCGTCCCGTTGAGGGATATTGTTGGTGAAGCACAGCATCGTTTCGTGATAGCTGTCGTTCCATTCCATCGCGACTTCCACCGTGGAGCCGTCTTTTTCGTGGTTGATGAGAATAGGCGACGAATGCTGCGCCGATTTTGATCGATCAAGATAATGAACATAAGCTTCCAGGCCACCTTCGGCATTAAATTCGGTCACCACCGGTTCGGGCTGCCGGGCGTCCGTTAACACAATACGGGCACCGGAATTTAGGAACGACAGTTCGCGCAGCCGATGTTCCAAAGTGGCGCTATCGAATTCCACAGCGCTGAACGTATCCGTGGATGGCCAAAATGTGATTTCAGTACCCGTTTCCGCGCCACATTCCCCAGTGATTGCCAAATCCGCCCCATCTACCGCATCGCCGTGTGCGAACGCCATGGTGTGGATTTTACCGTTGCGCCGAACAGTTAAATTTAAACGTGAAGACAACCCATTGACGACGGACACGCCAACGCCGTGCAATCCACCGGACACTTTATAGGAATTCTGGTCAAATTTTCCGCCCGCGTGCAGCTGGGTCATGATAACCTGGGCCGCAGAAACACCCTCTTCCCGATGAATGTCCACGGGGATGCCGCGCCCATTGTCAGTCACCGTCGCCGATCCATCGCCATTGAGCGTCACCGTGACATTGTCAGCGTACCCCGCCATGGCTTCATCGATGGCGTTGTCGACAACTTCATACACCATATGATGCAGGCCCGAGCCATCTTCGGTGTCACCTATATACATGCCTGGACGCTTACGAACCGCCTCCAATCCACGCAGGACCTTGATCGAGTCCGCGCCATATTCGTGTTCCGGTTCGCCATTCGGGGTTTCAGCGGTGTCACTCATAAAGTTACTCTTTGGTAGTTAAGACTTGGTTGCTAATTTAGACTTGGATCATTTAAGAAGGGGCGTCATTGATGCGTCCTGTACGCGGTAAAACGCCGCGTCGTTGGGTGAAAGTTCATCAAATAGGGTGGCGTCGGCGCCGGTCAGCCAGGCCTGCGCACCTTGTTCCAGGATATCGGCGAATAAAGCGTGGCGGCGCTCGACGTCCAGATGCGCGGCGACTTCATCAAGCAACAACAAGGGTATGACGCCATTGTGCCGCGCCAACAAACGCGCGTGGGCGAGGACAATGGCGATGAGCAACGCTTTTTGTTCGCCGGTTGAACATAATTCTGCAGGCATGTCTTTGCCAATATGCGCAACCGCCAAATCGCTGCGATGCGCGCCTTCGGTTGTCCGGCCCGACTCCGCGTCCAGCCCGCGATTACCCGCCAACACCGCGCGAAGCCGGTCTTCCGCAGCGAGCGCGGGGCCCTTTCGCAAGTCATCTTCGAGAACGCCGGCGGCGGCGATGCGGGCGCGCGGAAACGGTCCATCGGCGGCGACCGAAATTTCACTTAAATGTTCGCACAAGCTCAAACGCGCCGCCGCAACCGCGACGCCATGTTCCACCATTGCATTCTCCAGCGCCGAGAGCCAGGCGCTGTCTCGTCGTCCGGCCTTCAGCAACCGTAAGCGTTCCCGCATGGCGTGGTCGTAGGCGTTGACGCGGCTGGCATGGCTGGGATCGAAGCCGTAGACTAACCGATCCAGAAATCGCCGTCGGGCGCTGGCACCGTCAGTGAATAGTCGGTCCATTTGTGGCGTCAACCATACAACACTGACAAATTCGGCCAACGCCGCCTGGCTTTGCGCAGGATTGTTGCTTATTCGAACCGTTCGTCGGGTGTTTCCCGCGTCCCGGCCCGTGCCGATATCAACAGAACCCTCCTGGGTTTGCACGGTCGCGGCGACAGCCCATCCGCCTTTCCCATAGCGCCGGTCGATGTCACTGAGCCGCGCGCCGCGAAGACCGCGTCCTGGGGCTAGATAAGAGACAGCTTCCAACAAATTGGTTTTTCCCGCACCATTGGGCCCAGTCAACACGACCGGCCGTGAATCACCATCAAATCGAAACGAATCGTAACTTCGAAAATCCGTCAACCGCAACCGCGTTACGGCCATGACCGTCGTGTCGAGCGCCGTATCCCGCTGGGTTTCAGGCACCTTCATTTGGGACGCCGCAGGTTCGACTAGACCCGTATTTCCCACCTTACACGCGCATGGGCATAAGCACGTACAAGGCGCTGTCGTCACTCGAATCGCGCACAATTGTCGGTGAGGCACCATCCGCCATCGCCATTTGCGCGGTATCGCCTTCCACCTGCTGGGTGATGTCGAGCAGATATCGGGAGTTGAACCCGATTTCCAACGCTTCTTTATCGTAGACAACTTCGATTTCTTCAACAGCGGTGCCATTATCCGGGCTGCTGGCCGAAAGAGTCAATACATTGGCGTCGACCTTGAGCTTGATCGATCGGGACCGTTCGGTCGAAATCGTCGCCACCCGGTCCACCGCTTCGGCGAACGCGTGGCAGTCAACTTCCAGAAATTTGTCGTTGCCGACGGGAATCACTTTTTCATAGTCCGGGAAGGTCCCGTCGATGAGTTTAGACGTCAAAATGGCACCATCAAACGCGAACTTAATTTTCGTGTCGGATAATGTGATATCGATGACATCGTCACTTTCATCAATAAGCTTCCGTAGTTCTGCTACCGTTTTTCGCGGAATGATAATGCCTGGCATACCACTGGCACCTTCGGGCAAGGGCATTTCAACACGCGCAAGCCGGTGTCCGTCCGTCGCGGCGGCGCGAAGTAGCTGCACACCATCAACATCGGCTGTGTGTAAGTAAATGCCATTGAGGTAATAGCGCGTTTCTTCGGTTGAAATGGCGAACCGCGTGCGATCAACAAGGGACCGCAACTCAGCGGCGGGAATTTTAAAGGTGTGCGGCATCTCGCCCGCGCTCATCGAGGGGAAATCCGCCGTTGGCAGGGTCGCGAGCGTAAACCGAGACCGGCCCGCCGACAAAGAGAGCTGATTGGTTTCGTTGTTGGTTTCCAGTGCTATTTGCGCGCCATCCGGTAGTTTTCGAACGATGTCATACAGCGTGTGCGCCGGGGCGGTTGTTGTGCCAGGGTCCAAGACCGTCGACTCGGCGGTTTCAACGATGGCGATATCCATATCCGTCGCCGTTAAGTAAATTGTCCCATTAGTCGCATCAATCAAAACATTGGCCAAGATTGGAATGGTGTTGCGCCGTTCGACAACGCTTTGTACATGGCTTAGTGAACGGAGAAGCGCCGCGCGTTCAATGGTCAATTTCATGGCTCTAAGGTCTTTGCAAACGTGGAGGAATTAATATGAAAACATGCACAAGCGCATCACATGCGGGCGCGCACATAAATATAGCAGAGATGTCTTGAATCCGCACTATAATTGGTGAATTGAAACGGATTGAAACCGTTATTTTTTCATATATTCGCACAACACAACGCTGTACGGCCTCCAGTGCCTGACTTTTTCGGCACCGCGTGCATAATCTAGCGGGACTTAGCCCTCCAGCATCCGCCGCAACAAGTCGATGTCTTCTGAAAATGAGCTGTCTGTCGCGCGAAGTTCGTCGATCTTCCGCACCGCATACATGACCGTCGTATGATCCCGGCCGCCAAATTTCCGGCCAATTTCCGGCAGCGACCGTGGCGTCAGTTGCTTGGCCAGATACATCGCGACCTGACGGGGGCGGGCGACGGCGCGCGCCCGACGCGCTGAATACATTTCGCCAAGCCGGATATTGTAATGTTCCGCAACCCGTTTTTGGATTTCGTCAATCGTAACACGACGGTCATTCGCACGAAGAATATCTTGCAGAACTTCTTGTGTGCTGTCGAGTGTGATGTCCCGCCCCACGAGGTCGGCATAGGCGACAATTCTGTTCAGCGCGCCTTCAAGTTCACGCACATTGGACGTGATTTTGTGGGCGAGAAACTCCAGCACCTTGGAAGGCACTGTAACATTCATGCGTTCGGCCTTGACCTGTAAAATTCCGAGGCGGAGCTCATAGGTCGTCGGGTGAATGTCGGCGACAAGTCCCCACCCCAGACGGGACTTCATCCGCTCTTCCATGCCTTCCAGGTCACTTGGAGATTTGTCGGCGGAGATCACAACCTGACGATTTTGATCAACTAGGGCGTTAAAAGTATGAAAAAATTCTTCCTGTGTACTATCTTTACCACTGAAGAACTGAACATCGTCTATCATCAGAACATCGACGGACCGAAACTGTTCCTTGAACGCCATCGTGTCCTTGTAGCGCATCGCGCGGATGAACTGGTACATGAATATTTCAGCGGATAAATAAATAACCCGCTTTTCAGGCTGCGTCGTTTGTATGTGCCAGGCGATGGCGTGCATCAAATGGGTTTTGCCAAGCCCGACGCCGCCATAAAGAAAGAGGGGATTAAACGGTGCCACGTCAGCTTCCGCCACCCGGCGCGCCGCTGCGAAGGCGAGCTCATTAGGCTTGCCAACAACAAAATTGGAAAAATCAAAGCGTGAATCCAGCCGCGCGCCTACGTTGTTATTGCGGTCGCTCTTATTTTGATCCAAATTATTTTTATCTGAATATTTCGACGACCACACACTTGACGCCGTTGCGGGGCGGGCGGGCGTCGCGGCGGCGACAGCGCCGCTATGCACGATATCAATAACGCGGATATTGGGATCTTCATCGGACCACAACTCCAATAACCGGTCGCCGTATTGCTGATCCACCCAGTCCCGCATGAATTTAGTTGGCGCAGAAATTTGCACGACGCCACGACCGGCCGAAATCAGCGAGACGGGTTTCAGCCAGCTACGGTAGGCCGCCTCTCCATACTCAGCGCGGAGCTTGGCGCGTACGCGTATCCACTGCGGGGCTTGGTTATCTTCCATCACACCCTGTTTTCCGTCACGATCATGACCACCCTTTTGATGTAAATTCTCGGTAACTTTTACACCGGTAACTTTTACACCGGAAACTTGTACGCCGGTTCTTTTTTCAGGCGCCCGCGTTCAAAGCCATTCGGGCAAAGCCTTAGATTTCTGGCGGCAGACTAAATTCAAGTTCTCCCGCACCACCGCAAAAAGAAAAAGACACTATGTCCGGTTAATCTGAAAACAACCGAGAATAAACACATTGTATTTCTTTGTAGAATTCGACGTTTCTGGAATATTTATAGTGAAATTGGATGCAAATACTCCACAAACCAATATTAATTTTCCAGCACCCCTAATTCGCCTCCATTTTACCTTGTAGTCCGCTATTTTTAATTTTTATAGTTTGACTGTATTGCCTGACGCATCAATTACCTAAGAGTACAACCTATCGGGGCTTTGCTTTTCGCACAACAGGCCCCGGTCCAGAATCGGTCAAAAATTTTAAATAATTGGTTTGACAATCTCTAACGCATTGAATCATTTCAGCGGGTTTTTAGAGCTGCACAACACGAAAAAAGGCCACGGCGAATTTCGCGCGCAACCTCGGCTATTTTCGTGAACCTATCTCCGTCGCCGGAGAATCGATTCGCTAAACTTATTATCCTACAGGGCGTTGATGCGTTTCGCCAGTTGGGAAATTTTGCGCGCGGCAGTGTTCCGGTGCAAAAGTCCCTTGCGCGTACTGTTGTGCAGCGCAGGCATGGCCTGACCCATCGCCGTCGTAGCAGCGGTTTTGTCGCCGCTTTCGATGGCTTCTTCAACAACACGCACATAAGTGCGTAGCTGGCTGCGACGCGTCCGGTTTACGGCTGTGCGCGTCTTAGTCTGGCGAATACGTTTCTTGGCGGATTGATGCTGCGCCATGGTTTGAATCTCTATCCTTAATTTTGCCCAGCTTTACGTTCGTTCGGGCCTCAGCGTCCGGCTTATATCGGCGTGATGTCGGTCCGTCAAGTCCTTGCGCCCCCTTAATCAAGGGCCGCCTGTCATATTGGCACCATGATCCGGACCCTACCGGTTTTTGAACTTAGGTTTCCGCTTTTCGATAAAAGCGGTCATGCCTTCGTTTTGGTCTTCGGTGGCGAAGGTCGAATGAAACGTTCGGCGTTCAAACAGAACCCCTTCGGCCAGGGTTGTTTCGTAGGCCCGGTTGACCGATTCCTTGGCCATCATGGTGATGGGTCGTGACATCGACGCAATTTTGGCAGCTGTTTTCAACGCGTCGTCCATTAAATCAGCCGCCGAGACGATACGACTGACCAATCCAGACCGTTCGGCTTCCTCTGCGCCCATCATGCGTCCGGTCAGACACATCTCCATGGCTTTCGCCTTACCAACAAACCGGGTAAGCCGTTGGGTGCCGCCGGCACCGGGAATGGCACCGATGGTGATTTCCGGTTGCCCAAACATGGCCGTGTCCGCAGCGATAATTATGTCGCACATCATGGCCATTTCGCAACCGCCACCAAGCGCGTAGCCCGCCACGGCGGCGATGGTCGGTTTTCGGCATGACGCCACGCGTTCCCAACCAACCGTGATAAAGTCGCTTTCATAGACGTCCATATAGGACTTGTCGGCCATTTCCTTAATATCGGCACCTGCCGCAAAGGCTTTGTCGGATCCGGTAATGACGATCACGCAAATATCGTCATCCGCTTCGAATTCGTCCAACGCACCCGCCAGTTCCGCGATCAAACCGGCGCATAACGCATTCATTGCCTCGGGACGGTTGAGGATGATGACACCAATCGTATCTTTTTTTTCAACGAGAATATACTCGGGGACGGTCGCGATCATGAATAGCCCTTCCTTTAGATTACAGGTCTGTTTATTTGGGTGCCATTTTGAAATGAACGGCAAGGCCACCATTAGCGTTGCGCATCGACAAGGTGAGCCGTTCGCCTTCACGTTCAAAAGCGAGCGTACCGGCTCGAACCCAGCCCAATTGCGGCAACGTCGATTGATAAAACCGCGTGACCGACTCACGGGTCACCCGGCCTTCGGCGATTGTTTCGACGATTCGTCCCGCTGGCGTGTCGAAATTAACCCCGGTCTCGTTGTTCACGATCAACCCGTCAAAGAGTGGCATATCGGTGAACCCGGTCAGGAATGTATAGGCACCGGCGTCGGCTATAGGTGCGGAGACAGGCGTTGCGATCAGAACAAGCGTCACCACCAGAAATTTGAGTTGGGATAAAGGTCTCATATCTCCGCTGCTATATCATTATCTTTGGTGCGTTGCACAAAAAAATGTGGAACGACCCGATTGCGTGATGCGCTGAACGCTTCCGGCGCAATCCGTCTTCGGGCACGGTTCGCCTTCGCGACCATAGACGTTCCAGCGATGCTGGAAATATCCCAACTCCCCGGACGTCTGTACATAGTCACGCAATGATGATCCGCCCAACGCGATCGCTTCGCTCAACACGTCGCGAATAGCGGTCGTCAACCGTTCGGCCCGCTTGCCCGGGATGGTGGAAGCGATGCGCCGGGGTGATATGGCCGCACGGTATAAAGCTTCGCATATATAGATGTTGCCCAACCCCGCGACGGTCTTTTGATCCAGCAAGGCCGCTTTTATGGGCGACCGCCGCCCCGCCAGCGCCGCCGACAAGGACGCGGCGTTGAACGTATTGCCCAGCGGTTCGGGGCCCAGGTTGCGCAACATCCGGTGGTCTCCTAGCGTTGCCTGGGTTGTCAGGTCAAACATGCCGAATCGGCGTGGATCACAGTACCGTATGGTGGTTCCCGCCGCCGTTACGAAATCGACATGATCGTGGGGACCCGGCGGCGGCGGGTCATCCGTCAGGATTAACATGCGTCCCGACATGCCCAGATGGCCCACAATGATCGTTCCATCATCCAGGGTCATGAGCATGAATTTGGCACGCCGCCCCACATGGGTCACGGTTCTACCTTCGATTCGCGCCCCAAATTTTTCAGGAAACGGAAACCGTAAATTGGGGCGCCGTTGCACGACCTGGCGGATCACCGCGCCCTCCAGATGGGGTCGCAGGCCCCGCACAACGGTTTCAACTTCGGGAAGCTCTGGCATGTGGGTCGTCCTAGCAATGTCACGGGGATTAGGCTATCGTCCTGCCATGATTTCGCAAGAAGATACATTGCAAGAAGAGACATTGAATAAATCACCCGAAGGCCGCCCAAAAGACCACATGGCGGGCGAAACGGCTGATTTCGGATTCCGGCTGGTCGAGCGCGCCGACAAGGCCAGGCTGGTCAAGGGCGTGTTTGATAGCGTTGCGGCACGTTACGACCTTATGAACGACCTAATGTCGGCGGGAGTTCACCGTTTATGGAAGGCGGCGCTGATTGATCAATTAAAACCGCGCCCTTCCATGCGGCTGCTTGATGTGGCCGGCGGCACCGGCGATATCGCACTTCGGTTTCTGGAACATGGCGGTCGGGATGTGACGGTGTGTGACATCAATGCAGAAATGGTTCTCGCGGGCCGCGACCGAGCAATTGATAAGGGCGTTTTGGGAGGCGTTCAGTGGAGTGTCGGCGACGCCCAATCCCTACCGGTTCCCGACAATGCCTTCGACGCCTACACCATTGCGTTTGGGTTGCGCAACGTCACAGATATCGACGCGGCTCTGGCGGAAGCCCGGCGCGTGTTAAAGCCCGGCGGCAGGTTTTTGTGTTTGGAATTCAGCCAAGTGGCGTTGCCGGGGCTCGCGACGCTCTACGATCGGTATTCCTATGATATAGTGCCTAAATTGGGACGTTGGGTGGCGCGGGATGAAGGAGCCTATGTTTATCTGATCGAAAGCATCCGCCGCTTTCCCGATCAAGCCGCCTTGCTGGCGCGCCTATCCGCGGCGGGTCTGGCGCGGGCGCGCGTACAAAACCTGTCCGGCGGAATCGTGGCGATCCATTCGGCCTGGCGGATTTAGCGCTTAACATGGCGCGTAAAATTATAAACCCATCTAAAAAGTAGCCTGAAGATGTTTACGGCCCTCACCAGTCTTGCCCGCTTATTCCACATCGCCCGCACCCTCGCCGAATATGACGCCTTATTTCCATTGGAACGGCTGGGCGTTGCGCCGGGGCTGCTTGTCGCGGCGCGCATATTGGCCCGAACCTTGCCCAGAACCGCCGCCAAAGGCGACGCGGAAGGGCGGCCCGGACAACGCCTGGCCAAAGCGTTTGAAACGCTGGGTCCGAGTTTTATAAAGTTGGGCCAGGCGCTGTCGGTTCGGTCCGACTTGGTCGGCGAAGACATCGCCGATGATCTCTCCACCCTGCAGGACAACCTGCCACCATTTCCCGGGGAACAAGCGCGGCAAACCATCGAAGTGGAATTGGGAGGTCCAGTATCAGACCATTTTGCGCACTTCGAAGATACGCCTGTCGCCGCCGCGTCAATCGCCCAGGTCCATTTCGCAGTCACGACCAACGGTGACCCCGTTGCGGTCAAGGTCCTACGCCCCGGTATCGAAGCACGGTTCCTTCGCGACATTGACCTGGCCTTGTGGCTGGCCCGCCTGGTGGCGCGGACCCGTCCTGCATTACGGCGATTGCGGCCAGTGGAGGTAGTCCGAACCTTCGAGGAGTCCGTTCGAACCGAAATGGATTTACGGTTGGAGGCGTCGGCGGCGGCGGAGTTGGCTGAAAATTTCGAAGGTGACCCGAATTTTAAAGTACCCCGTATTGATTGGATCCGGACCGCGCAAAGGGTTCTGACTCTGGAACGGATCGACGGCGTCCGAATTGACGATGTGGACGCCCTTAAAGTTTCGGGTGATGACACCGGATTCGAACCCCAGGATATTCTGCGCCACGCCACCGAAGCATTCTTTAATCAGGTCTTCCGGGATGGCTTTTTTCACGCCGACATGCACCCTGGAAACATGTTCGTTACGCACGAAGGAATCCTACGTCCGGTCGACTTTGGGATCATGGGGCGTCTCGACCGGCGGACCCGGTATTATCTCGCCGACATGCTGACGGGATTTTTGAATCGGGATTACCGACGTGTCGCGGAGGTTCATTTCGAGGCTGATTATGTTCCTCGGCACAAATCCGTCGATGGATTCACCCAGGCCCTTCGCGCCATCGGCGAACCGATCCTAGGCCGCCCTTTGCATGAAATTTCACTAGCCCGGTTGTTGGCGCATTTGTTTCAAGTCACCGAAACCTTTGAAATGGAAACGCAACCGCAACTACTGCTATTGCAAAAAACCATGCTGGTCGCCGAGGGCATCGGACGCAAGGTCGACCCCAGTGTAAACATGTGGTTGCTGGCCCAGCCGATGATTGAAACATGGATGCGGGAGAACCGCGGCCCGGAAGCCCGCCTACGCGACGCCGTCGATGACACAATTTTACGGTTGGAAAATTTACCCCGACTCATCACCCGTGCAGAAACCGTGGTCGATGCACTTTCAAGCAACATTTCACGGAATGATGGCGTCGGGTCTCCACATTCGCGGCATTCATCGTTGAGATGGGTCGTACCGTGCCTGATTCTGGTCGCGCTGATCATAATTTTATATTCTATGTGACTATATGTTTTTTTAATATCTTTACCAAAAACATTACTTTCACCAACTTGAATAACTTCATATGAAGGTCAAATACGCTAAATTTACCCGAATATATTGCTTTTGCGGAAAGATTAGCTGCAATTTTAGTTAAGCTTTTATTAATTTTTTACGATCACTGATACGCCCCGGCATGTCCTCGACATGTAAGGACGCATGGGGCAAATTGCGCACGCGCTAATCTGCGCCATTAACCAAAACGAAAGGATACACCTTATGGCAGATCAAGTAGAAGCATCGCATATCCTGATCATGCACATCGATTCGGAACGTTCGTCTGCGACGCGCACGAAGGATGAAGCGCTGACGCTAATCGGCGAAATTAAAACCGAATTGGACGGCGGCGGAGACTTCGCCGCACTGGCCACAACACACTCCGATTGTCCCTCGTCAAATGATGGTGGATCGCTGGGGTCCTTCGGGCCAGGTGCCATGGTGCCGGAGTTTGATGAAGCCGTATTTTCGCTTGAAACCGGCGCCAGCAGCGATATCGTAGAGACCCCGTTCGGATATCATCTCATTCACCGCACAGGCTAAAACATAGCGAAATTATTCGTTGCATAAACGTGGTGAATGGGCCGCCAAAAAAAATTATTGCGGCGCGCCGTTCACCATGTAGCCCCTTTGGATGTAATCCCTTTTGGATGTGGCCTCTTTGGCGCAACAAATTCGGGACATAATTATAGTACCCAGCGCTGATCGGCAAATGCTGTCGAAGCTGCGTGTTCTTTCGTTGATAATTAGGACATGATGGCGTTGCTTGTCCATTTCTTACAGGACATGGACGTGCGGAATATTTTCCGACCTTCGATGGTGTCCGTCGTGGTGCTGATCATGGGGGCTGGCTCCTGGATGGCCCTGTGTTAGGGTTTGGTTTCGTCCTCGTAAGCCTAACATATGAATTCGTATGATGAACAACCGCCGCGCGTTGATGTCATGGTGTTTATACGACGCGGCGAATTCCGCGTTCCCCACCGTCGTGACAACGTTTGTCTTCGGTGCCTACTACACCCAAGCCATCGCAAAAACACCGGAAGAAGGCGCCGCGGATTGGGGATTGGCCGTGGGGTTGGCGGCCATCGCGGTCGCCGTCGCGGGACCGGTGCTGGGCGCAATAGCGGATCAGGGCGGACGCCAAAAACCATGGTTGGCGGGCTTTACCGCGTTGTGCGTTGCGGCGACGGCGTTGTTGTGGTTCGCCACGCCGGAACCGGGCAGCTCAATTTGGGCGCTGTCCTTCGTGGCTCTCGCCCTTTTTGCGTTCGAATTAGGCATGGTATTTTACAACGCGATGCTGCCGGGCTTGGCCCCAATCGCCTATCTGGGGCGCGTGTCCGGTTGGGGCTGGGGGTGCGGTTATATCGGTGGGTTGAGTTGCCTGGCGTTAGGTCTGGTCGGGTTCGTACAGACCGACACACCCTGGTTCGGCATCCCGACCAACGAGGCGATGCATATTCGCGCAGTCATGATTCTGGTCGCCGTGTGGTTTGCGGTTTTGTCCCTGCCGTTGTTTTTGTTCACGCCGGACCGTCCAACGCCTGGCCGCCCGTTTCCGGTGGTAGTGCGGGCTGGGTTGGGACAACTCATCGACACCATCCGCCATGCGCGGCAATATTCCGGGTTGGGCCGATATCTCTTGGCGCACATGATCTACGCCGACGGCTTGAATACGCTGTTCACCTTCGGCGGCATTTATGCGGCGAGCGAATTCGGCATGAAAATAACGGAAGTTATCCAATTTGCGATCGCGTTGAATGTAACGGCGGGATTGGGCGCTTTGACCTTCGCCTGGGTCGATGATCGAATTGGCGCTAAGCTCATTATTGTGATGTCCCTGATGGCGTTGATCATCTTTGGCGCAGGAT
The DNA here is from genome assembly GCA_028822585.1 of Alphaproteobacteria bacterium. Classification (GTDB taxonomy): domain Bacteria; phylum Pseudomonadota; class Alphaproteobacteria; order UBA8366; genus JABJJH01. The sequence continues at coordinate 8,300 of JAPKDL010000015.1, read as the reverse complement.
TGCTGATTGTTGAGACGACATTCTGGTTCTGGGTGTTCGGCATGGGATTGGGCGTATTTGTCGGCCCCACACAGGCGGCGTCACGTTCGCTCATGGCGCGGCTGGCCCCACCAGCTATGCAAACCGAAATGTTTGGACTATATGCGATGTCCGGGAAGGCGACTGCGTTCGTTGGACCAATTCTGGTGGGATGGGTGACCGCAGCGTCCGGCAGCCAACGGGCCGGAATGGCGACCATAATTGTGTTTTTTGTCGTCGGTTTATTACTGCTGCTGCCCGTGAAAGCGCCCGTGCGTGACCCCTAATGCCGGAAATGGCGCATCCCAGTAAACGCCATGGCGACGCCTGCGGCATCCGCGGCGGCGATGACTTCTTCGTCGCGAATTGACCCGCCCGGCTGAACCACCGCCACGGCGCCGGCTTCAATCGCGGTAACCAAACCATCGGCAAAGGGGAAGAACGCGTCGGAGGCGACCACGGAGTTTTGCGTGCCTAGATGTTCGGCGCTCTTTTGCGCTGCGACACGGGAGGAATCGACGCGGCTCATTTGCCCCGCGCCAATGCCCACTGCCGCGCCCTCCCGGACATAGATGATAGCGTTCGATTTAGTGTGTTTGCAGACCTTGAAAGCGAACAGCATATCATCGATTTCAGTCGGCGTCGGTCGACGTTTGGTGACGACTTTCAAATCGTCGCGCGTAATTCGGCCATTGTCCCGGCCTTGCAACAACAACCCGCCCGCGATGGTTTTTATCGTTTGGCCGGGTGCCGTGGGGTCCGGCAGGCCGCCGGTCAACAACAGCCGTAAATTCTTCTTTTCCGCGAACACGGCGCGCGCATCGGAATCCGCGTCCGGTGCGATAACCACTTCCACGAAGATTTTGGCGATGGCCCGCGCGGTGTCCCCGTCCAGATCACGATTCAAGGCGACGATGCCGCCAAACGCGCTGACCGGGTCGCAGGCATGCGCCTTGTGGTACGCATCCAGCACCGTATCGGCGGAGGCGACGCCGCAGGGGTTCGCATGTTTGATGATTGCGACGGACGGCGCGTCGAATTCCGCCACCAGTTCAAACGCAGCATCCGTGTCGTTCAGATTGTTGTAGCTCATCTCCTTACCCTGCACTTGTTCGGCGGAGGCGACGCCGCGCCGCGCCGGACTGGTCCGGTAGAGGGCGGCTTCCTGATGCGGATTCTCACCATATCGCAAGGTTTGCGCCAAATCACCCGTGGCCGTCACATGGGCGGGGAACGAATCGCTTTCCTGATCGGCAAACCAGGCGGCAATGTTGGCGTCATAGGCGGCAGTGTGCGCATAGGCCGTCGCCGCCAGTTTTCGGCGCAACGACAATTCGGTGCCGCCATCGGTGTAGGTCATCACCGTCATGACGGTTTCGTAATCCGCGGGGTCTGTCAGGACGACGACATCGTTATGGTTTTTGGCGGCGGACCGGATCATGGCGGGGCCGCCGATGTCAATATTTTCAATGCAGGTCTCAAAGTCCGCGCCGCCCACGACGGTTTCAACGAACGGGTATAAATTGACGACAACAAGGTCGATGGGGCTGATGCCATGCGCTTCCATTGCCATGCGGTGGGCGTTGACGTTGCGCCGCCCCAGCAAACCACCATGGATTTTAGGGTGCAGGGTCTTGACCCGGCCATCGAGCATTTCGGGGAAACCGGTGTAGTCGGCGACTTCCTGCACCGCCAGCCCGGCGTCGCGCAGCACCCGCGCCGACCCGCCTGTCGACAGCAGACGCACGCCAAAATTGGAAAGGTGCTGGGCGAATTCGACCAACCCTGTTTTATCCGATACGGAAATCAACGCCCGTTTGATGGTGGCCTTGGCCATAACCTTGTCGCTCCGGTCAATTTATCGTCAGTTTCGAGTTGTAATCGAACTCGCGGGGGGCCCGTCTACCGGTCAGCGTCAGCGTTGTCCAGCACCGGTTCCTGAAACTCTGGGACCGCCCCGTGCAACAACGCGCGGGTCTGCTCGCCATTGCGCGCGCGCGCGTTGGCCTCAAGGTCATCGATAACGTCCTGTAGCGCCGTCAAATTGGCGATGCGTGGCGCGGCCAGCATCAACCCTTCGCACGCGGTCGTCATCCTACTTTCCGATTCGTGCAACAGCCGTTCATGCAGTTTTTCACCGGGCCGCATCCCAATATATTGAATGACGATATCTTCATCCGGCACCAACCCGGCCAACCGGATCATCTGGCGCGCTAAATCCAGAATGCGCACCGGCTCGCCCATTTCCAGCACGTGGATCTTGCCGCTGGCTCCCACATCCCCCACTCCCAGGACAGAAGCCTGCAGAACCAGCCCCACCGCTTCGCGCACTGTCATGAAATACCGCGTCATCTCGGGATGCGTCACGGTGATGGGACCGCCCCGAGCGATCTGGTCCTGAAATAGCGGTATGACCGACCCCGTTGACCCCAACACATTGCCAAACCGCACTACAACAAAGCGCGTCGGTTTGTCGCCAGTACTTTCCGGCGCATCCCGTTCCTGCAAATCCAGCGCCTGGCAGTAACTTTCCGCCAACCGCTTTGTCGCGCCCATGACATTGGACGGATGCACCGCCTTGTCCGTCGAAATCAACACCATCAACTCAACGCCTGCATTCAGGCTGGCATCGGCGACATTGCGGGTGCCCACCACATTGGTCAGCACGCCTTCATTGGGGTTCATCTCGACGATAGGCACGTGTTTGTAAGCGGCGGCGTGAAACACTAGTTCCGGTGATTCCCGACGCATCACATCGTCGATGCGCGCGCGGTCCCGGACGTCACCCAAAATAGCGACCCGGTCGAGGTCCGGGTGATGGCGCGCCACATCCATGTCAATTTGGTAGAGGTGGAATTCAGCATTATCCAGCAAAGCGAGGCGGGCGGGCTCGAAGGCGGCGATTTGGCGCACAAGTTCACCCCCGATAGTGCCCCCCGCGCCCGTTACCAACACCCGACGTCCACGCACCAACGCCGCCATCGCTTCGCGGTCCAACCAGGTTTGCGCCCGGCCCAACAAGTCTTCCACCGCAATCGGGCGGATGCTACTCTCATTTCCAGTGTTGGAGCCTGACCCGTCACCGTCTTTTAATTCCGACAACCGTGGCAATCGCGCCAGGGTCAGGCCCAGCCGCTCGGTGATCGCCAGCAGCGCGCGCACGTCCTCGCCGCCGGTCCGCTCTTTCGTCAGAATGACCCGGCGCGGTTTGGTCGCCGCGATGACCGTCTCAACCTCGCTGAGCGCGCCCATGACCGCAACACCGTGAATTTCCCGCCCGACACGGCGGCCTTTTTCATCGACGATGCCGACGACTTTAAACGGCGCCCCCCGGTCGCGCGCCTGTTCGCGGATAAATAATTCGGCCTCGTCACCGGCCCCGACCAGCAACACCCGCATGCGCGCGGAATCATCCATCTCCAACACATGGTCCAACCGGCGGTCCTTGAAAATGCGGTACGAAAAGCGCGGGCCACCTAGCAGAACCAACAACACGAACCAGTTGATAAGCGGCAACGACCGGGGCATATCCTCCAACCGGGTAACCAGAAACAACACCGGCACGAACACCACCACGACCAGGGACACGGCCTTGGTGATGGTGATGAGATCCTTGGTCGACGCGTACCGCCAAATGCCGCGATACATGCCACTGAGAGAAAATACGAGGACAGCGGTCACCGTAAAGGCCGCCACACCCTCTACCAGGAAGGCGTCGGCGAAATAATCGAAGTCCGGCCCGACGCGCAAATACAGCGACAGCGGAAACGACGCGGCCGCCATGACGACATCGTGAAAGAAGGCGACGCGCGCAGGTCTGATCTTAAAGGGTCTGAGCATGATCCCACCTTAATAAATCTCCCAAGCCGCCGAGACAAGCAATCCGTCTCCAGATGATCACCTGCGCGGCCTTATCATACTCTCAGTGAATAGAGTAATTAAGAAAAATTGCTGTTTTTAGGAATTAATTGTTGGCGCTCACGCTTAACCCATGGATACAATATAACCGCCGTTGGTACTTAGTACCACTCCAGTTTTCATAAATAGAGGCTCTTTTGCCCAGAACGGATGCCAGCAAAGCTCCAGGGCTCCTTGGACACGTGAGCTAGTTTTTCCCGAGATCAGGAAAAGAATGCGTGCCGCCAAATCTGAGGATCGATGGTGATCTTGGGCCTCGCGCCCGGCAGATGGTAAAGGCCGCCGCCGGGCGCTGGGGCGCACCGAAGGTCGAGGAAGGTCTGGCGTTGGGCCGTTTCGCCAAGGTCGGCGCAATATGCAAGCGGGGCGTTCTTCAGGGAATATCGGTCCACCGGTGCGCGAGGCCTTCGGACCGCTGTTCCGGTCCTAGAACAAACCAACGCCGAAGACTAATGTCGAAGAAGACGGCGCGTTACATGCGACAATTAACGATCTGGGCCGGGACGCCTTTGGTCAAAACGAGTGTAAACCCGTCTATGAAGACGCCTGGGCGAGCCCAAAAACCGAAACCGCGTTCCGAAACGTCCTGCCCACCATGGGCGCCGACCGGTTAACCAGCGCGTTCGGTCAAAATCTCGGCTTTCTGGATCGCGACGAAGACGGCGCGTTCGCGTGAACGGGACGGCGCAGTCCGATCAGACCACTGGCGTGACCCACTAACAATTGCGCATTAAGGTTATCCCATGCGTATGATATAAAGCCGTTCACGCCACCACACCATTGCCAGGAGCGCCCCGCCATGACCGTACTAGCAAACGACATCGCCCGTATTTTCAAAGGCAGCGGAACCGCGCCAAATGCGATGTTGCCCGGCGAGACCCCGTTCACCACCCGGCCTGAGCTGATTGGCACGTTTGGCATGGTTGCCACGTCTCACTATCTGGGCACGGCGGCGGGGATGAGCATGTTGGAGCGCGGCGGCAACGCCTTTGACGCCGCCGTCGCCGCAACCTTTGTGTTGCAGGTGGTCGAACCCACCATGTGCGGGTTCGCGGGCGAGGCGCCGACTATTCTTTATGACAACGCGGCGGACAAGGTGTCCGTGCTGAGCGGCCAGGGCGTCGCCCCCGCCGCCGCGACATCGGCGCGATTTCGGACCATGGGGTTGGACTTGGTGCCCGGCGCCGGATTGCTGCCCGCTGTCACGCCCAGCGCGTTTGGCACGATGATGTTGTTGCTGCGTGATTGGGGCACCATGGAGCTACGCGACGTGATGACCCCAGCCATCGGGTACGCGCGCAACGGCGCCCCGCTCTCGGCGCGGGTGTGTTCCACCATCGACAGCCTGAGCGAATTGTTCACCACCCACTGGGCCACCTCAGGCGCGACCTATTGCCCGAATGGAACAGCCCCTATCGCCAATAAACTGTTCCGCAATCCGGTGTTGGCCGACACGTTTGAGCGACTGGTCCGCGAGGCGGATTCGGTTACGAGCGGACGCGAGGCTAGAATCGAAGCGGCGCGCGCGGCGTTCTACAGCGGGTTCGTCGCCGAGGCGGTGGACAGGTTCTGTCGCGACAATTCGATTTTGGATACCTCCGGCGAACGCCATAGGGGCTTGATGACCGGCGATGATCTGGACAAGTGGCGCGCCAGTGTGGAGGCGCCGGTGTCGTTGGAATATGGCCGGTATGAAGTCTTCAAGGCGGGGCCGTGGTCGCAAGGCCCGGTCTTGTTGCAACAATTAGCCCTGTTGAAGGGATTCGATCTGGACGCCATGGCGCCGGAAAGCGCGGAGTTTGTCCATGTGGTGACCGAATGTGCCAAACTGGCCTTTGCCGACCGCGAACGATTTTACGGCGACCCGGATTTCGTGGACGTGCCGATGGATGTGCTGTTGTCGGAAGACTACAACGCCGAACGCCGCAAATTGGTGGGCGCCACAGCGTCCGGCACCATCCGACCCGGAACCGTGCCGGGCTATGGCGGGCCGGTCGTATATGGCTTGGACGACGGAACCCGCGTGGCGGTGCTGGACGATGGGTCAACCCGCCCGGTGGGCGACGATTTCGACGCGGTCTCCATCGCGTCCGGCGACACGGTGCATTTCGACATTGCTGATCAATTTGGCAACATGGTGTCGGTGACGCCCAGCGGCGGCTGGCTGCGCAGTTCCCCCACCGTGCCAGAACTTGGGTTCTCGCTGTCGAACCGGGGACAGATCTTCACCCTGGAAGACGGTACGCCGGGCGGCATCGCGCCGGGCAAACGGCCCCGCACCACGCTCAGCCCCGGTTTCGCCAACCGCGACGGCAAGCCCTATATGGCGTTCGGCACGCCGGGCGCGGACAAGCAGGACCAATGGGCGCTGCAATTCTTCCTGCGCCACGCCCATCACCAACCCGATTTGCAGGCCGCGATCGACAGCCCGACCTTCAGCACCGCACATTTCCCCGGGTCGTTTTACCCCAAAAAGGCAGCGCTGAAGTCACTCAGCGTGGAAGGCCGTTTCAGCGACGAGGCGGTGGCGGATTTGCGCGGCCGGGGTCACGATGTCGAGGTGGGCGAAGACTGGTCCCAGGGCCGCATGTGCGTCGTGGCCCAGGACGATGGCATGCTGAAAGCCGCGGCCAGCCCGCGTTCGAAAAATCCTTATGCGTTTGGCCGATAAGGCTAGGGTCAGGGGTGGCCTTTTCATTACGCCGTATTTTGGGGTAACATTTAAACGATAAGCATCAGAGAACAACGGTTCGAAGGATTGCGGCATGCATTTATTTAACGACAACGCCCCCAGCGACATGGATGCGGCGCTCGCCCAATTACCGATCATCGATCTGGGCCCGTATTTTAACGGCGAAGACGGGGCCTTGTACGCCCTGGCGGCGCAAGTGCGCGGCGCCTGTGAAACAACCGGGTTTTTCTATATCAAAAACCATGGCGTGCCGCAGGATTTGATTGATTCGACCTTTGAACAACACAAACGCTTTCACGCTCTGCCACTGGCAGAAAAAACCAAGCTAACCCTGGATGAGTATAATGTCGGCTATCTGGCGATGAACACGTCGATGCAGGCGCATTCCACCGTGCATAAGGCGACCAAACCGAACCAGAACGAATCGTTCTTCGTCACCCATGACCGAGGTCCGGGCCACCCCGACATCGTCGCCAAGACGCCGTTACGTGGGCATAATTACTGGCCGGAAAACCTGCCGGGGTTCCGCGAGGGCGTGGTGGATTATTTCAAGACCCTGAACGCATTGGCGCAACGTATGTTGCCCGCCTTCGCCGTCGCGCTGGAGATGCCCGAAGATTGTTTCGCGCCGTATTTCGCGGATGAAAACCACGCGACCTTGCGTATGTTACACTATCCGCCGACGTTGCAGGAAGACAATGATTTCGGCGCTGGGCCGCATACGGATAACAGTTTCATGACGATCCTGGCGCGGTCCGAAGTGCCGGGTCTAGCGGTGCGACTGCCATCGGGGGAATGGGTTTCACCGCCACTGATCCCGGGGACCTATCTAGTCAACATCGGCAACATCATCCGCCGCATGTCGAACGACCGCTTCATGTCGACGCCCCATGGGGTGATCGTGGAGGGCGGTGCGCACCGGTATTCGATGGCGTATTTCCACAGCCCTAATGTTCACCGCACGGTCGAGGTGCTACCGGCCTGCACCGATGCGGACAACCCACCGAAATACGAACCGGTGTTGTACGGCGATTTAGTGCGGGGATTCTACGCCGCCAATTATTCCCACCAGAAGAAATACGGCGATGTGCCGCGCGACCAGTACAAAGAAGGTACATAACGAGGCACTAAGACAATTTTCAGGCAAAATATCGAGTAAATATGGCGCCCGTCAGCCCCCTGGGGTAAACATACAAACTCCCTCTAAGAGTTGGTAATTCGTGCCCCCGCATCCCGATCAAATTTTACAAGACGTGTTTGGCTACGCCAGCTTCCGCCCCGGCCAGGAGGAAGTCATGAACACAATCCTGGCGGGCGAAAACGTCCTGGTGGTAATGCCGACGGGGGCGGGGAAATCACTGTGTTTTCAGATACCTGCCCTGGCGTGCGACGCGCTGACGATTGTTGTATCACCGCTGGTCGCCTTGATGGAAGACCAGGTCGCGGCTTTGCGATTGGCGGGGGTCGCGGCGGAAACCATCAACTCCTCACGGGACTACAACGTCAACGCCGCAAGCTGGCGGCGGGTCGCTGCGGGGGAAACGCGCCTGCTCTATATATCGCCAGAACGGTTGATGACCGACCGGATGCTGGCAGCGCTCAGTAGACTACCCGTGGCGCTCCTAGTGGTCGACGAGGCGCATTGTATTTCACGGTGGGGACCATCATTTCG
>JAPKDL010000225.1 GCA_028822585.1 Alphaproteobacteria bacterium | reverse complement strand
TTTGGTAATGGTTCGTCGCCCGTGCTTTTAGGGGGTTCTCCCCATAATCTTGTTCATTTGTGCTTATATCGTCCATTTTCTTCCTCAATAATGCTGTTATCGCCACACCTCATAAAGGTATCGCGCCAACAGTTAAGACCCCGTATTGCACAGCGCCCGAACTGGAATGAATCCCAGTCGAGCAACGCACTAATTTTGATTTTTTGGCGATTTAAAGGACCTGAATTTCGGTTGCTGAATTTACCCAGCAAAGGATCCAAAAGGAGCGCTTTCCGATTATAATGTTTTCCACCCGATACGAACGCGTACCTAGTCTTTAGCTAGAGGAAAATCTACCGCACCCACCGCCTGGACGATTCGTCAAAACTCTCGACCAATCAAAAAACCGGTCCACCACCCAAGAGAATTGCCGAACGGTAACAAAAGGACGCGACAGTTTCAACCCGCGGACGTTGACGCGTTAAAAAAGGTCCGCCCAGAGTCGGGAACGAAGTCGGTAGTCCTGCAATCACAGGACGCCTAGGTGGGGCATACCGGAAATAAATCTACGAAACTCAGACATCAGAGTTAGCATGCCAGCTATCTAGGGAAATGCGGAAATCAGGTAGAAACGTCGCCACTTCACAGTTTGGGCCGAAGCAGCCTTGAACAACTCAAAGGTTACACCTTATAGGCTGTTATGAATTTGCCGCCGAATAGCTGTGGTTCAATTGAGAAGTCAACAAATCCAGCTTCGGTTGGCCAGCGACGATACTCTAGACCAGGTATACGCTTGACCATAGTCAAACAAATTCAGGAAAAATTAAATTCATTCCAACGGCAAATTCAGGATATTAAGCGAGAAGCATCAATGACGACGCCACTAATAAACAATGTTTCTTCGCGAAACCCGCGCCGATATTTGTTTTTGCAGCCGTGCTGCATTGATCCGCAGATAAAACCTGGAATAGCGAGCGTGCAGTCGCCACGTCAAACTCAGCTTCCTACGGTTTGCTCAAGGCTTCGTTGGACCATGTTGCCCCTTAATAAACCCTGCCAGTTATTCTTGTGGCATGGCTGAAAAATCAATTTTGGCTTTTGGCGTGTCAGTCCGGATGGATTCAGCAGTTTGTATTTGTGCATTGAACGTGTCGGTCCATAGGCTATGCACGCCGCCCATCTACTTTGGAAGACCTTCCACGAAATAATACGCTGTCATGTCAGTATTGCCGAAACAGCCATCACTAACCGTGAGGAATTTGGCTAATTCCTTAGCGGTCATTAGCCCACCCGCCAGCGGCGTAAACAAGCCAAACTGCCATACGGCGCGAACCGCCATCGGGATATTAAAGTGGCTATTCTAATGTTATAGATTGGCGTGCGCGACAGCAGCGTTGTCGTTCCTTGTGTCATTGCATTCCCCTGAAATGATGCAAGTGTTGCAGGTGATGAATAATTTGAACATGGCGTCGGCTCATGTCGTTGGCCATTCCTACGGCGGCGCAACAGCGATGAGGTCGGTGCAATTGTCACCGAAACGTGTTCGCAGTCTGATACTGATCGAGCCAATTTACATGCCACTGCTGCGTGATGCCGCGGAGGGCGAGCTGTTTGAAACATGTCGTGGATTCGCGGAGTCTTTCATCAACAAGGCCAATGCTCGTCAATCTGAAACCGCGTGGCGGACATTCCTCGACACACGTAACGGCAGTGGCTTTTGGGATAGAATGGACGACGCGGCACGGACACGCTTTTTGAGAAATACCGAACTTAGAGTGTCGCCGGTCTTCAATCCATTCTATCGCATTCAACAACTGCCCCTGACTGTAACCGTATCGCGGTATCGACGACTGCGGTTTATGGCGAAAATCCGGATGCGCCGGAACGCCGGGTGACCGAGATGATTGCAGAGGCTGTCCCTGGCTGCGTTTTGCAAATTGTACATAGTGCCGGTCATATGTCGCCGTTGTCTCATCCGGATGCCGTCGCGACGATTATTAATAATTACATTTCCGCCATCTGACGGAACTAACGGCGCATGGATTTCCCAATTGATCATTGATAAGCTATTCCAGCAAGGCGACGATCGATGGAACGCCATCTCGTCGCGTTCACAACGCATTTTTTAATCCGAGGTGACCTATGAACCCGACCAAACTCAGACGTACCTTAAAATCAGGCGGACATGTGTTCGGCTGTATGCTGTCCCAAATGGCTTCGACACGATATGAGCAAGTGCTTGCTGGCAGCACACTGGATTACGCAATTGTCGACTCTGAGCATGGGTCGCGAGACCGCACTGAAATTCAACAGCTCACCGGGATGCTGACGCGTGCGGACATCACGCCAATTGTCCGCGTTCCGATCCCAAAACCTGAATGGGTGGCCATGGCGCTGGACGCCGGGACGGCTGGTGTTCTGGTACCCTATTGCGAGACGGTTGAGGAAGTTCAGTCGGTCGTCGCAACGGCGAAATGGCATCCGTTAAAAGGTGAATATTTGCGCCGCGCCGTTGAAGAAAACAAACTCCCAAGCAAGGAGGCCCGGAAATACCTGCAAAATAGACGCAAGGAATCCTTCATCATAATCGGAATTGAATCTGAACCCGCGTACAAGAATTTAGATGCAATCTTGAACGTTGGCGGCATCGACGGCGTTTTTATTGGACCGAATGACATGTCGACCTCGCTGGGGATTCCGGACGACTATTCTAACAAGAAATATTTGCATGTAATCGAAGACATCATCGAACGTTGCGCCGCGCGCAAAATTCCGGTGATGGTGCACCAGCAAACCATCGAAACATCGAGCAAGGCTATCAAATTAGGTGCCCGTTTTGTACTCCATTCGACTGATGGCCGAATGCTACAACGCGTTATTCAAAACGAGATGAATACGTTGAGGG
>JAPKDL010000080.1 GCA_028822585.1 Alphaproteobacteria bacterium | reverse complement strand
AAGGCTCACTTTCGGCACTACGCAATTCCCGGTCAAGTCGGACGCCCGCATGCGCTCTGGGCCGCGCCAGTGGCGCCAGCAAGCTGTAGATGACCGGGATCAGCAACAGCGTGAAGACCGTCGCAATGCCAAGTCCGCCAAACACCACCCAACCAATGGCCCGGCGCGCTTCGACACCAGCGCCACCGCCCAGCACCAGCGGCAAAGCGCCCAGCACCGTCGAGAGCATTGTCATGATGACCGGTCGTAACCGCACCATGGCCGCCTCCCGGATCGCCTCGGCGACCGAACTGCCCCGATCACGCAATTGATCGGCGAATTCAACCACTAGAATGCCATTCTTCGCCATCAGTCCGACTAGCATGACCAGACCAATCTGGCTGTAGAGATTAATCGAGGTTCCAGTGAATTTCAAAGCGAAGACCGCCGCCGCCAACCCAAATGGCACGGTCAACAGAATGACCATTGCACTGAGGACGCTTTCAAACTGCGCCGCCAACACCAGCAACACCACCAGAATGGCGATTCCGAATGTTAGGGTGACTTCGTTAGAGGTGTCGTCCAAGGTCGCAGCTTCGTTGATGAAACGCATGCCAATCCCGTCTGGCAAAATCTCTTTCGCCAAGGCCTCAACATCGCGCATCGCCGTACGCATCGAATAACCCGGCGACAACCCGGCGTCGATTTCCACTGCGCGTTTTTGCGCCGTACGATCCAACTCCGCTGCAATCCCTGCTTCCTCCAGGGTAACGAAGGCGGACAATGGCAAAAGTTTGCCAGACCCTGAACGTACGAACAGGTTATGCAAGTCATCGGGACCGTTGATGGCGCCGGCCGATGATTCCATAAGGACCGGGATGGAACGGTCATTGACGTTTAACTCGGCAACTTCCAACCGTTCCACCATGGCCCGCAACGTGTTCGTCACGCCACTCAACGACACCCCTAAATCTTCCGCCTTGCGCCGGTCAACGCGAACCGTCAGCTGCGGTTGGGTTTGTTGATATTCAATTTCTAAATCATCAAATAGAGGAAACCGTTCCCGCATGACCGGCAGGAAATCGTCCGCCGCGGCGGCAATGTCGACGTAATTCGATCCAGTCAATGCAAATTCCAACCGGCCACCAGAGCGCCTCAAATTCAGGCTGTTTGGTGTGCGAATGCGCGCTGTGGCACCGGGGATCGCTTTCAATCGTTTGCGTAGCTTTTTGGCAATGACCAGCTGATTTCGACGCGTGCCCCATTCGGTAAGTGGCGCAATGATGTAAACCCGATTTAAATCCCACCGCCCGACAATCGAGAAAACATTCTCGACCTCGCCGCTCTCCCGCAAGGGTTCCAGCAACCGCTCGGCCTTGACCGACTGACGGTCCATGTAATCGAGCCCAACGCCATCAGGCCCCTGCATCATGATGATGATGGCGCCACGATCTTCCTTGGGCAGCAACTCCTCGTCCAGCGTATCATAAACGCCAATCGCTGTCATCGCGATCAATCCCATGCCACCGAGAACCAGAAGCCGCGCCGACAGGGTGAATTCCAAAACCCAGCTATACGCCGACGTCAATTTCGCGCCAAGCCAATCCAAAGGACCAGGGGGGCGATCCAATTCGTCTTCAGGCAACCGCGCGGCCAGCATCGGACACAATGTCAGCGCGACGAAGGAGGAAATTGCGACCGCGATGGCCAATACAAAGCCGAACTCCGAAAACAACCGCCCCGCCATGCTGGGCAAAAAGGCGATTGGCAGGAACACCGAAATAAGCGTCGCCGTCGTCGCCAGCACCGCAAAAAACACCTGACGCGCGCCGACTACAGACGCCGCCATCGGTTTCAATCCGAGGTTCCGTTGCCGTTGAATATTTTCCACCACAACGATGGCGTCATCGACGATCATGCCCGTCGCCAGCACTAGCGCCAACAGGGTTAAAATGTTGATCGAAAACCCCAACAAATAAATCGCGGCGACCGTTCCGATCAGCGCGACCGGGATGGCGACGGCAGGCAGTAGCGTCGGCAACAACCTCCCCATGAAGACGTAGATGACAAGCACCACAACGCCAATTGTTATGGATAGGCTTGTGACGACTTCACGAACGGAACTGCGAATAAACCGGGCGTCATCGGAAATTTTGACGATTTCCACATCATCCAACCGCCGTTGAATTCTGGTGGTCGCCTTGTCCACCGCATCGGAAATCTCAATGGTGTTGGATTGCGCCTTACGCACAACGCCGATGCCGATCACGCGTCGGCCATTCAACAAGCTGTGGCTGAGCGCGTCCGCTGGGCCATAAAACGCCTGCGCCACGTCACGTAACCGCGTCCCCCCCCGGATCACCAGCGCCTCGATGTCGGCGGGACGCCACACGGATGCATCGGCGCGCACCAGCAACATATGATCTTCTGATTTGAAACTACCAGCGGGAATATCGAGGCTGACGCCTTGCAAGACGGACGCGACATCATTGATGGTCAAGTTATAGCGCGCGAGGCGCATAGGATCGATCACAATGCGCAGGACCTGCGCCTGATCGCCGAACAGATCGACCGACGCAACGCCGGGAATTGCCGACAATTCCGTCACGACTTCATTCTCGGCCAGCCGCGTAATGGCATCCTGTGACAGCGATTCACTCACCAGCGCCAAACGAATGATCGGATAGGCGTCATGATCGGATTTCACGACGGTGACCGAGTCGACGCCATCCGGCAAATTTCGTTCAATCCGCGCCACGGCTTCGCGGACATCATTCGCCGCCAAATCCAAATTCACGTTTGGCCCAAATTCCGCACGAACGCGCATATTATTTTCTTCACTGGCCGACTTGATGGATTTCACCCCCGACACCCGCGCCACCGCACTTTCAACAACGCTGGTGACTTCGGCGTCCATGGTTTCCGGCGACGCGCCGTCAAAAAAAGCGCGTACCACAACTACTGGGCGATCCACATCCGGCAGTTCGCGCACTTCAACTCCAAGAAGAGCCGCAAACCCGGCAATGACGATCAACAGGTTCAGCACCACGATCAAAGTGGGCCGACGAACCGACAGAGACGGTAAATCGCTCAGATTTGGAGTCATGATTTAGTAGGATTCTTAGACCCGTTCGGCTTTTTACCTTTACGTTTCTTTTTATCCCCAGTCTTAATTTTTTGCCCAGGACGCAAGCCTTGAACACCCTCGATCACGATGCCATCGCCCTCATTCAACGGCCCGTCCACCAACACACGGCCCTTGTCCCGCCGCACGACTTTGACGAACACTTTTTTTGCTTTCCCATTTTCCACACGCCAGACATAAGCTCCATCCCGACTCCACAACACGGCAACCTCCCGGATCGACGGCAGTCGCTTTCCTTCGATATCGATAGCCGCGACAAACGAAGTCCCTGGACGCAATGCTTCCTCCGGATTTGGCAAGCTGGCCCTGATGGTCAAGGTTCGGGTGGCCGGGTCGATACGGCTGCCCATTACGGCAATCATGCCCTTAAAGACACGGTCGGGCAGCGCCCAGGCCGTTAGGTTAACCGACAAGCCAGGCCGCAACCGCGCGGCGACATCTTCCGACACGGCGAATTCCACAAGTAATTCCGAGCGATTGTCTAGCGTTGCAATCAAGCTGTCCGGCGTCACCCGGTCGCCCTTGTGAACGTCGCTCAAACCAACAACGCCGGTAAACGGCGCAATGACTGTTCGATCCTTCAACGTCGCATTGGCCTGCGCCAAGCGCACCCGAGCGCTTTCCAATACCGACAATGCCGTTTCCAAGCGCGCCCGCGACACAACGCCGGTCTTCAATTTTTCAAGCCTAAGCGCCTGTCGCGCGGCTTCGTCGACATCAATGCTGGCCAAACGCACGGCCAATTGTTGGTTTTCATCATCTAACCGCAGCAACACCTGTCCCGTTTTAACCGTCTGCCGCGCCTTGAAATTGACCTTTATAACTTCCCCGGAAACCGAGGGGTACAAACGGGCGGATTGCAGCGCCTTTCCCGTCCCAATCGCGCGGACGGTGAAAACGTCAGTAGACATCATCACCGGTTCAACAATGGCCAGTCTTGCTCCGCCGCGTCGATGTTTCTTCGTCGCCGCGTTTCCATCCTGATCGGACAACCACATCCAACCACCAGCCGCCGTTGCGCCAACAACCAGCACGCTCATGGCTTGAGTCCAAAATTTCATATTATTTAGGCCGCCGCTTGCGCCGTAGTCGGGCCATCGCCCACCAATGTCGTTCGCCGCATATCGCGCGCTTCTTCCGCGGGGAAAGGCCGCGCGCGGTGCATTGTCTGACGATTGTCCCATATCACCAAATCGCCCACCCGCCATTCGTGCTTGTGGACGAATTCCCGTTGTGTGGCATGTTCCACCAAGTCGCGAAGAAACGAACGCGCTTCAGGCATGGGCCATCCGACGATAGCCCCGGCATGCGACGCCAGATACAGTGACACCCGGCCCGTCGTAGGGTGGACCCGGACTAGAGTCTGGCGCACCGGCGCGAAGCGTTCACGTTCTTCATCGGTGAAATCCGTAAATCCGAGCTGCTGACGCGAGAACACCTGAGAATGTTCACAGATGAGATCCGCGACTTCCGCCTTCATTTCATTATCAAGCGCATCATAAGCGGCGCGCATGTCGGCAAATTCCGTATTACCACCCTTCGAAGGAGTGCTGCGCGCGTTGAGAATGGAGTATTTCGCAGGCGTTGGTTTGAAGGAACTGTCGGAATGCCAAAGGCGGTTACCAATCGCAAACAGCCGGCGGCGGTCATCGCGCGCGAACGGGTGTTGATTTTTATCGAGATTGGAAACATCCGCAAATGTTTCTGGAAGTCGAATATCACTCTTCGCTCTCAAACTGTTGTTCGTGGATTGTTCAATGGCACCCAGCGCCAGTGTAAGCGACATTTGCTGATCATCGTTCAAATTCTGACCGCGAAACACCAGCACCGCATATTCATCCATGCCTGCATGGACCGCCGCAGCGTCTTCCGACGACAGGGGGCTGGTTAGATCAATGCCATCAACCTCACCTGCGAAGCAGGGGCCAACCTGGTGAATTGTCAGTGTCATACCCGTATATTCCTTTGACCATATACCTAGATGTTGATTTTAAGGTCGGCATCTTCAATATAGCAATTGGCAAATTCGTTCAGCGACGCGTACGCTCCACCCAAAACCACCGCGCACCGGAGACCGTCATGGACGCCGCCGTCGAAATCAAAGATCAAAATAATTCCAAATTTGGAAAGCCGAAGCAAGATGGCTGGGTCATTGGGCTCATCAGCGCCGGGCATTTTTTGAGCCACTTTTATTATATGGCACTGCCTCCGATGTTCTTGTTCTTCAAGGCGGAATTCAACGTCAGTTACGTCGAACTTGGCATGGCGATGACGGCGTATGGGTTCCTGGGCGGGTTCCTTCAGGCGCCTGTCGGCTTTTTGGTTGACCAATTGGGCCCTCGCAAAGTGCTGCTGGCGGGCTTTGGTTTAAATGTTCTCGCGATCACGTTGATCGGCTTTGTCGATGTCTATTGGATGTTGATCACGTTTGCGGTTTTCGCAGGTCTTGGTAACAGCGTTTTTCATCCCGCCGACTATGCGATTCTGTCGGGCAGAATTGACGAATCGCGGATTGGCCGCGCTTTTTCCACACACACATTCTTCGGCTTTCTGGGCACGGCGTGTGCGCCGCCGGTTATGTTGGCGCTTGCCGCCATGTTCGGGTGGCGCCCGGCCTTCATCATTATTGGCGTGGTTGGCGTCGTGGTGTGGTCGGTGATGGCCGTTTGGGGCCATGCGTTGAACTCAGAGAACGCCGCCCCTTCAACATCTTCCCGTGAAACAACGGAACCCAAACAAACCGGGTTCAAATTGCTCTTCTCGCCATCGGTGCTTTTGTTCCTGTGTTTTTTCATCATGTATGGCGTCGCCAGTGGGGGGTTAGGGGCGTTTACCGCCAGCGCGCTTATAAACCTGCACGGCCTGTCACAGGATTGGGCGAACATGGCCCTGACCGGATTGCTGTTCGGCGTCGCCGCCGGGGTCTTCCTGGCGGGATTTATCGTGGACCGCTCGGAACGCCACGGCGTACTCGCTGCCTGCGCCCTTGTTTTATCCACCCTTAGCGCCGTGTTACCCGGCGTCTTCGAGATGCCCGGAATTGCCTTCGTCGGCGTTATGGCGTGCGTCGGGTTGGGTATGGGCGCTGTCCTCCCGCCACGTGATTTGATGATCCGCGCCATGACGCCGCCCGGCGAAACTGGCAAGGTGTTCGGGTTTGTTTTCGTCGGCTTCAGTATCGGCGGTGCCGGTTCACCCCTTCTCTTCGGGTGGCTCCTTGACAATGGCGAACCATCCCTAATTTTCACAATTTCATCAGTGGCCCTGGCGCTGGGTCTAGCGTCACTGTTGACCGCACAACGCCTTGCACGAAAATTATAATCAGCGTGCCGCCATGACTTTGAAACGGTTATCTGTGTCCTCAGACATTTGGTTCACCAAATTTATTTCCCAAGTTAAATAGGCATTCATCGCCGCCTCCACATCGCCACTTTGCTCACGCGCTTTCAAGCGAATATCATCCGGCCGCGTGGCCATATGCGTAGCGCCCGCCTGCAGGTTCAAACCCGCCGCGACCCAAGCTTGCGTGCCACCCTCAAGCGCCATCGCCGTCCCAGAGAACCCGCTTGCCGCCGCATCAACCGCAGCAAGACGTGCCAACGCCCCATCCGGCGATGTGAACACAATGCAACCGGATTTAGGCAATTTGCCAAGAGCGTCAGTCAGATAAGTCCGCAACATAAACCAAGCGTCGGGAATATGACCGTCGCGATAGGCCTTGCTGGACGTCACATCGACGACAATCGCTGAATCCGACTGGATTCTTCCCTGCAACGCAGCCGCTTCTATCAACTGCGCGTGTCCATTCTCCCCCACCACCATTGGCGTATAAGGTCCTGTCTGCAAATCTGCACCTGTCGGATCGAAGGCATGTATGGCGACATCCGACCAGCCCATTTGCAACATCCACGACGCCGTCATCGCCGCGCGGACGCCATTGTCGTCCACCAGCACAATTCGGCTGTTCCACACACCAATGAAAGTATCGGTTTCCTGGATGAGTTGCCCACCTGGTGCCAGGCGTGAGCCCGGCAGATGCCCGGCCTCATATTCTTCCGGCGTGCGAACATCGAGCAAGAACAGACTGCGGCCCTTGGATTCAGAGCACCACGCCGCCAAACCCTGCGCATCGATTTCACGTATGTTAAATTGCGACTTCACCCGCGCCGCCGCATCCAGCGCCGTCGCCAAGCCTTTTTCAGACACCAACGGCGGACGTCGTGTTGCGCCCTTCACCACCTCGAAGCCAGAAAGGTGCCACGCCTGCGTTCCGTTCATCAGGGAGACGATCTTGTTCGAAAATCCGGCGTTAATTAGCGCCTGCGCCCCGATAATGCTTCGAGTTCGGCCCCCACAGTTTACGATGACCATGGTGTCGGGCGATGGCGTCAAATCGGTAAACCGGTACACAATCTCGGCGCCCGGCACGCTGATCGCCCCTGGGATACTGTTCGAGTGGTACTCTTCATAAGACCGTGTGTCGTAAATCGCGATATCAGAACCATCGTCGATCAAGCTCTGCAATTCCTTTGCTGAAATATAGGGCGTCCCAGCTTCGTGTTCGACGACTTCCGCGAACGCTTTGCTGGGCACATGCACGCCGCTATACATTGGGAACCCAGCCGCATCCCAGCCGTCGACGCCCCCAGCCAACACCGACACGGCGCTATAGCCCAACGCCGTCATGCGCGCGGCGGCTCGCTCAGCCAAGTCTCCACCATCATCGCACCAAACCACCCGCACATCGCGTCGTGGCACTAGCGCGTCGACTATTTCTTCCAAACAGCCCAGGGGAACACAGGACGCCATCAACAAATGGCGCGCGTCAAACGGCACTTCCTCGCGGGCGTCCAACAGTGCTATTTCAGCGCCATCATTTAGTTGTAACCGTAATGTCGCCGCGTCGATACGCTCCATGCCGCAATCTCCTCTCGACATTTTTAAGACAAATGAGCGCGGAAATGCGCCAGAGTCCGATCCCGCGCCATCGCAGCGGCAGCTTCATTATGAGACGGGTATCCGTACCGATTAAAGCCGTGTTCGGTCTCGGGATAGACGTGAACGTCCACATTGTTCCACACGCCCATTCGAGTCCGGATCGCATTTACCGTTTCCTGTGGCACATGAGGATCATCAGAGGCGAAATGCATGAGAATCGGACATTTCAAATCATCCGCTTCGTCCAGATGTTCGTCTATTTGAACGCCATAATAGGAAACGCCCGCGTCAATTGGTAGTCGCGTGCTGGCAAGATAGGTGAATTTTCCGCCGAGACAGAACCCCATGACGCCGACCTTGCCCGTACAATCGGCGCGCGCCTTTAACGTTGCGACGACATCGCCCAAATCGGCGGTGAACTGGTCCGTGTCCATTTGTGCGCGAAGGGATTGCGCCTTTTCGCGCCCCTCATCGGTGTAGGGTAAATAACAGCCCGGTTCCTGGCGCCAATATACATCCGGCGCGATTACCACAAACCCGGCCGCCGCGTATCCATCGACAACCGAGCGTATATGGTCGTTCGTGTTGAATACTTCCGGCAACAACACCAGCCCCGGCGCCGGTTTTGACGATTTTTCCGGCAACGCTAGATACCCGGCCAAGGTTTTTCCATCCGCCGCCGTTAACTCAATATCCTGCCCCATAATTCCCCCTTAAGCCGCGAGTGCTTCGCCACGGAGCGTGACGCGGTGCATCAATCGCCGCTCCCCATGATAATCATTAACCGCGTGATGCCAGGTCGCACGATTGTCCCAGAACGCGATAGATCCCGGCGCCCATTGAAACCGGTAGAGATGTTCAGGTTGTTTGGCGTGTTCGTACAACATCTCAAGCAATGCCTTACTTTCCTTTTCCGCCCAACCTTCGATGCCCACGGTGAAACCAGGGTTTACGAAGAGCGCCTTGCGACCGCTGATCGGGTGGCGAATAATCATGGGATGAACGGCGTCTTGCGTCGCGGTATCGGCGTTGCGCAAGCGGTCACCAATATCGTTGTCCTTTTCCTTGAAACGCGGCGCGTCCGGACCAAAGACGTGGCGGCTTGAATGGGTCGCACGAAGACGAGATAACGTTTCTTTAAGGCCATCCGACAAGGTCTCATAGGCGCTGTACATGCTGGCGAAGATGGTGTCTCCCCCCGTCGGCGGTGTTTCAAGCGCCAAAAGGATAGATCCGATTGCGGGGTCCGTATCGTAACTGTGATCGGTATGCCAGCCGCCGCCAATATTTTTTTTCTGATCCGGTTCCTTGCGCACTTCCGCGATCTTTGGATAATCCGCAACCGGCGTAAAAAACCGGTTGATATTAATCTCTGCAAATTGTTCAGCGAAGGCGATGTGCTGTTCCGAGGAAATTTTCTGATTTCGTAAAAACAAGACGCCATGATCGCCCAAGGCGTTGCGCACCGACGAGATATCGTCAGCCGAAATTTTACCGTTCAAATCAATTCCGCTTACAAAGGCGCCAACGCCACCGCCGCTTGGTTCAATTGTTAGCTTATTCATGACATAATCCTGTCTGACTAGAGTTCTGACTTCGTGTAAAGTTTAAACCGGTTTACGATCAAAAACCAATTTCATTCACAAAACGCCACTTAAGTTATAAGCATCCGCCAATAGCCGCCTCGGTTTGTGCATAACATGGGCCTGATCACAGCCTGGCACCTGTAGGGAAAGTTCCAGCGTATCGGTAACGCCGCTTATTTTTATGGTCGTGCACCGCATCCAAGCAATGATATTACGCGGAATGATCACTGAGATTCGTCGATAGATATATCTAGCCTCAGCCAATAACCCTTTGCGTACGTGAAATCGGTCCGCCACGTTTGGTTAATGGCTGTTGATAGTATTCCTTTTTATGGGCGGTATCATGAACCTGCTTGGGGGTGCTTTGATCGCCATACCGGCCTTGGGGAAAAGTGCTGCCGCGCTAAATATATTCGGCAAGTAGGCGGTGGCTCATGTTGGCTCTGGCCTCTTTTCTGATTGCTGGAGCGCCATTCTCAATCTTGTCAGGGTGGTTGTAGTGCAAGTTAATTTGGTCCACAATTTTCTATTAGGGAGCGCCCCAGGTAGGAAACCCCGACTCAAGGTATGGATCGAATAGGCAGTACCCGATGATCTATCAGCACCGCATTGTCATCTCCCGCGCCGGCAAGCTGGAGAAGCGTCACGAAATGTTTCAGGCGACTACGATGCAGGCGCTGGACGACGCTGGCTCGGCGTTGGTTGGGGCGTGGGAGGTCTATATCGGCGACGAAGCCGCAAGCGCTGTATGGCAGCTCCGCCAGTTTGAGAGTATGGCGCGGTGGGCGGAGCTTCAAGATAAAGTGCGGGAAGACGCGGCCCTCTCTGAAGCGAGGCAGACCCGGCTCTATCCGTATCTGGATGAAGTGAATACCACAATTCTTGCCCGCGCTGAAGGGTCGCCCGAGATACCGACGGAATGGCCCACCATTGATGCGATGCGCGGTCAACCGCGCGGCTATATTGAGCAGCGCATCCTGCGTCACAAGGTTGGCACAAGTACCGCGCACCATGAGTTCTACCGTGACAATGTCATGCCAGCACTTGAACGGGATGGTGCCCGTCTAATAGCCTGTTTTGACACCTTGATCGGCGATGGTACGACTAACGGGAAATCTATGCGCACTGTCGAACTCCGCTGGTTTCCGGATCTGGCGTCCTGGCAAACCTGGCGCGAAGCTCAGGACACGGAGGTGAATCTTGCTCACCTGATTAAAGGCCAATGGCTGCCCCAGGTGGAGCAGATCCAAAGCGCCCTTCTACGACCGCTTGATTATAGCCGTATCCGCTAAGCTACCAAGAGCCCACTCAAGCGCTGCGCTGTTCGTCGGGCGTAACCACGAGCCAGGAATATTGCTGTGAAACCGCCTACGCCAGACAGCCTGGCCTTGCACATCCTGCATATGGCATAGGTCTTTTTTTTGCCAAGCGTCTATGAAGGAAAAGCGTTTAATTTTTGGCTCGCGAAGAAGACCGCCGGTTTTTTAAGGTTTCCCTCTCCTCGCGCAGAATTCAGTTCTCCTTGCGAAGCCGCGAAAGTTACATATCCTGATCTATCTGGGGACCTTTCAGAAGATCATCATCTCGACTTTGCTGCATCCATTTGCTCAAGGTTAAAAAAAACCATCCCCAAAACCGTCAAAATTCGCTTCCGAGGAAGCCGGCTCCTCAATGCAACACGTAAAGTTTCCCGTTAGAATTTTTCACTGTATCGTGGTCCCATGGCCGCTTTCCTTAATTGCTAAATTTGCTATCAAGCATCCAGAACTAAGCCGTGACGAGACCAGCTTCCGCGTTTCATCTAGAATACCGGCTATAAAAAAGGCAATACTCAATGCACACAGGTCACGATGAAAACACTCCATTATGAAATCGCGTTTCAGGCAAAGCGGTAATTGTTGCCGTTGCCGGTGCGGTTGGCAATGGTTGGGCTGCCGCCTATGTATATGCCAAAGAAGACACCAAGGTTTTTTGTGTCGATCATCGGCTTGACACCGCGGAAGATACCGTCGACCTCATTCGCAAAGGGCGTGGTGCAGAAACCGTAATCGAGGCCGATGTAACATATAAAATATCTGTAGACAGCATGGTAAAAAACTGCGCTAACGTCTATGTCAGCGTTGATATTTTTCCTACAATATCGGTGGTCAGGGTACCGGTCGGTGGCTCGATACCATTGCCGTCGATGACTGAAATGAAATCTTCGCGCGGAACGTTACGACGGCGATGATCGAACATTACGGAAAAGTTGTAGAAAAAACACGGGTGGGTCAAAATTGGTGGAAAGTCTCGACCCCCTAAAGTAATAGCGGCACAATTGCCGCCAAATCTTCGAAAAAACGGCGCGCCCACCAGGACTCGAACCTGGGCCCCATAAATTGAGTTTAACGCTGTACGTTTAGGAGTTTCGCGATGACCTACAAAGTCGCCCTGCCCGATCTGGTTTCCAATTCCTACTTCCCAGCTATCGCAGCAGTAGAGCTAGGATATTTTAAAGAAGAAGGCATCGATGCAGAAATCGAACTTATCTTTCCTGTGCCAGACTCTTTTGTCGCTCTACGCGACGGTAAATGCGACTTTGTCGCCGGATCAGCCCACGCACCGCTCTGGGCCTTTCCCCGCTGGAAAGGTTCGAAGGTACTATGCGCCCTATCGCAAGGCATGTACTGGTTTCTGGTCCTCCGCCACGATATTGACATCGAACGGGGCGACGTGAATGGGCTCAAGAGATTGCGTCTAGGCGCTGCTCCGGGTATCGACGTAGGGCTGCGTCAGCTGCTAATCACCGCCGGGATTGATGCGGAATCGGAGAACATCACCATTGGCCTACCACCGGGCGGGAACCCTAAAGGCAAATCATTTGGAGTTGTCGCCGCACAAGCGCTTATCGATGGCAAAATCGATGGCTTCTGGGCAAATGGCATGGGTGCCGAGGTTGCTATTAGTAGCGGCATCGCTAAATGCATTATCGATGTGAGGCGTGGTGATGGCCCACCGGCAGCGTTCAATTTCACGCAGCCTGCACTAGTCACGTCACAGAAATTGGTTGACGAACAGCCGGAAGTTGCCGCCGGCGCGGTGCGCGCAATCGTCAAAACCCTGAATGCTTTGAAAGCGGATGCATCCCTGGCCACCAAGGTTGCCCAGGGTCTATTCCCCGAAAAAGAAACGGGCTTGATTGCCGCATTGATCGAGCGGGACCAACCCTATTACGATGCCAATATCAGCGCTGATTTCGTTGATGGCATGAATGCTTTCGCCAGAAATGCCGGGCTCCTTAAAGGTGGCCCGGTGGCTTATGAAGACATCGTTGCCACCCAGTTCTGTGATCTCTGGAACGGCTAAAGTCTTTTATTCAACCGCCGAGTATCTAACGTAAGTGCCTATGGACCTCGCCTTCGGAGGGGGCCACGGATCATTCCTACGTATCCGGCATCTGTTTCAGCCTTTAATGACGAAGCTATCACAGAAGCCCAGCGCTTCTCCACGTGGCCTGTAAACGCGGCTCTGCTAGCCCGGCATCTTCTCAAAACCCTTGAGGTTCGGATCGATGGGCGTCGAGGGTATCCTGCTGGACAGGTAGACATTAACGGTCGGCTTGATCAGACCCGTCTGATCAATAACCCCGGCACGCAAGCTGACCATATTCGGGCGGTTAGAGTTCTTACCGAACAGTTGCGAGCCGCAATCCGAGCAAAAATATTTTTCCATCGCGGAGCCGCTATCCGCGGTATGTTTGAACACTTTCGGCGCACCCGAAATCTCAAGCGAACCCTCCTCAACAAACACCAGCGTCCCATAAGCAGCCCCCGTCGCCACACGGCAATCTTCGCAATGACAATTTGCCATCATCTTGATGTCGGTATCGGCGCTGAAGGTGATATTCCCGCAGAGGCACTTGCCCGTCAGTTTCGTCATGTCTCGGCTCCCTGTAATCAATGATTTTCCCAGATGGTCCGATGTTTGCGTAATCCACTAATAAATTAGTTTATCCATAATATTTAATCAGCAGGTATGCAATCCCACAAATTTGTTCCATAGGCGTTGACGTCAGACAGGTGAGATTCAAAGCAGATTAAAATTAAAATAAGTCATTGAGCCTTATGGAAAAATAGGGGTCTAATTATTGAGTGGGAATAGGTATTATTGGATAATTAATTGATTTATATAAATTAATTAGTTACAAAAAACTTTCACACTAAGTCTAATAAATTTAAAAAACTATAGGAGGTTTCTATGCAAAGTGACCAAGAATTTATAACTTCGGTGGAATCTCTTTCCCATTTTGTAGGCAGCAAAAGTATAGTTGAGGATGAGGTGGGACTATCGATGGTTAGGCGTATATCTGGCATGCTTGATGAAGATCCCAATAAAATCAGAAAAGGTGATTTGTTGCCACCACATTGGTTTGGTATGTTTTTTCCAAATATAACCCGTCAGTCGGATATAGGCCCTGATGGGCACCCAAACCCAGGTGTTATTCTTCCACCAATCCCTTTGCCCCGACGGATGGGCGCAGGTAGGCGGGTTGAAATCATGGGTTCCTTAAAGGCAGGGGTTCCAGCTATACGCACTACTGAAGTTGTAGCTATAACGCCAAAAATTGCTCGGACGGGACGAATTACCGTTTTGACTCTGCGGGATGTAATTGAAACTGAGGGCAATATTATTGCTACTGATGAAACAGATGCTATCTATCGCGAAATGCCGGCTCCAGGTGAAAAAAGTAAGGTTACGGTGCCGGTTCTTGCTCCTACCAATTCAGATTGGAAGGATACTATCACTTTAACGGAGGCTCTAGTTTTCAGATATTCCGCTGTGACATGGAACGCTCATAGAATTCATTATGACGCAGACTATTCTAGAGATGAGGAGGGCTATCCTGCCACAGTTCAAAACGGTGGCCTTACAATGACTTTGCTATCGGGGGCAGCTTTAAAACGGGCGCCTGGCAAACTTAAAAATTTCAATGTCAAGCTCACGAAACCGATCCATGTAGGGGATACGGTTGACCTTTGCGGAGCGAGTCCGGTGGACGGGACTATGAACTGCTGGGTTGCCGATAAAGATGGAGCACAATGTGGCTTAATGGAATTAGGCTTCGGCTGATGCAAGTGGGA
>JAPKDL010000079.1 GCA_028822585.1 Alphaproteobacteria bacterium | reverse complement strand
TTTTAGGTTCAATCCCAAAGAAATGTTTTAAAAGAGATGATTTATGACGAGGGAAATTTACATAATGCCAAAATTTGATTTTATTCCAAGCGTTCTGGTTTTGCGAATTGTCGTCATATTGTTGGCGCTTGTTGGAAATGCAGCGACAGTCCACGCTGAAGTGAGCATCGACATTACGCGCGGCACGGTCGAAGCGTTGCCATTGGCCGTCACAGATTTTCACGGTATTGTTGCGCCGGAAAAAGAGATTGGTCGTAATATCGCCGCTGTGGTTTCGGCCAATCTGGAACGTTCGGGATTGTTTTCGCCCCTGGATAAACGCGCGTTTATTCAAACGGCGGCATCGTTGCGGGTACGGCCCCGGTTTTCCGATTGGCGCGTTATCAATGCTCAAGCGTTAGTGCAGGGGAACGTGAAACTCCAACAAGATGGGCAGTTGCGCGTTGAATTCCGCTTATGGGACGTCTTTTCCGAAGCGCAGATGAGGGGGCGCGCTTTTGTCACTGTGTCGGAAAATTGGCGCCGCGTCGCGCATATGATTTCCGACGAGATTTACAAACGTGTGACTGGCGAAAGCGGTTATTTCAACACGCGCATTGTTTTCATTGCCGAGAGCGGGCCGACGAGGCGCCGGATCAAGCGGCTGGCGATCATGGATCAGGACGGCGCCAATCACCAATATTTGACCGATGGTTCCAATCTGGTCTTGACGCCAAGGTTTTCTCCGACGCTTCAGGAAATCACCTATTTGTCTTATTTCAACGATGAACCGCGCGTTTACTTGTTCGAAATCGAGTCCGGTCGCCAGGAATTGTTGGGTGGATTTCAAGGCATGACTTTTGCGCCGCGGTTTACGTCGGATGGTAAATCTGTGCTAATGTCCTACGCTAAGAATGGCAATTCAGATGTTTGGCGGATGGATCTTTCCACGCGCAAAGCCACGCAACTCACCAAACATTCGGCGATTGACACCTCGCCAAGCGCATCGCCGGACGGCGCAGAAATTGCCTTTAATTCGGATCGTGGCGGCACGCCGCAGCTTTATGTCATGGATGGTAACGGTGCCAATGTACGACGCATCAGTTTTGGCCGGGGCAGATATTCAACGCCGGTATGGTCGCATCGCGGAGATTTAATAGCTTTCACCAAACAGGCCTCTGGCAAGTTTCATATCGGCGTCATGCGCCCCGATGGCAGTGGAGAGCGCATTTTGACGGAAAGTTTCCTTGATGAAGCGCCGACCTGGGCGCCCAATGGCCGGGTACTTATGTTCTTCCGGCAAACACCGACCGATTCTAAAGGGAAGGGCGGGACGAGCCGCCTGTTTTCCATTGATTTGACCGGCCATAATTTGCGCGAGGTGATAACGTCAGGTGATGCGTCTGATCCGGCATGGTCTCCTTTGATACCATAGAGGTCGAATGGTATTAGTACGTTTAAAATACTATGCGTTTTGGAGTAATAATGTGTAAGTGATACTCAATCCCGTGGTTGTAATTTGATGAACCATGTGCTTAGTATGGAAAAATTCAGGTTTGACTTTAACGCAACATTAAGATCAAGCATCATCACCATTGCGCCCCCAGTAAAACTGTTTCGCCCTAAGGAGTCATAGATGAGTTTTAAAGCGTTAAGTTTGTTAGTCGCTACTCTGTTTGTAGCAGCTTGTGCAACCGAACCCGAGAACTCCGGTGCGACATCGGGCCAAGGCTCATCGTCCTCCAGCGCTAATAAAGCGGGAACGACGTCTTCGCAACCGCAACCGCAATCGGTATCCAGCATGTCGAAACCTAGCGGTCCGGCACCGGGGTCAGTTGAAGATCTTGTTGTAAATGTTGGAGATAGGGTGTTTTTTGATTTTGATAAATCTTCAGTTCGCCCTGACGCTGCGGAAGTTTTGAACCGCCAAGCGGCGTGGCTGAGAAAATTCCCGAATCATGTCGTGGTGATTGAAGGCCATTGTGACGAACGTGGAACGCGTGAATACAACCTTGCGCTTGGCGATCGGCGCGCAAACGCCGTCCGTGAATACCTTATCAGCGTCGGCGTTTCGACGAACCGCATTGAAACCATTAGCTACGGGAAAGAACGCCCGGCTGTTGTGGGCGCGACCGGTTCAGCTTGGGAGCAAAACCGTCGTGGCGTAACGATTGTAAAAAACGCGGGTAGCTAGGCGTCTCGAAGGAGACACGATGCGTACCGGAATTGGGCCGAGTAAAAGCCTCCCAGCGGAAATAGGCGGTTGTCGCCTTAATTTAGCCGGAATGACAGGGTAGGTAGGCGTCATGACGGCGTTTTCCAAAATTAGTTGCTTTTACATGTTCTTGAAGCCAATTCCTGTTGCCAACTGGCGTTTTAACGCGCTCTCAGGTCTCTGTCTTGCTATTGTTGTGGGGGCTGCCACACCTTCTTTAGCCCAAGTTAGCACCATAGTGGACGAATTGGATCGGTTGCGCAGGGATTTGGGCGACCTCCAAAAATTTACTTATCAAAACAAACCGTCGCCCCAGGCGTCGTTGAACGCTAATTCTAGGGAGAGGAATCCTCAACAAGCCGAGTTTAACGCGGGGATCCAACGCCAAATTCAGGCGCTTCAAGATCAAATACGCGGCCTGACCGGGCGATTGGAAGAGGTCCAACACCAGGCCGGGTCGGTTGGCGCGCGGTTGGATAAGTTGGTCGGAGATGTCGATTTAAGGTTACAGGCACTGGAACAAAGAACACGGGTGGCACCTGCAGCGCAGCAACCCTCTAGCTTTAACAGTAATGCTGTTGGCACTATGAGTGGCCAATCTGGGCCTTTCCCGTCAGCGCTACAGGGCACCACGGTGATTACGTCAATTGGAGTTCAGAGACGATTGGTCGAAGACCCACCGCAATCTACTTCAATGAGAACATTGGGCACGGTGAGCCAAGGCACGGTCGAGGCCGTTCGGCGTGGCGACGCTGTTAACCCGAATTCTGGCTCTGCGACGATTACGCTTGGGATGGAGCGCCAAGCTGCAGCGCGGGATGTTTCGGCGGGGTCCCGGCAATCCTCATCTGTGACGACACCAGTTCCGCGAAGTGCCGCCGTCGCGAATTCGAATTTGGCGATGCTCCGCCCCACACCATCGGTGCTGCCGGCAGGGTCGCCCAAGGAGCAATACGCCTATGCGTTCTCGTTGTTGCGAAAACGGGATTACCAGGGTGCAGAAGCGGCCCTGCGCGCGTTTGTAGATAAATACCCGGACGACAAATTGTCGGGTAACGCAATGTTTTGGATGGGTAAAACATATTATGTCCGTAAAAATTACACCGAGGCCGCGCGTATTTTTCTGGATGGGTATCAAAGGTTTCCCAAAGGTGGCAAAGCAGCCGGCAGCTTATTAGAACTCGCGAGGTCTTTGTCGGAAATTGGTGAGAAAAAATCGGCCTGCGTGAGCTATAAAAAATTACTCGATACCTTTCCCAAGGCGAGCAAGAGGATTCTTTCAACGGCGAAAAATGCCGTCAATAGTTTAAAATGCAGTTGAGCGAGGCATCGTCGCCCGTAAAGTCAATCACCCCACATGAATTTGATGGTTTGATGGCCTGTCTGGGGCCTTTTGAAAAACACCCTGATATCGCTATTGCGTGTTCTGGTGGACCTGACAGCATGGCGCTTGCGCTGTTGGGGAACACCTGGGCTGCCTCAAAAGGCGGGTCGGTGACAGCGTTGATTGTCGATCATGGATTGCGCCGTGAATCTGGTGAGGAAGCGCAGCTTGTGTTGCAGCGACTGAACGTGTGTGGCGTACAGGCTGTTGTCCTTGAAAGGGGCGGGGGCTCAATTTTAAACGATATTCAGGCCAAGGCGCGCGACGCTCGCTATGGCCTTATGACTAAATGGTGCGCGGATCATGGCGTTCTTCATCTACTGTTTGGGCACCATTGCATGGATCAAGTTGAAACCTTGCTGTTACGGATGGAACGCGGCAGTGGCGTTTACGGTTTGTCCGGAATGGCGGAAATTCGGGAGGCGGCGTCGATACGAATTCTTCGGCCTTTGCTTTCATTGCCTAAAGCCCGATTGCGTGCGACCGTCAACGACTTCGGCGTGGACGTAGTTAATGACCCCTCCAACGATAATAGCAAGTTTGACCGTGTTCGCATTCGACGCAGCCTGACGGAGTCAAAATCTGGCCCATCGATTCCGAAATTATACGCCATGACGGCGCGAATGGGCACGTCTCGCGCGGCGTTGGAAGACGCCGTGGCCGATGTATTGGCAAGAACCTGCGAAATTTTTCCGGAAGGCTATTGCCTATTGGATTGGGACACGCTGGTGACGGCGCCATTGGATATTCGCCACCGGGCGCTAGCTCGTATTATGGCCTGTATCGGCGGAAATTTGTATACGCCGCGTTATAAAAGTTTACGAAACTTGGATGATATACTAGCGACGGGAAGTCTTGGTGGTGGCCGTACCCTTGCAGGGTGCCGTATCCTACGTTGGAAGTCCAAGTTGCTGATTTGCCGAGAGCCCTCTGCGATTCAAAACGCCGTCAAAGCAAACGGGACCGTGTCTTGGGATGGGCGTTATCGCATTAAGGTGAGTGGTGCGCCCGATGGCGTGGTTATCTGTAAATTAGGAACAGCCCGATTGGCGACTTGTGGCGGGCTGTTGGAGACGGCGTTAATCCAAAAAATTCCTGCCGCCGTGCGTCCTAGCCTACCGACGCTTTGGCGAGGTGAGCAGCTTTTGACGCCGCATTTTACGGGAAGCAAAGATATTGAAATCGAAAATTCGAGTGATTATAGGGTGCAAATCACGTTTGCACCCCGAAATCCTCTAACTTCAGCACGTTTTACATTTGCATAATCGGCATATGACACTATCTATTCATAGATTAGAGTAATCTTACAGTTTGATTTAATTCAGGACAGTAGGATTTTTGGTTTCTGCGCCCAAATTTGTGGCGTGTATTCGTTTCGTCCCGGAAGGACTTGGTGTGAATCTTTTTGGCAAGAACTTGGCGCTTTGGGTCATTATCATTGTGTTGATGATTGGTTTGTTTAATTTATTTCAAGGAACGTCGAATAAGGGCGGGCAGTCGCCGATCGCCTATAGCCAATTTCTGACTGAAATTGAAAGTGGTTCTGTATCCGACGTAACCATTCAAGGCAGCATGATCGCTGGCCATTACCGCAGGGGAAGCGGGTCGTTTAAAACATTCGCGCCGAATGATCCCAGATTAATCGAAAAATTATCCGCCGCGGGTGTGAGCATTAACGTGGCGCCGTCGGAAGACGACATGCCGTCACTGATGGGCGTTCTGATTTCCTGGTTTCCGATGCTTTTGTTGATTGGTGTTTGGATATTTTTCATGCGCCAAATGCAATCCGGCGGCGGCAAAGCGATGGGGTTTGGCAAATCTAAAGCGCGATTGCTGACTGAAAAATCCGGACGGATTACGTTTGAAGATGTTGCGGGCATCGACGAGGCGAAACAGGAACTCGAAGAGATTGTCGAATTTCTGAAGGATCCGCAGAAATTTCAACGTTTAGGTGGAAAAATTCCAAAGGGCGTTTTGCTTGTTGGCCCGCCGGGAACGGGTAAAACGCTTTTGGCGCGCGCGATTGCGGGTGAAGCTAACGTTCCTTTCTTTACAATTTCCGGCTCCGATTTTGTTGAAATGTTTGTTGGCGTCGGCGCAAGCCGCGTGCGTGACATGTTTGAACAAGGCAAGAAGAACGCGCCGTGCATCATCTTTATCGACGAAATTGACGCCGTAGGCCGTCATCGCGGTGCCGGCCTTGGTGGTGGCAACGACGAACGGGAACAGACGCTGAATCAGTTGCTGGTCGAAATGGATGGTTTCGAAGCAAATGAAGGGGTCATTTTGATCGCGGCAACAAACCGCCCGGATGTTCTCGATCCGGCGCTGTTGCGACCGGGCCGTTTCGATCGCCAAGTTGTTGTGCCAAACCCGGATATTTTGGGCCGAGAAAAAATCCTCAAAGTTCATATGCGGAAAATTCCGTTGGCGCCGGATGTGGACGCAAAGGTCATTGCACGTGGAACGCCAGGGTTTTCCGGCGCCGACCTTGCCAACCTCGTTAATGAGGCGGCGTTGCTGGCTGCGCGGAAAAACCGCCGTGTCGTCGCTATGCAGGAATTGGAAGAGTCCAAAGATAAAGTCATGATGGGAGCGGAGCGTCGCTCCATGGTCATGACTGAAGATGAGAAAAAGCTCACCGCCTATCATGAAGGCGGGCACGCATTGGTGATGATCCACGCCAAGGGGCATGATCCACTTCACAAGGTTACGATCATTCCGCGGGGCCGTGCACTTGGCCTGACCATGTTTTTGCCGGAACGGGATAAATACAGTCAATCCCGCACTGAGTTGGAAGCAATGATCGCTAGCTTATTTGGCGGGCGCGTGGCCGAAGAACTTATATTTGGCGTCGAAAATGTAACGACCGGCGCCTCCGACGACATTCGACGGGCGACACAATTGGCGCGCGCCATGGTGACGGAATATGGCTTCAGCGATGTGTTAGGACCATTGCGATACAGTGAAAACCAGGAAGAGGTGTTCCTGGGGCATTCCGTAACGCAAACTAAAAATGTTTCGGAATCCACACAGAAAATCATTGACGAAGAAACGCGAAGGCTGGTCGAAATAGGGGGCACCACGGCGCGCTCTATCATCGAAGATCACCTGGGTGATTTGCATGTGATCGCGAATGCGCTGCTAGAATATGAAACCCTGTCGCGGGAAGAAATTGACGCGCTGCTGCGCGGCGAAGATATTTCGCGCGGTGACGACAGCGAAGGCCAGACGCCGCCGACAGGATCCCGTTCATCCGTACCGACGAGCGGACCAGTCAATCTAGGACCCGAACCCCAGCCTGGCGGTTAAGGGGACCAAGCCTACATTCATTCCAGTTTGGGTCAATTTCATGGGGCCGGTATGACACGTAAATATTTTGGCACGGACGGCATTCGTGGACGCGCCAATGTTGACCCTATTACCCCCCAGGCGGTTTTAAAGCTGGCGATGGCGGCAGGGCATCGGTTTCGCCGGGGCGATCATCGGCATTTGGTGGTTATAGGCAAAGATACGCGCCTGTCGGGATATATGCTGGAACCGGCCATGGCGGCAGGCTTTACGGCGATGGGGATGGATGTTCACATGGTTGGTCCCATGCCAACCCCCGCAGTCGCCATGTTGACCCGGTCATTACGCGCGGACCTCGGCGTTGTAATTTCGGCTTCGCATAATCCGTATCAAGATAATGGCATCAAGCTTTTTGGGCCGGACGGCTACAAATTATCCGACGAAGACGAGTCTGAAATTGAGTCTTTGATGGATGACGGTGACCTTGAACTTGCCCCTTCTGAGCGGCTGGGGCGCGCAAAGAGATTAGAGGATGCGCCGGGGCGTTACATTGAATTCGTGAAACAGAGTTTCCCACGTGGGCTCCGGCTTGAAGGCATGAAAATTGTCGTCGACTGCGCACAGGGGGCGGCGTATCGCGTGGCGCCAACGGTGTTTCATGAACTTGGGGCCAAAGTGATTGCGATCGGCGTCCAACCGAATGGCACCAACATCAACGAAGAGTGCGGGGCCGCTAATACATCGCTTATGCGGGAACAAGTACTGCTTCATGGCGCAAATTTAGGCGTCGCTCTCGATGGTGATGCAGATCGCATGATTATCGCTGATGAAACTGGCGCGATAATGGATGGTGACCAGATTATGGCGTTAATCGCATCAACCTGGCACGAACAAGGGCGTCTACGGGGTGGGGGCGTCGTATCGACGGTCATGTCTAATCTGGGCCTGGAGCGTTTTTTACAGGGGTTAGGCCTATCATTGATTCGAACGGCGGTTGGTGATCGCTATGTCGTTGAAAAAATGCGGTCCGATGACTTTAATGTGGGCGGTGAACAATCCGGCCATATTATTTTAAGCGATTACGGTACGACAGGTGATGGATTGGTTGCAGCGTTGCAGGTGTTGGCTGTAGTGGTGGCGCGGCAGCGCCCGGTTAGCGAGGTATGCCATATGTTTGAACCGGTGCCGCAAGTGTTGCGAAATGTTCGTTTTAATGGCGGCGCGCCGTTGGAGCATGCCAGTGTCAAAGCGGCGATTAAAGATAGTGAAAATAGGCTGGGCGATCGAGGTCGTATTCTCATTCGAAAATCTGGAACCGAACCACTGATTCGCATCATGGCTGAAAGTGATGACCAGACGCTTGTCGATGCGGTTGTCTCCCAGATCGTCGAGGAAATTGAAAAGGTCGTTTGAATATGTCTGCGGCTATAAATATGGGACGAGTGTTAATCGTCGCGGGGTCTGATTCCGGTGGCGGTGCTGGGATACAAGCTGACACTAAGACTGTGACGGCGTTAGGAGGGTACGCCGCCACGGCGGTGACGGCCCTGACCGCGCAAAACACTTTGGGCGTTCATGGCGTCGTTGGCGTGGCACCGGAATTTATCACCCAGCAAATGACTGTCGTATTAGACGATATTGGCGCCGATAGCATCAAAACAGGCATGCTCCACAATAGCGCTGTCATAGAAACCGTTGCCAAGAAATGCATGGCGTGGCCGGGTATTCCACTCATCGTAGACCCTGTCATGTTTGCCAAAGGCGGGCACGCACTTTTGGAAGCCTCCGCAGTGATGGCGTTGACAACAAAGCTGCTGCCGTTGGCGGATGTGGTCACGCCTAATATCCCTGAAGCCGAAGCGTTGGCGGAAATGACAATCAAGTCCGTCGAAGATATGCGCCGGGCTTGTCGCAAGATCGCTGGATTTGGATGCGAGGCGGTTCTCTTGAAAGGGGGGCATCTTGACGGCAGTCATTTGACCGATGTCTTGTTTGAAAATGATGCGTTTGAACTTTTCGAAGGAACACGAATTGAATCAAATCACACCCATGGCACCGGATGTACGCTAGCTTCCGCCGTAGCCGTCGGTGTAGCGCAGAGCCTCTCGCTTTCTGAAGCGGTCGCACGGGGACGTGACTATGTTCGTAAAGCGATTTTGACAGCACCCGGATTCGGGTCGGGGCATGGGCCGCTCAACCATGGACATGTGCTAAATAATTTGACTCTCTAACGTTGGAGAAGACGTTTAGAAATCTTCTCCCATCCCATTGTTAATATCGTTTTTTCAGCTCCGTCCGTACGGCTGGATAAGAACCATAATGTGCAAAGCGTTAGAGGGAACGTAATCAGGCCAATTGAGACGTCTTGCGCCAGCGAGGCGTAATGCGATCCGTAACCGGTGTTATGCAGATAGGTAATGGCCCAGCTCATGAAGGCGGAGGCGAGAAAAGGTCGCCAGATCGCAGATGAAATATCAGAAACCGTGACCTGGCTTTTTTAAAAAATGATGCCATAGAACATGAAAATAGATAATGCCATAACAGCCGTTCTCGACATCGCGATGGTTTCTATATCATACCAGTGACTGACAGTGATCAGCGCGGGAATGAGGATGCCAATATGGATGAGGCCGAGAATGGCCAATAATTTTGTTTGTCGAGGAGGATCAAAAAGGCTGTCAGCCGGAAAATCAGGCCTTCAATGCATCCATAGAGCGCGAGCTATTTAAAAGTGTAATCGAGCTATGCCATCGATTGCCAAGCAGAATTCTGATGAGGTTTTCTGCGATAAAATACAGCCCTAGGCTGACCACCGATACCTATAAAATTGCGACGTAGTTAAACACGCCGCAAAACGCTTTCCTCAGTTTTGCATTAACATGAGAAATTTTGGAATAGGTGAAAACAAGAGTACGGATCATGAGCAGGGTCACCTCGCTGATCAGTAACATCGCGAGTTCTGAACCGACGTGGTAACTGCTTATCATGGATGTGCTGAAAACACCGCCGATAATAAATTCATCTGCGCGGTTTGAAACAAAATGACTGTAGCTACTGAAAAGCAGCCATGTGGGAAATATCTAAATTTCTTTAAATTTTTTGACGTAGAATTTCAGCCGATACGATGACACTTTAAAACTGATCGCAACAGTTATTATGCCTGAAATTGGCATTGCAATGGCAATGTGTAATAGTTTTGAAGTCTAAATTGAGGGCAATCGAGAAGATAAACAGCGTGATTGTAGGCTATATCCAATATGAAAATTCACGAAAATTTAAATCCCTTTGAAAACCGACGATACCGATGCTTTTAAACCCAAGAAACAACGCTCGCAATGAAATGATTTGTACAGCCGTCACGACTCTTTCATCAGTGAAATAGACAGCGCACAGGGGCGTAATGGCGAACGTCGTAGCTGTCAGGCCGACGCCGACCATAACCTTTATGATCCACGCGGAATCGTAATCCTCTCTCGCCATATGTTTGTTTCGAATGAGAGCCTTGCCTCTATTGACATCCGACATGGCCTCCAGAAACGCAAACGAGATCATGGACATCGCGACAACGCCGAAATCGTCTGGCGTTAACAATCACGCGATAATGACAGTATTGACGAGCCCAATCGTCTTCAAGCTCTAGCGCATCATGACCATTCAGACTGCGCCCGTCGCCATGTGTGTGCTAATGGGTTTATAGTGTGCGATTCTTGGGCTCATTGTTGGGTGGGCGCTAAATTAGCCTATGTTAGGAAAAATATACTTAGAGTGATAAATCTAACCGACGGGATGATGAATTCGCATCGTGTCGTTCTGCGCCACCAAGCCCTATACTCTCTCGGATCTGAAAGCAAAGTTTAAGGATTGTCTTGATGCAATTACCTTCGTTGCTGGAATTAGAGGATGCGGCGTCACTGGTGCATGCGGCAATGACGCCAACGATGCACTATAATTGGCCGCTACTCTCCGAACGTTGTCGTTGTGACGTCTGGGTCAAGCATGAGAATCACTCGCCGATTGGCGCGTTTAAGGTTCGTGGCGGCATTGTATTCATGGATGACTTGAATCGGCGTGGCGATTGCCTGGGTGTGATTACGGCGACGCGCGGGAATCATGGGCAATCGATCGGCCTGGCGGCCAGGCGCGCAGGGATTAAGGCCGTTATTGTCGTGCCAGAAGGTAATAGTGTTGAAAAAAATGCTGCAATGACTGCCTTGGGCGTTGAATTGGTGGTCGAGGGCCATGATTTTCAGGTTGCAAGGGAATATGCAATGGCGCGCGGTGCGGCGGAAGGTTTGGTCCCTATTCCGCCTTTTCATCCATTGCTCGTGCGCGGTGTTGGCACGTACGCTTTGGAGTTTTTACGAGCAGTCGAGGGAGTGGACACAGTTTATGTGCCTATCGGCATGGGGTCGGGCATTTGTGGGGTGATGGCGGTGCGAGATGCGCTTGGCCTCAAAACCGAAATTATCGGTGTGGTGGCGGAACAGGCCAACGCGTATGAATTGTCGTTTGCGGCTGGACACGTTGTGTCCACCAACAACGCCGACACGATGGCCGATGGACTTGCGTGCCGAACGCCGGAACCCGATGCTGTGGCGTTGATTAATAAGGGTGCCAGTCGTGTTGTGAGCGTTTCTGAGGCGGAAATTAAAGCCGCGATGCGTATTTATTACACCGATACGCATAATTTGGCGGAAGGTGCCGGCGCGTCGCCCCTGGCGGCGCTGTTAAAGGAAACCGCCCTCCACGAGGGCAAGAAGGTGGGGCTTATCTTGTCTGGCGGCAACGTGGATATGGATGTGTTCGAAGGGGTTCTGGCAGAGCGGGCGCAATAAAAATCGTTGGCGCAAGAACCGAGTGGATTGGAACGCTCATTTAGAAGCAAGATGCGACGCATTATTGTAGGGCGGGAGAGTATTGTGTCTGTCGAGACTACAGGTGGATCTGAAGAATTTCAGGATGAGCGCTGGCGTCGGGACTATGACCGGGTCGCTACAGCGCTAGCCTATTTGGACGAACATTATCAGGATCAACCGAAGTTGGAGGATATCGCTGAAGCTGCTGGATTAAGCTCCTATCATTTCCAGTGGTTGTTCTCGCAATGGGTGGGCGTCAGTCCAAAGAAGTTTATCCAAACCCTGTCACTGGAACAGCTGAAACGGTCCTTGGCGGACTGCGCCAGCCTTCTTGACGCGACTTATGAGGCCGGCTGGTCAGGCCCGGGTCGATTGCATGATTCGTTCGTTACGGCTGATGCGGTGGCACCGGTAGAGTACAAATCGAAAGGTGCGGGAGTGGTGATCAATTACGGTTTTCATCCCAGCCCGTTTGGTGAATGTCTCTTGCTGGTGGCGGCCCAAGGCATTTGTGGATTGGCGTTTGTGATTGACAATGATCGCGAAGATGCGCTTAAACACCTGAGTTCTGGGTGGAAATCTGCTATATTTGAACGGGATGCGGCGGCGACCGCTGGGTATATCACCCGAATATTTGGGGGGTCTACGAGACGTCCTATCAAGGGCGGGAGTCCGTTAAGGGTGCTCCTGCGCGGCAGCGAATTTCAATTAAAGGTCTGGCGCGCCTTGTTGGCGGTGCCGCCAGGCATGTTGACCACGTATCAGGATATCGCGCGGCGTATTGGGTACCCTGAAGGCGCGGCACGCGCGGTCGGGCGGGCGAACGGGTCGAATTTAATTTCCTATTTGATCCCGTGCCACCGGGTAATTCGAAAATCTGGGGCCATTGGCGGATATAGATGGGGGCGGGCTCGAAAACTGGCGCTCATCGGTTGGGAAGCCGCACAAGCGTAAGAGTTGGTTATTCCAGTCCACCCCAAGCGATGAAATGTGGGTTGAGCATTGTTTCTTTCCCATACAGCATTGGTTCCCGGTCTTCGGTCGTAATGCGCCCGCCTGCTGCCGATAAAATGGCGTGTCCGGCGGCGATGTCCCATTCCATCGTATTGCCGAAGCGGGGGTAAATATCGCCTTCGCCCGCGGCGACAAGGCATAGCTTGAGCGAACTGCCTGCGTTGCGTATTTCCGCGATGGGACGGTCTTTTAGAAAAGTGGACAGGACTTTCGGGTCGCCGTGGCGACGGCTTGCCAGAACGGTGACGCCTTCTTCTGGCGGCGTTCGAATTGAAATGGGTTCCGGTGCAGCGTCGCCAATTTGTCGGGTCGCGCCCACACCTACCAGGCCGGTATAGGTGGTGTCCTGGGCGGGAACATAAATGACGCCAAGTTTTGGTTCATTGTCGATGACCAGCGCAATGTTGACGGTGAATTCGCCATTGCGGCTCAAGAATTCACGAGTGCCATCGAGAGGGTCAACCAACCAGAACGGCGCCGAACCAATATCCGGAACGCCGTCTTTGGCGACGGCTTCTTCAGCAACGATGGTGTAATCAGGCGTCAGTTCGCGAAGTTTAGGTAAAATTATGGCCTCCGCGCCTTCATCTGCCGCCGTTACTGGGGAACTATCCGATTTCCAATTAACGTCAAAATCAGTCGCATAGATTTTCATGATTTCGGCACCAGCGTCTTGCGCAACTGAGACGATTTCAGGGAGAAGTTCAGGCAAATTTTGCATGATGGATTATCCAGTTTGAGGCAAATGTCGACTAGTGTAATTCATTTAATCTGTGTGCTGATTCATGCAAAATTCAATGATATCAATTTCACGATCTGGGTACTAGGACATCGTTGATAAATTGAACAGTGGCGAATGTCCATTATGGAACGGCGTTTTCAATCAACCTTGGCTTGGGTGCCGCGATGTGGCGGAGAACCGCCAGGCTTTGAAGCTCGTCGACCAATGAGTTGGCCTCAATCCCACTTTTATTTCAAATGCGTAAAGAGTTTCTACATCGTTGGAAGTTCTTCTCAAACCTTTGGCAGAACCACGGCGCGGCACCCTGGTTTGACACGACGATGTAGGGTTACTTCTACTGCGCAGACCCTTTGGGAGCGATTGAATTCTGCCTGACGTTAACGCCTAACACCTTGTTTAGGCGTATCTATCTACCGAACAACCTTCGATATTTATGTACAAAGATTGCCTTACGTCCTAACTCGTTTTAGGCGAACGCTTCTTCCCAACTGCCTTGCGTCGCCGCGCGGGAGTATTCCGTGGCTCGATTTTCAAAAAAGTTGGTGTGTTCTACGCCATTTAACATTTCTTCCAGCCAAGGCAGGGGGTTTTTGTCGACCTTATAAATCGGTTGCAAACCAAGCTGTGTGATGCGTCGGTCAGCGATATAGCGAATGTATTGCTTCACTTCGTGACCTTCCAAGCCTTCGACGCCGCCCATTTCAAACGCCAGGTCGATAAAGGCGTCTTCGTGATCGACGATGGTGGAACAGGCGGTATAGAGGTCCTTTTCCAGTTCGTCGTTCCAGATTTCCGGGTTTTCTGAAACGAATGTCCGGAACAGTTTGATGATGGAGTTCGTATGAAGCGACTCGTCACGGACCGACCAAGTGACAATTTGGCCCATGCCCTTCATCTTGTTGAATCGTTGAAAATTCAACAAGATAGCAAACGATGCGAAGAGCTGCAGTCCTTCAGTAAATGCGCCGAAGACGGCGAGGGTTTTGGCGACATCGGTTTTCGTGGCTGTCCCCCATTCCTGCATATAGTCGTACTTGTCCTTCATTGCCTTGTATTGAAGGAACATCTGGTATTCGGTTTCGGGCATGCCCAAGGTGTCGAGCAGGTAACTGTAGGCCGAGATATGAATGGTTTCGATATTGGAGAACGCCGCCAACATCATTTGTATTTCGGTCGGTTTAAAGACCTGTGAATAGTGCTTCATGTAGCAATTGTTTACTTCAACATCGGCTTGCGTAAAAAACCGGAATATTTGCGTCAGTAGATTTTGTTCGCCGGCGTTTAATTTATTGTGCCAATCCTTAATGTCGTCGCCCAACGGCACTTCTTCCGGCAGCCAATGGATGCGTTGTTGCGTCAGCCAGGCCTCATACGCCCACGGGTATTGAAAGGGTTTATATATGGTGCGGGCGTCGAGGAGCGACATTGATTAGTCTCCTAGTGGTGCAAACGAAACAGATGGCGTGCATCCGTTTCGATCAGCTAGCCAACCAGATCAGTAGGTAGGTGGTTTGATTCACGAAATGCTTTGCCACGAAGCGCTTCGATCAATCCACTCGGGGCCGTTAGTTCTATTGGCACGACAGGCATTCTTCGTAATCGTTCGTGTTGCTCAACACGGTGGGCTGTTCGCCGCTGTTGACTTTTCCCAGCAAGGGCAGGGCGGCGATCTTATCGTCTGTCCCGGGGG
>JAPKDL010000014.1 GCA_028822585.1 Alphaproteobacteria bacterium | reverse complement strand
AGCGCCGGCCTGTCACGCCGGAGGCCGCGGGTTCGAGTCCCGTCACTCCCGCCATCATCCCAAATCCAGCCAGCAATCAGCCAGCAACCAGCCAGCAATCAGCCAGCAACCAACCAGCCAGCCAGCAACCAGGATGAATTAAACTGAATAACCGGTTTTCCGACTTACGGCTTTGCTTCACTATACTTTAATCTTATATTGCTGCGATCCTTGATGGACGATTGACGGGGCTCGGCGAATTGATAAATTGCTTAGCTTGAAATTCAAATCTTCGGCGTGAAGATAAAACGGTTAAACGCACAGGAAAGCACATGGCAGTTCTAAACATGGAAGGGCTGCTTAGGGAATACCTCCCTATATTAATTTTTCTAGCCCTCGCCATTGGCATATCTGGTGCTATGTTTGTTGCCAGTATGGTGCTTGCCAATCAACGCCCCGACTCAGAAAAACTTTCGGCCTACGAATGCGGGTTCGAAGCTTTCGATGACGCTCGAGGCCGGTTTGATGTTCGGTTTTACCTGGTTGCGATCCTGTTTATTATTTTCGACTTGGAAGTCGCATTTTTATTCCCATGGGCTATTTCTTTGGGGGATATTGGCGTTTTCGGGTTCTGGTCTATGGTTATGTTCCTGGGCATACTGACAATCGGGTTTGTTTATGAGTGGCGAAAAGGGGCCCTAGAATGGGAATGAATCCAACTATGCATGGAACTGCGCCCGTACTTCCGGGCTCCGCTCAGGGGAAATACATTGAGTCGGTAACCGATTCTCTGGCTGAAAAAGGATTTGTCCTGGCGAACGCGGACAAGCTGGTGAATTGGGCGCGCACAGGGTCATTGTGGCCGATGACGTTCGGGCTGGCGTGCTGCGCTGTTGAGATGATCCATGCTTATATGCCGCGTTACGATTTGGACCGCTTTGGCGTGGTGCCGCGCGGTAGCCCTCGGCAATCTGACGTCATGATTGTGGCGGGCACCTTGACCAATAAAATGGCGCCAGCGTTGCGTAAAGTATACGACCAGATGGCGGAGCCCCGGTGGGTGATCTCAATGGGATCCTGCGCCAATGGCGGCGGTTACTATCATTACTCCTATTCCGTTGTTCGTGGTTGTGACCGGATCGTGCCTGTCGATATTTACGTGCCGGGCTGCCCTCCCACAGCGGAAGCGTTAATTTATGGTGTCATGCAGTTACAAAAGAAAATCCGACGAACCGGCAGCATCGCGCGTTAAGAGCAAATATTTGATGGCAGAAGAGGACAGTAACGCCGCTCTTTCAGAGCTGGCCGAATATTTAACGGGTCATCTTGGCGATGAGGTTGTCGGCTGGGGCGTTGACCGGCGCGAATTATGCTTGGAGGTTTCAAGCAGTTCTATCTGCAAGGTTTCTAAATTTTTGCGCGATGATGCGAATTGCCTCTTTAAAACAATTGTGGATGTCTGCGGGGTTGATTATCCCGAACGCCCGCTTCGCTTCGATGTTGTATACAATTTTCTGAGTTATAATCTGAACCAACGCTTGCGCGTTAAGGTGCAGGCTGGTGAAGATACCCAG
The DNA here is from genome assembly GCA_028822585.1 of Alphaproteobacteria bacterium. Lineage (GTDB taxonomy): Bacteria > Pseudomonadota > Alphaproteobacteria > UBA8366 > JABJJH01. The sequence goes on along the minus strand of JAPKDL010000014.1, from coordinate 44,427 downwards.
GTTCCCTCTATTGCCGAAATTTTCCCTGCAGCGGGATGGTTTGAACGGGAAGTTTGGGATTTATACGGCGTCTTCTTTTCTGGGCACCCGGATCTTCGGCGAATTTTGACGGATTATGGGTTTGATGGTCATCCTCTTCGTAAAGACTTTCCGCTTACGGGGCATGTGGAAGTCCGTTACGACGACGAACAACAGCGTGTGGTGTACGAGCCGGTTAAGTTGATGCAATCATTTCGAACCTTTGATTTTATGAGTCCGTGGGAGGGTCTGAACCAACATCTCCCTGGTGACGAGAAGGCGGAAAAGGAACAGGACGAATGACCGCCGATGCGCAAATTAAAAACCTGACCTTGAATTTTGGCCCCCAGCACCCCGCCGCCCATGGCGTGTTGCGTATGGTGATGGAAATGGACGGGGAGATTGTGGAGCGTCTGGACCCTCATATTGGTTTACTTCATCGCGGCACTGAAAAACTTATCGAACACAAGACGTATTTACAGGCGATACCCTATTTTGACCGGTTGGATTACGTGGCGCCGATGTGTCAGGAACATGCGTTTGTTCTGGGAGCGGAAAAGCTGCTGGGTATCGCGCCGCCGCCACGCGGACAATATATCCGGGTCCTTTTTGCAGAAATCTCACGGGTCTTGAATCACCTCCTGAACGTTCCTGCGCTCGCCCTGGACGTTGGTGCTATGACGCCGATGCTGTGGGCGTTTGAAGAACGTGAAAAATTAATGGAGATCCACGAGGCCGTTTGCGGTGCGCGCCTCCATGCGGCGTATTATCGGGTTGGCGGGGTGCATCAGGATCTGCCTGTCGGAATCATGGACAAGATCATCGCGTGGGCCGATGAATTTCCAAAGTTCATTGACGACATGGAAACGCTTCTGACGGATAACCGTATTTTCAAACAACGCACCGTCGATATTGGGGTTGTTTCTGCGGCGGACGCCATGGCCTGGGGGTTTTCCGGGCCTATGTTGCGGGGCTCTGGCGTCGCTTGGGATTTACGCAAGGCGCAACCCTATGACGTCTACGCCGACATGGACTTTGATATACCCATCGGTAAAAACGGCGATTGTTATGACCGCTACTTGGTGCGCGTTGAAGAAATACGCCAAAGCGTCTGCATCATCAGGCAGTGCATTGAACAGATGCCGGATGGGCCTGTAATGACGGATGACGGCAAGGTTTCGCCACCAAGCCGGTCAGACATGAAACAATCGATGGAAGCGCTGATCCATCATTTCAAACTTTACACCGAAGGCGTTCATGTCCCCAAAGGCGACGTTTATGTTCCTGTGGAAGCGCCCAAAGGCGAGTTCGGCGTGTATTTGGTCGCGGATGGTTCGAACAAGCCATACCGGTGCAAAATTCGTGCGCCGGGGTTTGCCCATCTTCAAGCTATGGACTTTATGTGCAAGGGCCATATGTTGGCTGATTCTGTGGCGATATTGGGATCCATGGATGTTGTCTTTGGCGAAATTGACCGGTAGGGCGCGGGTTAGATGAGTGAGATATTCGAATTCACGCTGGAAAATTTGGTTACTGCGAAGCAAATCGTGGCCAAATATCCAAAAGGCCGGGAAGCCAGTGCGGTGTTGCCGTTGTTGGATTTGGGACAACGGCAAAATAAAGGATGGGCCAGTGACGCGGTTATGAATGGCGTCGCGTTATTTTTGGACATGCCCCGCATCCGGGTTACCGAAGTCGCCAGCTTTTACACGATGATCAGTATGAAACCCGTCGGTAAATATTTGCTGCAGTTCTGCACGACCACGCCCTGCTGGCTACGCAATTCCGAAGCGGTTTTGGCGGCGGCGAGCGAATACCTGGGCGTTGGGCTGGGCCAAACAACGGAGGACGGTATGTTTTCGATGCTGGAGGTCGAATGTCTTGGCGCTTGCGTCAATGCGCCGATTGTTCAAATCAACGACGATATGTACGAAGATTTGACGGCTGAAAGCATGGTGGCAGTATTGAAGGCGTTAAAAGCCGGTGAAACCCCGCCGCATGGACCACAAATTGACCGCCAGAAATCAGCGCCATCCAGTGGCGCCGCAGTTTTGACTAAACTTACTTTTTCGGAAGATTAAAATAATGCTTCAGGATAAGGATCGAATCTTCACCAATCTGTACGGGTTGCACGACCCGGGGTTGGACGGCGCCCGGAAGCGAGGCGATTGGCGCGACACCAAGGAGCTCCTCGCCAAGGGTCGCGATTGGATCATCGAGGAGATGAAATCTTCGGGGCTGCGGGGACGAGGCGGCGCAGGATTCCCAAGTGGGTTGAAATGGTCCTTCATGCCGAAGGAAATTGGTGATCGCCCGCATTACTTGGTTGTGAATGGTGATGAGAGCGAGCCCGGCACCTGTAAAGACCGCGATATTCTCCGACATGATCCTCATAAGCTCGTCGAGGGGTGTTTGCTGGCTGGTTTTTCGATGAGCGCGCACGCGGCTTATATTTATGTGCGCGGCGAGTTTTTTAATGAAGCCGCGGCGCTGCAAAAGGCGGTTGATGAAGCCTACGGGGCTGGTTTGATAGGACCTGATGCGTGTGGGTCTGGCTGGGCCTTTGATGTCTTCGTGCATCGGGGTGCCGGAGCGTATATTTGCGGTGAGGAAACCGCGCTGCTGGAGAGCTTGGAAGGCAAAAAAGGCCAACCTCGCTTGAAACCGCCGTTTCCAGCAATGTCGGGTTTATATGGCTGCCCGACAACGGTGAATAATGTTGAAACAATCGCTGTGGCGCCAACTATTCTCCGGCGCGGTGCCGAGTGGTTTTCCAGTTTTGGTCGTGAAAACAATCATGGCACAAAGGTGTTTTGCATCTCGGGTCATGTGAACAACCCATGTAATGTCGAAGAAGAAATGTCTATTCCATTGAAGGAACTGATTGAAACCCACGCAGGCGGTGTTCGTGGCGGGTGGGACAATCTTCTGGCGGTTATTCCGGGCGGAAGTTCAACGCCGATGTTGCCTAGGCATATCTGCGATGATGTGTTGATGGATTTTGATTCTCTTAAAGCACAGCAAACCGGCTTGGGGACGGCTGGGTTGATCGTCATGGATAAGTCCACCGATATCGTTAAAGCCATCGCACGTTTAGCGTATTTTTATAAGCACGAAAGCTGCGGGCAATGTACGCCGTGCCGGGAAGGCACGGGCTGGATGTGGCGCATACTTGAACGCATGGTCACGGGCGATGCCGAAATTGAAGAAATCGACATGCTGCATGATGTGTCGAAGCAGATTGAAGGGCACACGATTTGTGCGCTTGGCGACGGCGCGGCATGGCCGGTGCAAGGCTTGATCCGACATTTTCGGAAAGAGATAGAGCACCGCATTTTAGAACGTAAAGGCGTGAGTAGGCGCCCAGTTGCGGCCGAATAGGAACTCGACATGCCGAAATTAAAAATCGATGGTGTGGAAATCGAGGTCGAAAACGGATTAACCGTTTTACAGGCGTGCGAACAGGCCGGTGTGGAAATTCCCCGATTTTGTTACCACGAACGGCTGTCTGTTGCGGGCAATTGCCGGATGTGTCTAGTCGAGGTGTCTCCCGGGCCGCCAAAACCCCAGGCATCCTGTGCGCTTCCCGCCGGTGAGGGCATGGAAGTGACGACAAACTCGCCAATGGTTGAAAAAGCGCGCACCGGCGTAATGGAATTCCTGTTGATCAATCATCCTTTGGATTGCCCCATCTGCGATCAGGGTGGCGAATGCGATTTACAAGATCAGGCCATGGGGTACGGCAATAGCGGCAGTCGTTACACGGAAGACAAGCGCGCGGTCTCTGAGAAATATATGGGTCCTTTGATAAATACGATCATGACCCGTTGCATCCATTGTACGCGCTGCGTTCGCTTTTCCACCGAAGTTGGTGGCGTCACCGATATGGGCATGGTCAATCGTGGCGAAAATGCAGAGATTACGACCTTGGAAAAAGCGGTGTCGTCGGAATTGTCCGGCAATGTCATCGATTTATGTCCCGTCGGCGCCTTAACGTCAAAACCATACTCGTTTGTCGCCCGCCCCTGGGAATTGAAGAAAACTGAAACGATTGACGTTTTGGACGCCATGGGCAGCAATATTCGCGTCGACGTGCGCGGTAATGAAGTCATGCGTGTGTTGCCGCGCTTGAACGAAGACGTCAATGAAGAGTGGATTTCCGATAAATCTCGATTCTCCTGTGACGGATTGCGGAGCCAACGGCTCGACAAACCCTATGTCCGGAACGCGGCAGGCAAATTGGAACCCGCGAGCTGGGATGAAGCCTTTGCTGTGATTTCCGCAAAATTATCGGGGGCGGCAGGCGAACGCATTGCCGCAATTGCGGGGGATCAATGCGATGCGGAATCTATGTTTGCTTTGAAGGGGTTGATGGACGCCTTAGGGTCGCCAAATTTGGATTGCCGACAGGACGGTGCCGCCTTGGACCCATCCGTCCGGTCCAGTTATTTGTTCAATACTGGGATCGCCAAAGCCGAAGAGGCGGATATCTGCTTGATTATCGGCGCCAACCCCCGGTGGGAAGCGCCCTTGGTCAATACGCGCCTCCGCAAAGGCTGGCTGGACGGCGGGATGAAGATTAGCGTCATCGGCCCGCAACTCGACCTGACATATGACTATGACTATCTAGGCGCAAGTACTGCGACGTTACAGGAAATAGCGGATGGAACACATCCTTTCGCCGCAGCGTTAAAAGCGGCGAAACGCCCCATGTTGATGATTGGGATGGGCGCTTTATCAAGGGACGACGGTGCCGCGTGTTTGGCGGTTGCGCGTAAAATTGCCAATGATTGTGGTTTGATCCGTGATGATTGGAACGGATTTAACGTTCTTCATACCGCCGCTGCGCGGGTCGGTGGCATGGATTTGGGCTTTACCCCGGGCCAAGGCGGTTGCGATGTCTCGGGCATTTTAAACGGTGCCTCATCCGGCGCCATCGACGTGGTGTATTTGTTGGGCGCCGACGAAATCAAAATGTCGTCGCTGGATAAAGCCTTTGTGATTTATCAAGGTCATCATGGCGATGCGGGCGCACATGCCGCTGATGTGATTCTCCCCGGCGCTGCGTATACGGAAAAGAGTGGTGTTTATGTGAATCTGGAAGGGCGGGTCCAACGTGGACGCCGCGCGGCATTCCCGCCGGGCGATGCACGCGAAGATTGGACAATTCTTCGTGCGTTGTCGGCGATTGTTGGAAAAACACTACCTTATGACGATTTGCCAGGCTTGCGGAAAGCGATGCACGAAGCCTGCCCCCATTTTACCCACATCGATACGGTTGAGCCGACGTCATGGGAGGACTTCGGAACTATAGGCGATATGTCAGCTGCGCCATTTAAATCCGCCATTGAAAACTTCTACATGACCGACCCCATAAGTCGCGCGTCGGAAACCATGGCCGCGTGCACGCGAGAATTTATTTTGAACGCCGAGGGGGCGACCGGTACCGATGGTTGAATTCTTGGGCATCTACGTCTATCCGACACTTTGGACGGTTTTTTACATTGCCTGCATTGTTGGGCCCTTGCTGGGTAGCGTTGCATATCTGACATTGGCGGAACGCAAGGTCATTGGGTGGATGCAGTACCGAAAAGGTCCCAACGTCGTGGGGCCGTTCGGTTTGTTGCAACCGATGGCCGATGGTCTCAAGTTGCTCCTGAAGGAAACGATTATTCCGTCAGGTGCCAACCGCATTATGTTTGTCGCGGCGCCGATGGTCACTTTCGTCTTAAGCCTCATTGCGTGGGCGGTGATCCCCTTTGATTCAGGACTCGTCCTGGCGGATATAAACGTCGGAATTCTTTACTTATTCGCTATTTCGTCTTTAGGCGTTTATGGCATTATCATGGCCGGGTGGTCGTCGAATTCGAAGTATGCGTTTTTGGGTGCCTTACGTTCTGCGGCGCAAATGGTGTCGTATGAAGTGTCCATGGGCTTTGTTATCATCACCGTGCTGCTCTATGTCGGTTCGCTGAACCTGTCGGCGATTGTCGAAGCACAGTCGGGCGGGTTCTGGAACTGGCATTTCTTTGGCCTCTTGTTCCCAATGTTTGTCGTCTTTTTTATCTCGACATTGGCGGAAACGAACCGGGCGCCGTTTGATTTACCAGAAGCCGAAGCTGAGTTGGTGTCGGGGTACAACGTCGAATATTCCTCAATGACGTTTGCGATGTTCTTCTTGGGGGAATACGCAAACATGATTTTGATGTGCGGCATGACCTCGTTGTTATTTTTGGGCGGGTGGATGTCTCCGTTCGATTTTGTGCCGTTTACGTGGGTGCCAGGACCAATTTGGTTTGCAGTCAAGATCGCCTTTTGTCTGTTCGTCTTTCTTTGGATACGCGCGACATTCCCCCGTTACAGATATGATCAGCTTATGCGGTTGGGGTGGAAAGTTTTCTTGCCACTCTCATTATTGTGGGTCGTCTTGATTGCAGGTTACGTCGTTTATGGTGGCAAGGCAGTGGGCGCATGAATGAATTGATGGCGAACAGGAATCTAACCGGAGGCTTGTATGATGCTTAATCGCACCGCGAGTTCGTTTTTGTTGATGGAGCTTGTTCAAGGCATGGCGTTGACCTTGAAGGCGATGTTTCGACCCAAACACACGATTAACTACCCTTATGAAAAAGGCCCGTTGTCGCCCCGGTTTCGTGGGGAGCACGCGTTGCGCCGATATCCAAATGGGGAAGAGCGATGCATCGCTTGCAAATTGTGTGAGGCGGTATGCCCGGCGCAAGCGATCACTATCGAAGCTGAACCGCGCGAAGACGGGTCCCGGCGCACCACGCGCTACGACCTCGACATGACGAAATGTATTTATTGCGGGTACTGCCAGGAAGCATGCCCGGTGGACGCCATCGTGGAAGGGCCCAATTTCGAATTCGCAACAGAAACGCGCGAGGAACTTTTTTACAATAAAGACAAGCTTCTAGCGAACGGGGATAGGTGGGAAGCGGAAATAGCGTCGAATATTGCATTGGATGCGCCGTATCGCTAAACAAATCGCACGGATGCTCTAACGGATTGCTTTAAAGGCGTCTCAAGCGCGCGCGACAAGGGGATTACATGATTATTCAAGGACTGGCGTTTTATCTGTTCGCCTTTGTGGCCGTGGCCGCAGGGGTGATGGTGATATCGTCACGTAATCCTGTTCATTCGGTATTATTTCTGATCCTGGCGTTCTTTAATGCGGCTGGGTTATTTGTTTTAATGGGCGCTGAATTCTTGGCGATGATCTTGGTCATTGTCTATGTCGGCGCAGTGGCTGTCTTGTTCTTGTTCGTGGTGATGATGCTAGACATCAATTACGTGGAAATGCGCGAAGGTGTGTTGCAATACCTGCCCATCGGTGCGCTGATCGGCATAGTGTTGCTGGCAGAACTTGCGGTCATTGGTGGCAGTTGGGTTGTCTTGCCACTCAGCGAGGCGGCTTCTGCAATGCCAACTCCACCCATTGATCAGGTTACCAATACCAACGCCTTGGGCCGGCTGGTTTACACCCATTATATATATTTGTTTCAAGCGGCTGGTCTGATTTTGCTGGTCGCCATGATTGGCGCCATCGTCTTGACCTTGCGCGACCGCGAAGGGGTCAGACGGCAACGGATTTCCGATCAAGTTGACCGCAAGGTGGCCGACACGATTGAGATTGTGAAAGTTGTCCCGGGGAGCGGCGTCTGATGCTGGAAATTGGCTTATCGCATTACCTGACAGTCGCGGCGGTTTTGTTTACGCTGGGGCTTTTTGGGATATTTCTGAATCGCAAAAACGTGATCATAATTTTGATGTCGATAGAATTGATGCTCTTGGCGGTCAACATAAATTTTGTGGCGTTTTCAACGCATCTTCACGATTTGGTTGGTCAGGTTTTCGCGCTGTTCGTTTTAACGGTAGCGGCGGCGGAAGCCGCGATCGGGCTTGCTATACTTGTGGTGTATTACCGTAATCGCGGATCGATTGCTGTTGAAGACATCAATATGATGAAGGGTTAAGGGACGGATGGAAGCTGCCGCCGTATTTCTGCCGCTCCTGGGCGCTTTCGTCGCGGGGTTCTTTGGATCGGTCATTCGTGACCGTGGTGCTGAGTTAGTGACTTGTGCGTTCATGGTGATCTCCGCGCTGATTTCCTATTACCTGTTTTATGACGTCGCTTTGGGCGCTGCGCCGCGAACCGTGCCGTTGTTAGACTGGGTTGTCTCCGGCGATTTGTCGTTCGCATGGTCGTTGAAGGTGGACACCTTGACGGCGGTGATGTTGTTAGTCGTGACGACGGTGTCGGCGGTCGTTCATCTGTACTCCATTGGATACATGCATCACGATAAGTCGATTCCCCGGTTTTTCGCATATTTAAGCCTGTTCACGTTCTTCATGTTGATGTTGGTGACAGCCGAAAACCTCGTACAGTTATTTTTTGGATGGGAAGGTGTTGGGCTTTGTTCCTACCTTTTGATCGGGTTTTGGTACGACAAACCTTCGGCGAATGCGGCTGCAATTAAGGCGTTTTTGGTCAACCGGGTCGGGGATGTTGGGTTCGCGCTGGGTATATTTGGCGTGTATGTGTTGTTCGGCACGGTTTCCTTTGATGAAATTTTCGCCGCCGCGCCGGGAATGGCGAATGCGACCTTGGTGTTCCTGGGTGTTGAATACCATGCATTGACGGTTCTATGTTTGCTGCTATTTATCGGCGCGATGGGGAAATCAGCGCAATTGGGGCTCCATACTTGGCTGCCCGATGCGATGGAAGGCCCGACGCCGGTCTCCGCACTGATCCACGCCGCGACGATGGTGACGGCGGGTGTCTTCATGGTGTGCCGTTTGTCGCCCTTGTTTGAATTATCGGAAACCGCGTTGATGGTGGTGACTGTGGTCGGCGCCTCAACTGCGTTCTTCGCGGCCACAGTTGGGTTAACCCAAAACGACATCAAACGGGTCATTGCTTATTCGACCTGTTCCCAATTGGGTTATATGTTTTTTGCGGTCGGTGTTTCGGCTTATTCGGCAGCCATGTTCCACCTTATGACACATGCATTTTTCAAAGCCTTGTTGTTCTTGGGCTCGGGCTCGGTTATCCACGCCATGTCCGATGAACAGGACATGCGCAAAATGGGAGGGCTTTATAAGCTTATTCCGTTTACCTACGCCTTGATGTGGATTGGCAGTCTGGCGTTGGCGGGAATCGGGATCCCTGGTACCTCAATTGGGTTTGCTGGATTCTTTTCCAAGGACGCGATTATAGAATCATCCTTCGCCGCCCATACGGGCGTTGGGACCTACGCATTCTGGATGGGTATTGCAGCGGCGTTCATGACGGCGTTCTATTCATGGCGGCTGTTATTCATGACGTTTCACGGCAAGCCTCGTTGCGATGAAAAAACGTTGGCGCATATCCATGAATCGCCAAAAATCATGCTTTTACCCTTGGTATTGCTTGCTGCGGGCTCGATATTTGCCGGCGTCGCGGGATACTCTGTCTTTGTCGGCGACGGCATGGACGCCTTTTGGGGAGACTCAATTAAGGTCCTGTCGACGCACACGGCCCTGGTCGATTCCCATTATGTTCCAATTTGGGTGAAAGTATTACCCTTGGCCATGGGCGTGAGCGGTATCGCGCTGGCGTATTGGATGTATATCGTCAACACTAACCTTCCCAAGGCGTTGGCTGATGCGTTTCGTCCCCTGTATTTGTTCTCATACAACAAATGGTATTTCGACGAATTGTTTAACGCTATATTCGTTAAACCGGCTTTTTATCTCGGCCGCGGCCTTTGGAAATCCGGTGATGGCGCGTTAATTGATGGCGTGGGACCCGATGGCGTCGCTGCTTTGACAAAACGCTGGGCGCAGCGGGCGAGCAATTTGCAAAGTGGATATCTTTACCATTACGCGTTTGCGATGCTGATTGGCATTGTCGGACTCGTAACCTGGCACCTATTTACAGCGGCGGGCTAAGAGCGATGATGGATGATTTTCCGCTACTTAGCGTCACGATCTTCACGCCTTTGGCGGGAGCGTTGGCGATATTCCTGTTTGTGCGTGGTCCAGAGGATCTGGTGGCTCGCAACGCCAAGTGGGGCGCGCTGTGGGTGTCGCTCTTCACCTTTGGCTTCTCGCTGCTAATCTGGCTGAATTTCAAAAATGAAACGGCAGATTTTCAATATGCGGAACGCCAGGAATGGATGCCGTCGTTCAATATCACCTACCACGTTGGTGTTGACGGCATTTCAATGTTCTTTGTGTTGCTGTCGACTTTATTGACCCCAATTTGCATTCTGGCGAGTTGGGACGCAATTAAGACTCGCGTGAAAGAATACATGATCGCCTTCCTGGTGTTGGAAACCATGATGGTTGGTATGTTCTGCGCGCTGGATTTCATCGTCTTTTACATCTTCTTTGAAGCTGTTCTGATACCTATGTTCTTGATTATTGGGGTTTGGGGGGGGAATCGACGCGTCTATGCGGCGTTTAAGTTTTTTCTCTACACATTGCTTGGCTCTGTGCTGATGCTGCTTGCGTTGATCGCGATGTACGTCCAAACAGGCACAACAGACATTCCGACGATCATGCAGCATCATTTCAGATATGAAGTGCAACTTTGGATGTGGCTGGCGTTGTTCGCGTCCTTTGCGGTCAAGGTGCCCATGTGGCCCGTACATACCTGGTTGCCGGATGCGCATGTCGAGGCGCCGACGGCGGGGTCGGTAATTTTGGCGGGAGTTCTGTTGAAAATGGGTGCCTATGGGTTCCTTCGCTTTTCGTTACCGATGTTACCGGAAGCCTCCGCGTTTTTTACTCCCATGATTTACACCCTGAGCATCGTCGCGGTGATTTACACATCGCTGGTGGCGCTGGTGCAGGAAGATATGAAGAAACTTATCGCGTATTCTTCGGTTGCGCATATGGGCTTCGTGACTGTTGGGATTTTCGCAGCTAACCAGCAAGCAGTGGAAGGGGCGTTGCTCCAAATGCTGAGCCACGGCTTTGTATCCGGCGCCTTATTTTTGTGTGTTGGCGTGGTTTACGATCGAATTCATTCGCGAGAAATTTCGCGATACGGCGGTTTGGTGGAACGTATGCCGCGATATGCGCTGATCTTTATGGTGTTCATGTTGGCCTCAGTCGGATTGCCGGGAACAAGCGGGTTTGTTGGCGAATTCCTAATCCTGGTGGGCGCCTTCCAGGCAAATACCTGGGTGGCTTTGCTGATAGGGACAGGAATGGTTTTGGGGGCGGCCTATATGTTGTATATGTACCGCCGTGTCGTGTTTGAAAAAATGACGAAGGAAGATCTGAAGTCGATCGTTGATTTAAGCCCACGGGAAATTATCCAATTTGCGCCGTTGATCATCTTGGTGTTTTGGATGGGTATTTATCCGTCATCCTTCATTGAACCTATGTCTGCATCGGTCGCTAATTTGATCGAAAATTACAACACTGCGCTCGCCGCGGCGGATGGCGGTCACGCCTTGGCTGCGCGATAGACGGGGACAGCCTGAAATACAATGACTGAAATGCCAATTATACTTCCCGCCATTCCTGAAATTTTCCTTGCCATATGCGGCATGGGCTTAATGATGGTCGGCGTGTTTGCGTCCAAGGAGCGGGCTTCCTCTCTCGTCTCTATCTTGTCCATTTTGGTTCTCATCGTCACCATTTTTCTGGTTGTGATGATGAACAAAGGCGAAGCCTTGGCTTTCAACGGCCTGTTTGTAACGGACCACTTTGCAGTCTACATGAAACTGCTGGTATTGATCGGCTCTACCGTGGCGTTGATCATGAGCGATGGTTTCGTCAAACGCGAAAATATGGACCGGTTTGAATTTCCAATACTTATTGTTTTCGCTTGTGTTGGCATGATGATGATGGTGTCCGCCAATGATTTAATTTCATTGTATATTGGATTGGAACTGCAAAGTTTATCCTTGTACGTCCTTGCAGCGATGCAGCGCGATAATTTGCGTTCCACGGAAGCAGGGCTGAAATATTTCGTGTTGGGCGCATTGTCCTCCGGACTGCTCTTGTATGGTTGTTCGATGATATACGGCTTTGCCGGGACAACTTCCTTTACCACGCTGGCGGCGGAATTGGGCGGGCATGATGGTCACGGTTCTGTCGGTGTCGTTGTCGGCATTGTCTTTTTATGCGCAGGGCTCGCATTTAAAATTTCAGCTGTGCCATTTCATATGTGGGCCCCGGATGTCTACGAAGGCGCGCCGACGCCGGTTACAGCATTTTTTGCTGTCGCGCCCAAGGTTGCCGCCATCGCATTATTTCTCCGGGTGTTGATGGAGCCGTTTGGCGGGTTGGTGGACGAATGGCGCCAGGTTATTATCGCCATTTCGATTGCATCAATGCTTCTCGGTGCCTTTGCAGCGATCGCCCAGACGAATATTAAACGTCTGATGGCGTATAGCTCCATTGGCCATGTCGGCTATGCATTAGTTGGTATAGCAGCTGGAACCGAAGCCGGGGTTCGCGGCGTTCTGCTGTATATGACAATTTATCTGGTGATGACTGTGGGGACTTTCGCTTGTATTTTGTGTATGCGTCGAAATGGGCAAATGGTTGAAAATATCGATGATCTTTCCGGTTTGTCAAAAACGCACCCCAAAATCGCACTGGCCTTGATGATTTTCATGTTTTCACTTGCCGGTGTGCCTCCGTTGGCGGGGTTCTTTGGCAAACTTTATGTATTCCTCGCTGCCATTGAGGCCGAACTCTTTACGCTGGCCATTATTGGGGTGCTTTCAAGCGTTGTTGGTTCTTTTTATTATCTGCGTATCATAAAAATTATGTATTTTGATGATGAACGTGATGCGTTCGATATGCCCGTTGGTCGCTCATTGTCGGCAATCATGACAATCACCAGTGTCGCGACGGTATTGTTTTTCATTATATTAACACCAGTATTAGACGGTGCCTCGCTGGCGGCGGCATCATTATTTTCCGGTTAGAATAGCGACGCATACGGATGAGATCTGCTTTGGAGCGCCCCGCAAACTGGCCGATGGGAATTTCACTCATTCACCGAGATACGGTTGAGTCAACCAATGACGTTGCGCGTGAACTTGCGGCGGATGGCGCAGATGACGGGACGGTTATATGGGCGGATATGCAAACGAAAGGTCGGGGACGTCGCGGTCGGAATTGGGTGTCGCCAAAGGGTAATTTGTATTGTTCGACTATTTTACGTCCTAATAAACCGCCGCAAGAAGCTGCGCAAATATCGCTGCTTGCCGCAATCGCTCTCGGAGACGCCTTATGCGCATTGTTGCCTGATACTGTTGTGGTACAGCATAAATGGCCTAATGACGTTCTTGTGGATGGCGGAAAAATTGCAGGCATATTGTTAGAATCTGCCGGAGGTGGCATGTGCCGCACAGTGGATTGGCTAGTGTTGGGGTGTGGCGTAAATGTTGTGTCGCACCCAGAAGATACGCTATATCCGGCAACGCATATGACGGCGCACGATCCATCTGTTACAGCGGCTGCTGTTTTGACCGGTTTTGTGACGCGGCTCCTGATTTGGCGCGACGAATGGAATTTAAAAGGCATGACGCCTCTTCGCGAAGCTTGGTTGGATCGCGCGAAGGGTTTAGGGGACGCGATAATCGTGCGGAGCGCAACGACTGAAACGACGGGTCGATTTCTCGATTTGGACGATGACGGCGCGTTAATGTTGGAACGGCCGGACGGCACCGTAATTCGCATTGCCGCTGGCGATGTATTTTTTGAAGGCCCGTGATATGTTGTTGGTTATAGATTTCGGAAACACCAATGTCGTCTTTGCAGTTTGCGAGGGGGACCATATCAAGGGGTCGTGGCGCTGCGCTAGCAATACCAAGAGGACAGCGGATGAATACGCGGTCTGGCTTACGCAGTTGATGACTCTGGAAGATGTTAAACCCGGCGACATTACGGGCGCGATCATCGCCTCTGTCGTACCGCAGGCATTATTCAATATCAAAACGTTGTGTGAGCGCTATTTTAGAACGGAGCCGCTTGTTGTTGGCGCGGACAATGTAAATTTAGGTCTCGAAGTCATTTTCGATCACCCTTCGCAAGTCGGTGCAGATCGGTTGGCGACAGCGGTCGCGGCGCATAAAAAGTTTCAGGGTCCTTTGATTGTTATCGACTTTGGAACCGCGACGACATTTGAAGTGGTAGATATTGATGGCAATTACCAGGGCGGCGTTATCGCGCCCGGCATTAATCTATCGGCGGAAGCGCTGCATATGGGATCGGCGCAATTGCCCCGTATTGAAATTCTCCGTACCGATGAAGTCATTGGAAAAACAACTGTCGCGGCGATGCGGTCTGGGATTTTTTGGGGTTATATCGGCATGATAGAGGGTCTTGTAACCCGGATTAAGACGGAATGTGGCGTGGCCATGACTGTTGTCGCAACCGGCGGACTGGCACCGCTTTTCGCAGAATCAACCGACATGATAGACGAAACAGATTCCAACCTGACTGTTGCCGGTTTGATAGAAATTTATGAAAGAAATCAGACATCGTGAATATGCCCAACAACAAAAATTTAATCGAAACGACGGGTCACCCTTCCGACGAAGAACTCTTATTCTTGCCGCTGGGCGGTGCCGGTGAAATTGGCATGAACCTGAATTTGTATGGCCATGCCGGCAAGTGGTTGATGATTGACCTTGGCATAACGTTTGGTGATGACGAAACGCCCGGGGTTGATGTCATTATGCCGGACCCGAGCTATATTGAAGAGCGTAAGGAAGACTTGGCCGGTTTGATTATTACGCACGCCCACGAAGACCATTTGGGCGCTGTGGCGCATCTGTGGCCGCGATTACAGTGCCCGGTCTATGCCACCGCGTTTGCCGCAAGCATTTTGCGGCGCAAACTAACGGAGGCCGGCCTGGTGGATAAAGTCCCTGTAACGGTTGTTCCGCTTTCGGGGAAATTTTCAGTCGGTCCCTTTGATATAGAATTGATTACATTGACTCATTCTATTCCCGAACCGAATGCCTGCGTGGTGCGAACGCCCCTGGGTGCGGTTATGCACACAGGGGATTGGAAACTGGATCCGGACCCTCTCGTTGGCCCTTCGGCAGACGGGGAGGCGTTGAGCAAGCTTGGTGACGATGGCGTTTTGGCGATGGTGTGTGATTCGACGAATGTCTTCGTGCCAGGCCATACCAAGTCTGAAGCGGACGTTCGACGCAAATTGATTGATGTCGTTGGGGGATTAAAACAAAGAGTCTCAATAGCCTGTTTCGCGTCGAATATTGCGCGTTTGGAAACAGCGGCATTTGTGGGTGCCGCATGTGGTCGACAAGTGTCCCTGGCGGGGCGTTCCCTGTGGCGGTTTTATGAGGTTGCGAAGGAGAACGGTTACCTGATGGATGTCGACCGGTTTTTGGATCCCGAAGAAGCCGCGCATTTGCCCCGCGATAAAGTTATGTATGTCTGCACGGGAAGCCAAGGGGAACCGCGGGCCGCGCTAACCCGAATTTCCCAAGGCGACCACAGACATGTGGCTTTCGAAAGAGGCGATACGGTCGTGTTTTCCAGCCGTGTCATTCCCGGAAATGAAAAATCCATCAGCCGCCTGCACAACAGGCTGGCGGCTTTAGGTGTGGATATTATTACGGCGAAAGACATCCCCGACGTTCATGTGTCGGGACACCCCGCCCGTGACGAACTAGCGCAGATGTATCAGTGGATCCGACCAAAAATTGCCGTGCCGGTTCACGGTGAACGGCGGCATTTGGAAGAACATGTCAGTCTCGCGAAAACTTGCCAGGTGCCCGAGACACAATTGGCCTTGAACGGAGACCTTGTGCGTCTGGCGCCGGGACCGGTGCAAGTAATAGAAAAAGTTTTCGCGGGACGCCTTATCGTGGATGGAAACCGGGTATTGCCGTCCGAAAACCCCGCGCTTCGGGATCGTCGAAAAATGTTGTTTAACGGATCGGCTGTCGCCACGCTTGTCATGGATAAAGATGGATATTTGCGTGATGATCCTCTGGTAACGGTGCAAGGTGTTTATGATTTAAACAACGATGATGAAATCGCTAATTCTGTGGTGGACGCCATTATAGAAGCTGTGGATTCCTTGCCCCGGCGTTCGAATGACGACGCGGTGCAGACATCCGCCCGCAATGCGTTGCGCCGACGGTTGCGTGATTTGTGCGGCAAACGACCGGAAACAGATGTGCATATCGTTCGTTTGTAAGATAGGCCGGCGTATTGATTACATGAGATGAAGAAATGATTGGCAAACTTAATCATGTGGCCATTGCCACACCTGATGTCGTTGCGGCGGCGGCGATCTATTATGATACCCTTGGTGCCACGGTGTCCGAACCCATCGCGTTACCTGATCATGGTGTGACAGTTGTCTTTGTTGAATTGCCGAACACCAAAATTGAGTTACTGGAGCCGTTGGGGGCGAATTCGCCGATTCAGAAATTTATCGATAACAATCCGTCGGGTGGCATGCATCACGTGTGTTACGAAGTTGAAGACATCACCGTGGCGCGCGATGCGCTTCTGGCCGGTGGCGCAAAAATTCTTGGGGATGGCGCACCACGATTGGGCGCACATAACAAACCGGTGATTTTTCTTCATCCGAAAGATTTTTCCGGTACGCTCATTGAACTGGAACAAGCCTCATAACACAAAGGATGCCGAAATGGACATCGCAGGAAGCGTCGTCACATTCATTGTCACTTGGTGGCTGGTATTATTCATTGTGCTGCCTTGGGGCGTGCGCCAACCTGATAACCCCGACCCTGTACACACCGCAGGCGCGCCTGAACGGCCCATGTTGCTGATTAAATTCGGTGTTACAACAGCGATTACAGGCGTTTTGTTTACAATATTCTGGTTCGTCGCTGATTCTGGAATTATTAATTTTCGAACGTAAGGGGCGGGATTTTTTGAGATGACTTCGTATTGCGAGAGCTCGCCAAACCACGATTGGCATGGTCCTTATCACGGAACGGAATATGGGTTTCCGGTATCCGACGAACATATTTTATTCGAACGGCTTATCTTGGAGATAAACCAGGCGGGGTTGTCCTGGTTGACCGTGTTGAAAAAGCGTGAGGCTTTCTTCAAGGCTTATGATGGCTTTGACGTTGATACAGTGGCGGCGTACGGACCTGATGACCGGGCGCGTTTGCTCGGTGACGCTGGCATAATCCGGAATAAACTAAAAGTTAACGCCGCTGTCGAAAATGCAAAACGAATTCAGACGTTACGTGATTCGGGCGGCGGTTTTAAAGCTTGGTTGGAAACGCACCATCCTTTAATGAAGCCCGATTGGGTTAGATTGTTCAAACAAACGTTTTTATTTACTGGCAGTGAAATTACCGGTGAATTCTTGATGAGTACGGGATATTTACCTGGTGCCCATGACAAGGGTTGTCCTGTCATCCAAAAAATTAAGGTGTTGGAACCGCCATGGGCGCGCGTCGGGATTGAGTTTTGGGAGTCTGTTGACTGATATTGGTCTTGCAGACAAAAAAGCAAGAGACGAATCCCTTGCCGCATTTATTTTTCACTCTCGCTAGATTTCTTTCAGTTTCTGTGCCGGTTTGTTAAAAACAAACGTTGGCGTCGCCTCCCTAGGCGGCTTTTGACTTGACCCCAGCCTTCTTCATTGTTGTGCGGAATTATAGAAAACGTTTTCTCTTCGAGTCATCATATTTCGAACAAACTTAGAAATATTTATAAATTTTATGGTTTAATACCCATGCGACGGATTTATTTAGTCCTAAATAGAAGGTCAAAATATATAATGTCTTCTAATAATTTAAAATTTTAGGCAGGTATAAGTTATCTGGATTTTTGATCTCTGTAGGGGTTCTTGTATAAGCCTTTTCCGGGGCCGCAGCAGGTTTTACCATTGCGGTGACCAAGGAGTCCTGCAAAAATTGGCAAAGCATAAGCCAGTTAAAGGTGTGGCGTTTACAACTGGTGTAGAGCTCCGCGGCCGACCCGCGGCGTTGGCTAACCTGCCTAGCAATGGCGGCTTGACGGCGATGCTGCCGAAAATCTATGAATTTCAAATTTCGATTAATCCCTTGAAAGGGAGGTCAGCTACGCGTTTTGGCAAAACACAATTAAACTTGGGACAGATTATCTTTAATTTGAAAACGATGGCGGTGACCTATAGGGGGCGACCTTTGCAAGCTGTTGCTTGCCGCGATTTCGTTAAAAAATGCCGCGATCTGTTGCGTAATTAACCTTAGTATCGTGGACATGGATAATGTGTTTCCGTAAGTTCCGCTGCGCGGTTGAATTCAGCCCTTTCAGTTAAGGATATATAATGCGCCTGTCTCAATATTTTCTGCCCACATTGAAGGAAACGCCATCGGAAGCGCAAATTGCGTCGCATCGTTTGATGCTTCGCGCGGGCATGGTGCGTCAGGCGAGCGCCGGAATTTATTCTTGGCTGCCGCTAGGGCTTCGTGTGATGAAAAAAATCGAACAAATTGTTCGCGAGGAACAAAATGCGACAGGTGCACAGGAAGTTCTGATGCCAACAATTCAATCGGCAGATTTATGGCGTCAAAGCGCGCGGTACGATGGTTACGGTAAGGAAATGCTACGAATCACGGATCGCCATGATCGGGAAATGCTGTACGGACCGACAAACGAAGAACAGATAACGGAGATATTTAGCGGGTCGGTCCGAAGTTACAAAGATTTGCCGCTCAATTTGTATCATATCCAGTGGAAATTTCGGGATGAGGTGCGCCCTCGATTTGGCGTTATGCGGGGGCGTGAATTTTTAATGAAGGACGCTTATTCCTTTGATATTGACGCAGAACAGGGTCGCAAGGCGTATAACAAGATGTTTGTGGCTTATCTTCGCACCTATGCGCGCCTGGGTTTGAAGGCCATCCCTATGCAGGCGGATACTGGACCTATCGGCGGAGATTTAAGCCATGAATTTATTATTTTGGCTGATACCGGTGAAAGTGAAGTATTTTGTCATCAGGATTTCCTCAACCGGGATGTGCTTGCGGAGGAATTCGACGAAGAGTCTGATTTGCAGCCGGTCGTTGACTCCTGGACAAGTATCTACGCTGCGACCGATGAACAGCATGATCCTGCGCGTTTTGAATCAGAAGTGCCGGCAGATAAACGCGTGAGTGCGCGCGGTATCGAAGTGGGGCATATCTTCTTTTTCGGTGACAAATACTCCAAGCCATTGGGCGCATCCGTTTCAACCCCCGAAGGTGGCGACGTGGCCGTTCAAATGGGGTCTTATGGCATTGGTGTATCACGATTGGTCGGGGGCATTATCGAAGCCAGTCACGATGACAAAGGCATTATTTGGCCCGACTCCGTGGCGCCATTCAAGGTGGGCTTGATTAACCTTCGGGCCGGTGATGTAGCTTGCGAGGCGGCGTGTGAAGAAATCTACGCAAAGTTGGAGAAAGCCGGCGTGGAAACGCTGTACGATGATCGCGATGACCGGGCGGGTGCTAAGTTTGCGAGGATGGATTTAATTGGCCTGCCCTGGCAATTGATCGTGGGGCCCCGCGGGTTGAAAAATGGCGTTGTCGAGTTGAAATCGCGCAGAACAGAAGAACGCGACGAAATATCGATAGATGAGGCGTTGAGTCGCTTGTCCGCGGGGCAAGCCTGAGCATGTTTACCGCCTTTGAACGGTTGGTTGCGAGCCGATATCTCCGGTCCCGGCGTCAAGAAGGTTTCATTTCCGTTATCGCGTGGTTTTCCTTAATTGGAATTATGCTTGGCGTGGCGACGTTGATCATCGTGATGTCCGTTATGAACGGATTTCGGGAGGAATTATTCGCGCGAATTTTAGGTCTTGGCGGGCACATGAGTGTGATGAGCGTTGAGCGAGATTTTACGGATTATGACGCCGTTGCAAAAAAGGTGAGGGGCGTCGAAGGTGTCGTTTCCGCGACGCCGTTGGTGGAAGGTCAGGTTATGGCCACGGCGAATGGCGTGGCGTCAGGTGCCTTAGTGCGGGGAGTGCGCGCGGTGGATTTTGCTGCGCGCCCTGTTCTGGCTAACGCTATCATAGATGGATCCATAGAAAGCTACGCATCGGGTAAAGGGGTGATGGTTGGCAGTCGAATGGCGGCTCGTATGGGATTACACATCGGTAGTAAAATCACGCTGATTTCTCCTAAAGGAAACACCAGCGCGTTTGGCACCGTACCAAGAATGAAGGCCTACCCCGTGGCGGCGGTTTTTCAAATTGGCATGTTCGAATACGACAATTCCTACATATATATGCCGCTCGCCAAGGCGCAGATATTTTTCAAGAAAAAAAAATCGATATCGGTGTTGGAAATTTTGACGGTGGATGCTGACGCCATTTCGATCATGCGGAAACGACTTTTTACGACCCTGGGACCGGACGTGCATATCTTGGATTGGCAGCAGGTCAATTCAAGCTTTTTTACAGCCCTGCAGGTCGAACGAAACGTTATGTTTCTTATCTTGACGATGATCATCATCGTTGCGGCATTCAATATCATTTCCAGTCAAATTATGTTGGTGAATGACAAAGGACGGGGCATCGCGATCTTGCGCACCATGGGGGCGACCCGTGGAATGGTTCTTCGAATATTTTTTATGACAGGCGCTAGCGTTGGAATTATTGGCACGACGTTGGGTAGCGTTTTGGGGATCGCTTTCGCGGTTAACATCGAAAGCATTCGTCAATGGATTGAAGGATTGACGAAAACAGATTTGTTTGCGGCGGAAATTTATTTTTTGTCCAAATTACCCGCAGTCATAGATCCCGGTGAAGTTGTGTGGGTTATTTTGATGGCTTTGTTTCTCTCGTTTGCCGCTTCCATATTTCCCGCTCGACGGGCGGCCCGCCTCGACCCGGTTGAGGTTCTTCGTTATGAGTGATCTGAGTTCATCAACTCTAGTTCTTGATGGCGTTGAACGCACCTACCAGTTTGGGGACCATCGTCTTGAAGTTTTGCGTGGCACCTCATTGTCCATTGAAACCGGTGAACTTGTCGGATTGATTGGTCCGTCGGGTTCGGGCAAGTCGACTTTGCTTCACATTGCTGGATTACTTGAATGGCCCGATGGGGGGGATGTGCGAGTATCGGGTCGTTCCTGCCAGGGTATGAACGACAAGGAACGTACGCTCGTGCGCCGCAATGAAATTGGTTTCGTTTACCAATTTCATCACTTATTGCCGGAATTTTCGGCACTCGAAAATGTCATGTTACCCCTTTTGATTTCAGGAACGCGACGGTCGGTCGCCCGAAGACGGGCTCGGGAATGGATCAATGCGGTGGGATTGTCGGAACGACAATCCCACCGTCCGGCGCGATTGTCTGGTGGGGAGCAGCAACGCGTCGCATTGGCCCGTGCGCTAGCGAATGAACCCCGAATTCTCCTGGCGGACGAACCGACAGGCAATCTTGATGTGCAAACGTCTGGGGAGGTTTTTGATTTATTGATCTCGCTCATTCGCGCAACCAAGCTTTCGGCGCTTGTCGCGACCCATAATCTTGACCTCGCCGCCCGAATGGACCGAATCGTTAGGCTTGAAGAAGGAAGGTTGACATCAGAGTAGAGTTTTCTCTGCGAAGATACCGACGCTGGTTGCAGCCAAGCCTTTGTTCGTCAAGACGTTCTAAAATTTAATGAATATTCTCGTGGTGATATGATTGTCGCTGTGTAGGTTGGAGGCATGACTATTTCGAATTTCGTGCATCTGCATGTTCATGACGCCTTCTCTCTTTCTGAGGGGGCGATCAAAATCCCTGACCTGCTAAAATTGTGTGTCGCACATGATATGCCAGCAATTGCGGTCACCAATTCAGGTAACCTTTTCGGGGCGTTGGAATTTTCGCTGACAGCTCGGGATGCGGGCGTTCAGCCGATAATCGGGTGTCAGATTGCGCTACGCCGCGAATTTGGTGAAACAAACGGTCTTCAAACGGGAGACCCTTTGGTTTTGTTGGTCCAATCTGAGGTCGGTTATCTCAACCTTTTGGCGTTGGTTAGCAAATCCTTCCTGGATTCGGCAGGAGAGGCTTCGGCTCAAATTTCATTTGAAGATTTGACAACGCACAATGATGGATTAATTGCGCTGACTGGCGGATTTTATGGGCCGGTGGACCGTTTGTTGCGCGATGGACAAAGGGCGTTTGCAGAAGCCGCGTTGGACCAGCTTTCCGATACTTTCAAAGACAGGCTTTATATCGAACTCATGCGCCACGGTTTGTCGGACGCGGATAGAATTGAACCGGAATTAATCGACCTGGCATATTCTCGGGATCTTCCGTTGGTCGCGGCCAACGATGTTTATTTTTCTGATATAGAGATGCAAGACGCCCATGATGTATTGCTCTGCGTAGCCGAAGGGGTCACCATTTCTCGGGACGATCGCCGTCGTGTTACTTCGGAGCATCGCTTTAAATCTGGGGCGGAAATGGAGGCTTTGTTTGTAGATTTGCCGGAAGCGATTCTGAATACACAGGTGATTGCGCAACGATGCGCTTACATGAGTGAAACACGTGATCCGATACTGCCCGCCTATCCTAAATTGGAAGGACGAAGCGAATTACAGGTTCTCAAAGAAATGGCGGCGGAAGGTTTAGGGAAACGCCTAAATGCCCAAATATTTAATTTGGCCACCGATGATGAAGAACGCGCGGCGTTGGAAAAACCGTATCGTGAACGCCTCGATTACGAATTAGACGTGATCAAGTCCATGGGGTTTCCCGGCTATTTTCTGATTGTTGCGGATTTCATACAATGGGCGAAGGAGCGGGATATACCGGTGGGGCCTGGACGCGGGTCGGGTGCCGGCTCCGTCGTAGCCTGGGCGTTGACGATCACCGATCTCGACCCGCTTCGATGGGGATTGCTGTTCGAACGGTTTTTGAACCCGGAACGCGTGTCCATGCCGGATTTTGACATCGATTTCTGCAAAGACCGCCGCGATGAAGTCATCCACTACGTGCAATCCGAATATGGGGCAGACCGTGTCGCCCAGATCATAACTTTTGGAAAACTGGAGGCCCGGGCGGCTTTGCGCGATGTCGGGCGTGTATTGGAAATGCCATACGGTCAGGTCGATCGAATTTGTAAATTGGTACCCAACAATCCCGCCAATCCCGTCAGTTTGCGCAAAGCGATCAATGAAGAACCCATGCTTCGCCAAATGCGTGATGAAGAACCCATCGTCGGGCAGTTGCTGAACACGGCGCTCAAGCTTGAAGGATTGTACCGACATGCCTCCACCCACGCTGCTGGCGTGGTGATTGGAGACCGACCGCTTCAGGAACTCGTGCCGCTGTACAAGGATTCGCGCTCGATCATGCCGGTGACACAATTTAACATGAAATTTGTTGAAAAAGCGGGGTTGGTAAAATTTGACTTTTTGGGCCTGAAAACACTTACCGTGCTCGCGGGGGCGGTGAAGCTGTTGAAGCAACGCGGCGTTACCCTGAATTTGGAGCAGATACCACTGGACGACATAAAGACCTATGAGATGGTGTGCCGCGCGGACACCACGGGCGTCTTCCAGTTGGAAAGCTCCGGCATGCGTGATGTCCTGAAAAAGCTGAGGCCTGACCGGTTTGAAGATATTATCGCTGTGGTAGCGTTATATCGTCCCGGACCTATGGATAATATTCCAAGTTTTATCAAGCGCAAACACGGGGAAGAAACTCCTGATTATATGCACCCCTCTATCGAAGGGATCCTGAAGGAAACCTACGGTATCATGATCTATCAGGAACAGGTCATGCAGATTGCGCAAACACTTTCAGGCTATAGCCTTGGCGGTGCCGATTTATTGCGTCGCGCGATGGGTAAGAAAATTCAAGCGGAAATGGACGCTCAACGCGAAAATTTCGTGAAAGGCGCCGTTGACAATACTGTGGATGAAGCGCTAGCGGGACGCATTTTTGACCAGGTCGCGAAATTTGCGGGATATGGCTTCAATAAATCTCATGCCGCCGCGTATGCATTGGTTGCGTATCAAACCGCTTATCTGAAAGCCAATTACCCAGTTGAATTTTTTGCCGCATTAATGAGTGAAGACAAAGGTAATATCGACAAGTTGAATGGCTTCAAAATTGAATTGGAACGGATGGGCATCGCCTTGTTTCCGCCGGATGTGAATAAATCTGGCGTGGATTTTATGGTCGAAGACCTGGTCGATGGAGAATCAGGCATTCGCTACGCTTTGTCAGCTCTAAAGAATGTTGGCGCGGCTGCCATGGAGATGTTGGTCTCGGAACGAGACACCCAAGGCGCATATAAGTCACTATTCGATTTTGCCGGGCGGATTGGATTGGGTGTTATGAATAAACGTCAGGTCGAAAACCTTGTGCGGGCGGGTGCCTTTGATTGCGTTAACTCAAACCGTCGACAGGTTTATGAGGCGGTTGAATTGCTCGTAAAATTTGCAGCGTCGGCCCAAATAGAAAGAGCCAGCAGTCAAGTTAGTCTATTTGGGGATGATTCTGTGGCCATACCACTTCCAACGCTGCCAGCTTGCGAGGCTTGGAGTGCCCAAGAGGTTTTGCAGCAGGAATTCGACGCCATTGGATTTTATTTGTCGTCCCATCCGCTGAAATCTCACGAACAGACTTGCCGTAAATTAAATATCATTGATTGGGCGTTGGTTGAATCGGGCAAGGTGCGGGACGGTCGTATGAAGCTAGCCGGTATTGTGACATCGCGCCGCTTCACCACGTCTTCCAAGGGCAGTAAAATGGCGTTTGTACAAATGTCGGACGCCAGCGGGGCTTATGAAGTTACGGTGTTTTCAGAAACCCTCGCCATGGGCCGGGAATTGATCGAGTCTGGTGCTCCGCTTTTGGTGACGGCGGATGTGCAGCGTTGGAACGATGGATTCCGGGTTACAGCTAATAACATACAACCGCTTGAAGAGGCAGCGGCCAAGGCGGCGTCAGGATTACGCGTTTTCGTTCGGGATAAGCACCCCTTGGATAGCCTAGCAAAAGTCTTTTGTGACCACGGGGAAAAGGGGCGGGGCCGGGTCCAGATAATTATTGATACAGAGGGCCGAGAAATCGAAATGAACCTTAAAGAGACATACGCTATTTCCGGCGCAATTCGATCTGCGGTTAAAGCGATCCCCGGAATTATTGCCGTTCAGGATTTATAGGTGGAAAACCCCGAAGTTAAGCGTTTAAAGGCGCTTGCACTACCTTTGTATTAGCGTTATACCGCCGCTACTTCACACGCAGGCTTGTATCTGGCGCATGACAGCGTCGGCTGCTCCGGTGTCGTAATTACGACTGTCGCTTGCGGAGGCTTAACCGGTAAAAGGATTATCGCATGACCATGCCAACATTTACGATGCGTCAGTTACTAGAAGCTGGCGTTCACTTCGGACACACAACGCGCCGCTGGAACCCGCTGATGCGGCCCTTTCTCTTCGGTGTGCGCAATGGCGTTCACATTGTCGACCTGGAACAAACCGTACCAATGCTGCACCGCGGCCTGGAAGCCGTGCGTGAAGTCGCCGCGGGGGGCGGACGTGTTCTGTTCGTTGGTACAAAGCGTCAAGCGTCGGAAATTGTCGCAGCGTCGGCGCAACGTTGCGGTCAGTACTACGTGAATCACCGCTGGTTGGGCGGCATGTTAACCAACTGGAAAACGATTTCAAATTCTATTAAGCGTCTAAAAACAGTTGATGAACGCCTAGCTCAAGACAACGCCGGTTTCACCAAAAAGGAACTGCTTCGTTTGACGCGGGAGCGCGATAAATTGGAGCGTTCTCTTGGCGGTATTAAGGACCTAGGCAGCCTGCCTGATATTTTGTTCGTGATTGATACAAACAAAGAAGCGATCGCGATCGCCGAAGCTAAAAAACTGGGTATTCCAGTCATGGCCGTGGTCGACAGTAACTCCAATCCTATTGGCATTGATTATCCTGTACCGGGCAACGATGACGCCATGCGCGCAATTAATCTATATTGTGATTTGGTGTCCGGCGCGGTTCTCGATGGATTGCAAGCGGAACTGATGTCGAGCGGCGGCGATGCAGGCGATGCTGAGGAGGTGTTGCCAGAAGTGTCTGTGGAAGCTGCGCCTGCAGCAGAAGCGCCTGTGGAAGTGACGGCGGAAATAGCTCCAGAAGCTAGCCCAGTCGTGGAAGCTGCTCCTGTAGTAGAAGCTGCGCCTGTCGTAGAAGCGGCTGCCGCTGAAACAACGGAAGCATCAACCGTTGCTGAATAGTGATTTCATGAGGCCCCTTTGAACGTTAAATTAAAGGGGCCTTAAGTTTATTTCTGATAGAGGTTAAAGATGGCTCAAATTACAGCCGCGCTTGTTAAGGAACTGCGGGATAAAACCGGCGCTGGCATGATGGATTGCAAAAAGGCGTTAACCGAAACAGATGGCGGTATCGAAGCTTCGGTTGATTGGCTTCGGAAAAAGGGTTTGTCCCAGGCGGCGAAGAAGGCCGGTCGGATCGCGGCCGAAGGCTTGGTCGCCGTTGCGGCGGGCGAGAATAGCGGCGCCATAATCGAAGTGAATTCCGAAACTGACTTCGTGGCGCGGAATGAAGCGTTCCAAAAATTCGTTAAGACAATGGCTGAACTGACCCTGGAAAACCGAGGCGACATGGAAGCTGTGCTTGGAACCGACTATCCTGGTACCAATCGGTCCGTACCAGATGAATTGACGGATATGATAGCGACGATTGGCGAAAACATGTCTATCCGTCGTTGTCATGCGTTGAGCGTGGGCAATGGCGTCGTTGCGCCTTATGTCCACAATGCTTTGGCGACGGGAATTGGGAAGATTGGTGTTTTGGTCGCGTTAGAATCTGAGGGTGACAAGGATGCTCTAAACGCTTTGGGAAAACAGATTGCGATGCATGTCGCTGCGACATTACCGCGTTGGGTGTCTCGGGATGAAGTGGCAGCGGAAGATTTGGATCGTGAGCGTGTGATTCTGACTGAGCAGGCGAGGGCCACAGATCGACCGGAAAACATCATTGAAAAAATGGTGGAAGGTCGATTGCGAAAGTTTTACGAAGAAGTCGTCTTGCTGGAGCAGACCTTTGTTATCGACAATGAAACCAAGATTTCAAAGGTGCTCGAAAACGCGGCTAAAGAGGTTGGCGCACCTGTGAAGATTGCCAGTTTTGTGCGGTTTTCACTTGGCGAAGGCATCGAGAAAAAGTCGGAAAACCTGGCCGATGAAGTTGCGGCGACGCTGGCGGGTTAAATCAAAGGCACATAAACAGGAGCGAAACGAAATATGTCGAATCAGGATCGCCCCCGTTATCAACGCGTATTGTTAAAGTTATCAGGTGAAGCGCTGATGGGGACCCGTGAATACGGGTTGGACCCGGCGATTGTTGGAAGAATAGCGGCGGAAATTGTTACTGTCACGGAGCTGGGCGTGCAGGTTTGCATAGTTATTGGCGGTGGCAATATATTTCGGGGCGTTTCCGGTGCCGCAGAAGGTATGGAACGCGCAAGTGCCGATACCATGGGCATGCTGGCGACTGTAATCAATGCGCTCGCGATGCAGAACGCCATCGAAAAGTTAGGGCTGCCGACCAGAGTTCAATCGGCAATCCCCATGCAATCGGTTTCCGAACCCTTTGTTCGACGGCGCGCCATTCGACATATGGAAAAGGGACGCGTGGTAATATTCGCCGCAGGGACCGGAAATCCGTTTTTTACTACAGATACGGCGGCGGCACTGCGCGCCTCAGAAATGGACTGTGACGCCCTGTTGAAGGCGACTCAGGTTGACGGCGTTTATAGTGAGGACCCTGTTACTAATCCTGACGCAACACGATATGATAAATTAGGATACATGGAGGTCTTGTCGCGAGACTTACGAGTTATGGACGCTGCTGCAATATCTTTGGCGCGCGAAAACAACATTCCTATTCTGGTATTTTCGATCCACAATAAGGGCGCGTTCGCGGATGTGATAAAAGGAAACGGAACATTCACGATTATTACCGATGAATGATTGGGGGCAGAATAAAAATGGCGAACATTGATCTTGATGATATCGAAAGGCGGATGGATGGTGCGTTAGATGCGCTGTCGCGAGAATTCGGCGGGTTGCGGACCGGTCGAGCTTCGGCGAGTCTTTTGGAGCCTTTGTCAGTTGAAGCGTATGGCGCACAAACGCCAATTAATCAGGTGAGTACTATCAGTGTTCCGGAAGCGAGAATGCTGACCGTACAGGTTTGGGACCAAGGTTTAGTTAAAAATGTGGAAAAATCGATCCGTGAGTCCAACCTTGGGTTAAATCCCCAGACCGAAGGGAATTTAGTGCGCGTGCCAATTCCGGATTTGAGTGAGGAACGCCGCGTTGAATTAACTAAGATCGCGGGAAAATACGCAGAACAAGGGCGCGTTGCGGTAAGAAATGTTCGCCGGGATGGTATGGACCAATTAAAAAAATCAGAAAAGGCGGGAGACATTTCCCAAGATGACCAACGACTCTACTCCGACGAAATACAAGAACTCACCGACGCCCATATAAAAAAAGTCGATGAAACGCTTCAAACAAAGGAAAGCGAAATACTGCAGGTGTGACGATGATGAGGGGCGTATCAGATCATAACGTGGCAACGCCAGTCCATGTTGCCATCATCATGGATGGAAATGGGCGTTGGGCGACAACTCGTGGCTTGCCGCGAATTATGGGGCACCGCAAAGGTGCGGACTCTGTACGCCGCGCGATTCAGGCAGCGAGCGACTGTGGTGTTTCGTATTTGACGTTGTTTGCGTTTTCATCAGAAAACTGGAATCGCTCTAAAGACGAAGTCGGCGAAATTATGAGGCTTTTACGCTATTATTTGCACTCCGAAACTGAAGAGTTACATGCGAAAGGCGTTAAAATTTGTGTCGTAGGCGACCGAACGAAATTCGATAAGGAAACTGTTGGGTTAATAGAGTTAGCTGAAAATAAAACTTTTGATAACAAGCAATTAACATTAGTCCTGGCGTTGAGTTATAGCGGGCGCCAGGAGATAACTTGGGCGGTTCGCGCTATTGCGGAAGATGCGGTTCAGGGCGTACTTAACCTGGATGAAATTAATGAAGACCTCGTATCCAATTATTTGCTCACCCGCGATATTCCTGACCCTGACCTGATAATTCGGACCAGTGGTGAACAGCGTATTAGTAATTTTTTACTATGGCAATCCGCCTATACGGAACTGGTCTTTGTCGATCAGCTATGGCCAGACTTTCAAGAGAAAGATTTTCAGGCAGCGATCGAAGAATTTGGCACCCGCGAGCGGCGGTATGGGCGTACTGTTGAAAACCGCTAAATACAGTAACTTATTTTTACGAATTGTGTCTGCTGCAATAATTTTGCCGTTTGCAATAGCGCTTGTTTGGCTGGGCGAGTGGCCGTTTACAATCTTCATCGCCTTGTTGTCCGGAATTATGTGCGTTGAGTGGGCGAGATTGAGCCTTGCATCCTCAAAATGGATTTCCCTGATTTTACCGATTGCGGCTGCTTGCGCTGTGTTAATCCTTCAATTTGGATATGGTGCCGCTGCAGTGGGGCTTGTCGTTGTGAGCGCGATCTTGATTTGTGGATTGGCGCGATGGGGCGCGGTCGACGACATAAAGCTAACAATATTTGGCTTCCTCTATATATCTGCGGCGGGAATGTCTTTGGCGTGGCTGCGCAGTATACCTGCCAATGGATTAGAGACCGTGTCTTGTTTGGTGGGAGTTGTCATTGCGATGGATATTGGCGCATATGCCGTGGGTTGCACCGTAGGGGGACCGAAGATGGCACCGAAAATTAGCCCAGGAAAAACGTGGTCGGGCTTACTCGGCGGATCCATTTGCGCCGGCGGTGTTGCGGTAGTCGCAGCGGTGATTTCAGGACAATCGACTTTGTTTACCTTCGCAGTTCTTGGTGTGGTTTTGGGTTTAGCTGCGCAAGCTGGCGACTTGATAGAATCAGCTTTAAAAAGGCGTTATAACGTGAAAGATTCCGGGACGCTTATCCCTGGTCACGGGGGGGTATTGGACCGCCTTGATGGATTTTTGACAGTAGCGCCATTGGCCGGTCTTATTGTGTGGATTAACGGAGGGAGTCCGTTTACATGGACGTAACGGCGCGGTCTATAACTAATACGCGTAGAACGGTAACTATTTTGGGGTCAACGGGGTCGGTTGGCTGCAGTACAATTGATCTGATTGAGCGCAATCCCGAAGATTATAAAGTTGAAGCCTTAACAGCTTCACGTAATTTCGAATTGCTGATCGATCAGGCGCGTCGTTTGCACCCCCGGTTTGTGGCGATTGGAGATGAAACTCGGTACAAAGCGGTTAAGGACGCACTCTCCGATACGACAACCGAGGTTGCGTGCGGGCGTGACGCGATTATCGACGCCGCTGCGCGGCCATCTGATTTGGTGATTGCCGCAATTGTTGGTGCTGCGGGGTTGGCACCGACATTAGCGGCAGTAAATCGGGGCGCTACGATTGGATTGGCGAACAAGGAATGTCTCGTTTGCGCCGGCGATTTGATGGTGGACGCTATTGAGCGAAATGGGGCCGTGTTATTGCCCGTGGATTCAGAACATAACGCCATTTTTCAAGTGTTTAATGTTGATCAACGTATGGCAGTTGATCATTTGACTTTGACGGCGTCTGGCGGCCCATTTCGGACCTTTACAACAGAACAAATGCGCGGTGTCACGCCAGCTCAAGCCATCGCGCATCCCAATTGGGACATGGGCGTTAAAATTTCGGTTGATTCCGCGACAATGATGAACAAAGGGTTGGAAGTTATAGAAGCCCATTACTTGTTTGATATGCCGGAAGAAAAGATCAAGGTGTTGGTCCACCCCGAATCCGTCGTCCATAGTCTTGTGGCTTATGTCGATGGTTCGGTTTTGGCGCAGCTTGGCACCCCAGATATGCGAACGCCGATAGCTTATACATTAGCTTGGCCGGGGCGGATGAACGCCGCTTTGGTGCCTTTGGATCTTGCAACTCTGTCGAAATTGACCTTTGAAGCGCCTGATCCAGAACGATTTCCAGCACTTCGGCTGGCGCGCGAAGCGCTGTTGGCGGGGGGAGACGCCCCGACAACATTGAATGCGGCGAATGAAATTGCCGTGGAAGCATTCCTCGCTGGACGCGTTGGGTTTTTAAAGATTGCTGAAATTGTTGAAAAAACCTTGAATAAACGCCCTACGCAATCCATGTCGAGTTTGGATGAAGTCGTTGAATTCGACGCCGCTGCGCGACAAGAAGCGCGCTCGATCTTGAACACTGTTAGAAATTAAGTGAATTTCAGTAATTATGATTGAATTTTTTTCGCCACTTTGGACCACCGTCCTTCCTTTTTTGGTCGTTTTGACTGTCCTGGTCTTCGTTCATGAAATGGGACATTTCGCGATTGCCCGTTGGGCGGGTGTACGCGTAGAGGTGTTTTCGATTGGATTTGGGCCGGAATTGATGGGGTGGACGGACAAAACCAATACTCGGTGGAAAATTAGCGCTGTGCCATTGGGCGGGTATGTAAAAATGTTTGGTGAAGGTGATTTCGAGGGTAACAGCGACATCCCGCGCCTTCTTTCGGAGGCGGAGAAACAGGTTTCATTTAAGCATAAGCCCTTATTTAAAAGGGCGTTGATCGTTTTTGCTGGGCCGGCTGCAAATTTTATCTTCGCGATTGTGGTGCTGGCTGGGTTATTTTCGACACTTGGACAACCGTTTTCACCTGCCGAAGTCGGAACCGTCGTTCCAGACAGCGCAGCGGCCGCAGCCGGATTTCAACCTGGCGACAGGTTTCTTAGAATTGAAGACAAAACCATTGAACGATTCGAAGACGTTCAACATCTCATTCGTTTGAACCCGGGTTCACCAGTAACGATTGTTGTGCTCCGGGAAAATATTGAGGTCGTATTAACCGCTACGCCGAAAATCAAGGAAATCACAGTTCGGTCGGGCAACAAGCACAGGATTGGCCTTCTCGGTGTGACGCGGCAGGGCGTTGAATTCAAGCAACGGGACCCGGTCACTGCCGTTTGGTACGCGATGCAAGAAACATGGTCGTTGATTACGGGGACGCTGGAGGCTGTTGGCCAAATAATCTCCGGCGCCCGAAACGCGGATGAACTGGGCGGTCCCATAAAAATTGCGCAAATGTCGGGCGAGGTGTGGGAAAATGGCGTGTTGTCGCTGATTACCTTCATGGCTCTATTGTCGGTGAATCTTGGGTTGATAAACTTGTTTCCCGTCCCCATGCTCGATGGGGGACACCTAATGTTTTTCATGCTTGAAGCCATAAGGGGACGTCCGCTTAGCGAAAAAACTCAAGAATATGGGTTGCGAATTGGACTGGCGTTAGTCTTGACCCTCATGGTATTCGTTACAATTAATGATGTTGTTAATTTGCCTTATTGGAATTAGTAAGTAAATTTCCAGTACTGTATACAGTTGTTTGAGGGAAATATTTGTATTCATTCAGCCCCATAATTGTATTTAGAGCGCTCCTCGTGGGCGCTCTACTGATATCAAGTTCTGAATCTGTGTTGTTGGCGCAGGGGACTCCGGCAATCGTGACGCCTGCGCCGCGCGTGGGCGTACCAAGCGTTTCCCAACGCACTGTTCCTCCCGAGCCGCGCAGCGCGGGGCAGGCCATTGTCTCGGAAATCGCCATTGAAGGTGCCCAACGAATTGAGCCCGAAACCGTTCGTTCATATATGGTTATCAAGGAAGGGGATCCGTTCGAGCCCACTCGGGTAAACCAATCCTTGAAAGCGCTATTTGCGACTGGCTTGTTTGCAGATGTGACGTTGAGTCGGCAAGGCGATGATTTGGTGGTTCGAGTTGTTGAAAACCCTATCATCAATCGAATTTCTTTTGAAGGAAACGCTCGACTGGAACTAGAGTTGCTGGAAAACGAAGTACAATTACGCCCGCGAATTGTGTACACGCGGACACGTGTGCAAAACGATGTGAAACGTCTGTTGGATTTATATCGTAGAACTGGTCGGTTTGCCGCGACAGTGGAGCCAAAAATTATCCAATTGCCGCAAAACCGTGTGGATCTTATATTTGAAATTGACGAAGGCGCGCTAACAGGTATTCGCAGAATTACTTTTGTGGGCAATAGAGAGTTTTCTGACCGAGCGTTGCGAGAGGTTATCCAAACCACGGAAACACGTTGGTATATGTTCTTAACATCCAACGACACCTATGATCCAGACCGTTTAACGTTCGATCGGGAACTTTTGCGACGGTATTATTTGCAAAATGGATTTGCAGATTTCCGGGTCGCTTCAGCAGTCGCTGAACTCTCACCTGATCGTAAGGACTTTTTCATAACCTTCACGATCGAGGAAGGGAAGCGATATAAATTCAAAAAATTCGACGTCATTTCCAAAATCAAAGATGTCGACCCCAAGGATTTAATCGCGGTGATAGAGGCGGAATCCGGTGATTGGTATGACGCCGAAGCGGTGGACAGAGCCGTAACTACATTAACAAACGCCGTCGGTGATAAGGGATTCGCCTTCGTGAATGTAAGGCCACAGGTTCAACGGGATCGCAAAAATAACTTAATTAATATCATATTTGACATACGTGAAGGCGCGCGAGTTTTTGTCGAAAAAATTGATATCGACGGTAATGTCCGAACGCTGGATAAAGTTATTCGACGCGAATTTAAAATTGTCGAAGGTGACGCCTTCAGTTCCACGAAGTTACGGCGTTCGAGGACCAGAATTCAAAATCTAGATTACTTTTCACGCGTCGAGGTGAACAACATTCCTGGCTCAACGCCGGACAAAACAATTGTCAAAGTTGAAGTTGCGGAAAAGTCGACCGGTGAGTTGAGTCTCGGCGCTGGATTTTCGTCCTCGGCGGGCGTTTTGGCAGATATCAAACTGCGCGAACGGAATTTATTGGGGCGGGGCAAAACTTTTCGCATGGCGTTAAGTTTGGCAGCTTCGAGGCAAACTTTCGATATCGGGGTCACGGAACCCTATTTCATGGGTAAGGAGCTCGCGGCTGGTATTGATGCTTTCCATACTCAATCTAATATTATTGATGAATTTCAAACTACTGCAACTGGCGGAAAGCTCCGACTCGGATACGCTATAAGTGAATATTTGCTGCACTCGCTGCGTTATACAATTCGAGAAGATGATATTACCGATGTTGATAGTGGAGCATCTAAATTTATTAGGGCGGAAGTCGGTAGTAAAATTTCGTCCGTTATCGGACATGATTTAACGTATGATCGAAGAAATTCTTCAGTGTCGCCTACAAGTGGATACTTGCTCAGCTTGTCAAATGACATTGCAGGGATAGGTGGGGACGTCAGTTATCTCAAGACGCGCGCCAAGGCGCAATATTTTTACCCTATCAAGGAAGGTTGGGTCGCGTCGGTGAGAGGAGAAGTCGGAAATATATTTGGATTTAACGACGATATTCGGGTCAGCGACAGGTTTTTTCAGGGAGGCGACAAACTTCGTGGGTTTAAGTCTGCTGGCATTGGGCCGCGGGATTTGAGCACAGATGATGCGTTGGGAGGCAAGCAGAGTTATGCCGCAACTGCCGAAGTGCTCTTTCCGCTGGGGCTGCCCAAACAATTCAGCGTCAACGGCGCGGTCTTCACTGATGCAGGAACAATTACGGAACTTGATTTTGACGACGCAGTTGTTGTGGACACAGGATCAATTCGATTGGCTGTGGGCGTAGGACTTGGTTGGCAGTCTCCGTTTGGTCCCATCCGAATTGATTTTTCCTTTCCGATTTTAAAAGAGGATTTCGACGTCACAGAGGCCATTCGGTTTAATTTTGGAACCAGGTTCTAAACCATGATGAAATACCTGACCGGATTTTTATTTGTCCTGGGTGTATTGCTGCTGGCGGAGCCTACGTCTGTTAGGGCGCAAACTACAGGGTCCTCTCAATTTCCTGTGCCTGTTATTGGTGTTATTGACTTTGCCAGAACCGTTCGAAGCTCGTTGGCAGGGCAAGAGATTATTGCCCAGATAAATGAACAACATGCGGCTTATCAAAAAGACATTCAGGTGGTTACTGCGGAATTGGAACAATCGCGGCAGCAGTTAGCCCGGCAGCAAACACTTTTGGATCCAAAGGTGTTTTCCGAGCGCCGCGTAAAATTTCAAAATAAGGCGAGGCGACTTCAACAGAATGTACAAAAAATTAAAAAACAATTAGATGCGGCATTCACAAGGGGAATGCAAAAAGTGGAGCTCGTCTTAGCGGATGTCCTGAGTGAAATTGCCAAGGAAAAAGGTATCAACATCATTATGAATGCAGGTCGGGTTCGTGGGACGGTTTTGTTTGTTGATTCCCGAATTGTAATCTCGAAAGAATCCATGAATCGCCTAAATACGCGCTTGCCCAAGGTCGAATTAGAATTGCCGCTGATGGATAAACAGGCCATTGGGTTGCCGGCGGCGCCAGATCGTAAATAAAGGGCCGACCAGAATGCCAGATCCACGATTTTTTAATCGCGCCGGACCGTTCACGCTTGGCGCTTTGGCAAAATTATCCGGCGCAACATTGTCTGAGAATTCTGACCCTTTGTTGAAAATAAGGGATGTTTCACCTTTGGCGACGGCAAAGCTCAACGATATTAGTTTTTTGGACAACAAAAAATATGTCGCTGATTTGAAAGTTTGTAAAGGTACGGCGTGTATTCTGGAACCGGCTATGGCCGACAAGGCGCCAGCTGATATGGCCTTATTGTTGACAAAGACGCCGTATAAGGCCTACGCGACCGTCGCTACTGCCCTTTATCCAGACCCAAAAACCATTCCATTCGTTGCGCCCACGGCTGTTATTGACGACAGCGCAACAATTGGAACGGGTTGCAGTATTGGATTTGGTGTGGTTATCGGACCCAAGGCAATTATCGGCGCACGCTGCGTGATAGGGCCAAATGTAGTGATTGGCGCCGCGGTCCGAATTGGCGAGGAAACAAGAATAGATTCGAACACGTCATTGGAGTGCTGTGATATTGGCGCGCGGGTGCATCTATACGCGGGCGTTCGCATAGGGCAACGAGGATTTGGTTTTGCGATAGACGCAAGTGGTCATCAGAAAGTCCCGCAACTTGGCAGGGTAATCGTTGGCGATGATGTGGAAGTGGGCGCCAACAGTACGATTGATCGTGGCGCAGGACCGGACACAGTGATAGGCGATGGGGTCATGATCGATAATTTGGTGCAGATTGCTCATAATGTGCAGATTGGGAAAGGATGTGTCATTGTCGCCCAGGTTGGAGTTGCAGGAAGCAGTATTCTTGAAAATCATGTTGCTGTCGGTGGCCAATCGGCAATCAATGGTCATATTAGGATCGGTGCCGGCGCGCAAATTGGCGCGCAATCCGGCGTGATGCGAAATGTTCCATCCGGCGAACGCATGTTGGGTTCTCCTGCGGTGCCTGCGCGACAGTTTTTTCGCCGACTGGCCTTAATCGAACGGTTAACGAAAGCCAGGGGTAAGTGAATATGGATGACCAAGCGCCACTGGAAATTGATATTAACGGAATCATGAAAATGATTCCGCACCGCTACCCGTTCTTGATGATCGACCGGGTGATTGATATCGTTGCAAATGAAAGCGCCGTGGGTATTAAGGCGGTCTCCGCTGCGGAACCGCATTTCCAAGGGCATTTTCCGCAACGACCTGTTATGCCGGGCGTGTTATTGATCGAAGCGATGGCGCAAACGTCCGCCATATTGGTGGTACATACCATAGGGGCTGAATCTGAGGGAAAACTTGTCTATTTTATGTCCATAGATAAGGCGCGCTTTCGAAAGCCTGTGACGCCTGGCGACACGGTGTATGTGCATGTGACAAAGAAACGAAACCGGGGAAGTGTTTGGCAATTTACGGCAGAGGCCAAAGTTGATGGCGCTGTGGTAGCTGAGGCGGTCTATGCCGCCATGATAGTGGATGAATGAATGCAAAATATTCACGCCACGGCGGTCATTGATCCAAACGCGATGATGGGTAAGGACATATCCATTGGACCTTACTGCATCGTGGGCCAAGACGTGAATTTAGGTGATGGCGTTCGTCTTCATTCCCATGTCGTGATCGATGGACGGACCACAATTGGTACAGAGACACAAATATATCCGTTCTCGTCCATTGGCTTACCCCCACAGGACATGAAATATAAAGGCGAAGCCTCGGAACTTATTATCGGTGCGCGAAACACAATTCGGGAATATGTCACCATGAACCCGGGTACAGCGGATGGCGGTATGAGAACAATCGTCGGTGACGATTGTTTGTTCATGGCCAGTACCCACATAGCGCATGATTGTATTGTTGGAAACCACGTAATTATGGCGAACAATGCGACAATTGCGGGGCACGTTGAAGTAGGTGATTTCGCAATCATCGGTGGCTTATCTGCTGTCCATCAATTCGTTAAGATCGGAAAGCACGCGATTATCGGCGGCATGTCCGGTGTTGAAAATAATGTTATTCCTTACGGTTCAGTCGTGGGCGACCGGGCCCGATTGTCAGGATTAAACATTGTAGGTTTACGCCGCCGGGCATTTTTAAAAGAAGACATTAAGAACTTGAGGACCGCCTATCGGATGTTATTCGCAGAAGAAGGTACGCTGGCGGAACGAACTGAGGATGTTGCAAAAATGTTCGTCAATAATACGGCTGTCATGGATATTATCGGCTTCATGAGAGCGGAGTCTTCACGTGCTCTGACACAGCCACGATAAGGCTTCTATAGGGGAGTGGGCTCAATAATGAGTAGGTTGGGTATCATCGCTGGTGGCGGTGCACTTCCCCGTCAAATCGCAGATTTAAGCCGGTCGCAAGGCCGTGACGTGTTCATTGTCGCCCTTGAAGGCTACACAGATTTAAAAACGGTCGAGGGCTATTCCCATGCGTGGGTGCGATTAGGAGCTGTCGGTGAAATGCTTGCACACCTTCGGGCCGGAGCTGTTTCAGATCTTGTCTTAGCGGGACCTGTGCGTCGACCATCTTTGGCTGATTTACGTCCAGATTTGACCGCAATGAATTTATTAAGGAAGTTCGGCAAAAAAGCATTCGGAGACGACGGCTTGCTCAGTTCAATTCTTGAAACTCTGGAAGATGAGGGATTTAGTATTGTCGGCGCTGACACGTTGCTAGGTTCAGTTTTTGCCGCACCGGGATTAATTGGCGCCCATAGTCCTGACTATCAGGCGCGCGGTGATATCGAACGCGGCAGCAAAGTTCTTATGGCGTTGAGCGACGTTGACGTTGGCCAAGCAACCGTCGTACAGGAAGGCTTGGTCCTTGGCGTCGAAGCGATTGAAGGCACCGATGAACTGCTGAAACGCTGCGGGGCTTTGCAAAGAGAGGGACTAGGTGGAGTTCTCGTTAAATTTCGAAAATTTGGTCAGGATAACCGCGTGGACTTGCCGACAATCGGCGTCAAAACCATCCGAGCAGCGGCTCGGGCAGGGCTTCGCGGTGTTGCCATTGAAGCAGATGGTACGATGGTTTTAGAACGTGAGGACGTGGTTCGGGAGGCCGATGAACTTGGCCTTTTCGTTATCGCCATAGAAATTACCACATGACGTCCAGACCGCTTATCTATGTCGTTGCGGGTGAACCATCCGGTGATGTGTTGGGGGGACGCTTGATGTCGGCGTTGCGACGGCAGTCCGATAAAGTTGAATTTTCTGGAGTTGGTGGAGAACAGATGCAGGCGGAGGGCCTGAAAAGCCTATTTTCTATGGAAGAGCTTTCGGTAATGGGGATCGTGGAAATCCTGCCTCATGTACCAAAGTTATTACGTCGCATGACGGAGGTCGCAAAGGATATCGACCGATTGAAACCCGACGCGGTTGTCACCATAGATGCGCCCGCATTTGCGCACGGAGTCGCCAAACGAATTCGCCTGCGAGATATTCCGCGCATCCACTATGTTGCGCCTCAATTATGGGCGTGGCGGCCTTGGCGGGTTCATAAATTTCGGCGGGATTTTAATCATATACTCGCGTTATTGCCATTTGAACCAGATTGGTTTGAACGTAGAGGCGTTTCGTGTCTTTTCGTGGGTCATCCCGTTATTGAAAGCCGGGCAGGGCAGGGGGACGGAGTGGGTTTTCGAAAACGTCACCAAATTTCGCCCGATGCGACGGTGTTATGTTGCCTCTTGGGTAGCAGGCATGGAGAAGTAAAACGTCACATAGGCCCCTTTCACTCGGCAATAAAGCGGGTGGGGAAAAATTCAACGGGATTAGTTTGCGTGTTACCGACGGTTCCTCATTTGGTTGACAAGGTTCGTGAGTTTTCGAAACGTTTGCCGTGTCGGACCGTTGTGCTGTTGGGCAATGAGGAAAAATACGGGGCGATGGCGGCGAGTAATGTGGCGTTAGCCGCGTCGGGCACGGTTACTTTGGAATTGTCGATGGCGGGCACGCCAACAATCATTGCGTATCGAATGGCGTTTCTCACATATATTCTGGGTAAGCCATTAATGAATGTCGCTTATGCGAACTTGATCAATTTGATTTTAGATAGGCCGATTATCCCTGAATTTTTACAAAGCGAATGTACCGGTAAAAATTTGAGTCAGGCGCTCATAAAATTGCTGGAGTCAGAGGGATATACGCAGCGGGAGTTAGTGAAACCGGGATTGAAAGCGTTGGGATTGGATGGATTGTCGCCTAGCGACCGCGCCGCTAGCGCAGTGTTGGAAATTATCACCGACGATAAATTAGCCCCTAAAAACTAAAACAGGCGAATGTAAATTCTGCATCCGCCTGTTTCATATCGCATTGTCGAACGAGGTAAATTTTATTTTGTTTACCGTTTATCTAGCGGTACATAAGGTCGTTGTGTGGGGCCGTTATAGAGTTGACGAGGGCGCCCAATCTTCTGCGAAGGGTCTTCAATCATTTCCTTCCACTGTGCGATCCAGCCAACAGTCCGCGCCAGCGCGAACAATACGGTGAACATGGATGTCGGAAACCCGAGCGCTTTAAGAATGATGCCGGAGTAAAAATCTACATTCGGGAATAATTTACGTTCGATGAAATATTCATCTTCCCGTGCGATACGCTCCAGTTCCATGGCGATCCCAAGTAGCGGTTCGTCGTCGACGCCTAACTCCGCCAGAACTTCATCGCAGCTTTCTTTCAAGACAATTGCGCGGGGGTCGAAATTTTTATATACGCGATGTCCAAAGCCCATGAGTCGGAAGGGGTCGTTGGGATCTTTGGCTTTTTCGACGAAGATACCAACTTGGTCTTTGGAAGGGATTTGTCCCAGCATATCGAGTACAGCTTCATTTGCGCCGCCATGTGACGGGCCCCAGAGAGAGGCTATTCCCGCAGCAATACAGGCGAATGGGTTGGCGCCAGAAGAACCAGCCATTCGAACCGTGGATGTCGACGCATTTTGTTCATGATCAGCATGGAGAAGGAAAATACGATCCATCGCGCGCGCAACCGCCGGGCTGGCGACATAATCTTCTGCGGGCACCGAAAACATCATATGCAGAAAATTTTCCGCGTAGTTCAAATTATTCTTGGGATACATGAACGGCTGACCAACAGAATACTTATACGCCATGGCGGCCATCGTGGGCATTTTCGCAATCAGACGATGTGACGCAATCATCCGTTGGACAGGGTCGTTGATATCGGTTGAGTCGTGATAGAACGACGAGAGGGCACCGACAACACCGACCATGATCGCCATGGGGTGCGCATCGCGGCGAAAACCTCGGAATAAATTCATGAGCTGTTCATGAATCATTGTGTGATAAGTAATCGTTTTTTCGAATTTTGCGCGTTCATCTTTGGATGGCAAATCGCCATTCAGCAGCAAATAGCACAACTCCAAAAAATTACTCTGCTCGGCAAGTTCCTCAATGGGATAACCGCGATGTAAAAGGATTCCTTCTTCACCATCAATATAGGTGAGTTCGGATTGGCAGGAGCCGGTCGATGTATAGCCCGGGTCGTATGTGAAATACCCGGTGTCGCGATAAAGGGTGCGAACGTCTATGACCTTGGGGCCGGTGGAGCCTGGAATTAGTGGAAAATCGTAGGTTTTTCCTGTACTGTTGTCTTTCAGTGTGACGAATTCATTTCCCGAGGCGTCGTTGGCGTTGTCGCTCATAGCAACCCTTCCGTTTCTTTTATATACGTTATTGGAAATCCGACAGTCCGGGGGTGGCAATTCCCCTCCCACTCTAACGTCTTCCATTGTCTAAGAGCATTATAGTCATGAAATTTCATTTGAGCAAATTTGAGGCGTAAAATATTGTTAAGGAACGGCGTTTAACCGCGCTATGGTTTCATTCTTTCCGAGCGCTTTCATGACCTCAAAAATGCTGGGAGACGCGTTTGACCCCGTTAACGCGGCCCGCAACGGCTGTGCGACTTTTCCAAAGCCAAGGCTTTTACTTTCGGCCAGTTTTCGGACCGCGGCTTCAATGGTTTCTTCCGACCAGTCGTCAATTGTAATTAGAAGCTTTGCTGAGTCGAGGACTAGGGTGCCGCCATCGTTTTCCAGTAATCGAGCGGCCTTTGCGTTGTCCAGAGGGAATACGGGACGGTTCACATAAATCATGGCGGCTTCGGCAAGCTCGTTTATCGTTTTTGCACGTTGCCGAAGTCCGACCAAGCCGGAAAGGATGCGGCCTTGCGCTTCTAGGGTGACGGGCGCCGCTTGGCTTTCAACAATACGGCGAATGGTTAATTCAACCAGTTTCGCAGAGTCTTCCTGTTGAATGTAATGCGAATTGACGCTTTCCAGTTTCGCAAAATCCATTCTGGAGGGCGATTGTCCAACGGCATCTAAATCGAACCATGACACTGCCTGTTCGGTTGAAATTAATTCTTCATCGTCGTGGCTCCATCCAAGCCGTAGGAGGTAATTTCGCAACGCGTCGGGCAAATACCCCATGTCGCGATACGCCTCCACTCCTAAGGCGCCATGGCGCTTTGACAACTTCTTTCCGTCGGGGCCATGGATGAGAGGGATATGCGCGAAGGTCGGTACTTCCCAGCCGAAGGCGGAGAATAATTGGGTTTGGCGAGCGGCGTTTGTCAGATGGTCGTCTCCGCGGATAATATGCGTGACGCCCATGTCATGGTCATCGACGACAACGGAATGCATATAGGTCGGCGTCCCATCGCTCCGCAACAGGATCATATCATCGAGTTGTGTATTTTCCACGCAGACAGGGCCCTGAACCTGGTCATCCACAATAGTTACTCCGTCCAGTGGCGTTTTCAGACGCACAACCGGATCAACGCCTTTCGGCGCATCGGCGGGGTCTCGGTCGCGCCAGCGGCCATCATAGCGCATAGATCGGCCATTCTTCCGTGCCGTTTCTCGCATTTCTGTCAACTCTTCAGGAGTGCAGTAGCAAAGATAGGCTTTTCCGTCGCGGAGCAATTCCTGTGCGGTAGCTTTATGTCTTTCGATGCCGCGCGATTGGTAAAATTCGTCGCCATACCAATCCAGTTCAAGCCATCGAAGGCCCGCCAAAATAGCGTCCATCGCTTCTGATGTGGACCGCTTCCGGTCCGTATCTTCAATACGCAACAGAAATTGACCGCCATGATGGCGGGCGAACAGCCAGTTGAACAAGGCGGTACGAGCGCCGCCGATATGCAAGAACCCGGTAGGCGATGGCGCGAAACGCGTCACAACGTTCATGTGCAATTCCTTTGGTTTTGCCGTTGGTGGAATATTCACAAACGGATTTCGGATGTAGCATATATGGGACCGTCAGGGCAAAATGTACGGCTTCATTTGGCGAGTTAATTTTAAGAGGCACACGGGATTATTTGTCGTCGGGTTATTAATAGCGAAGGATTAGGGCGTAAGGTCAAACTCAATTTTTTCCGCGATAAAGCACCCGGTACAAATTGGGCGCGCCCTTGTGTCAGACAGCTCGGGCGCTATCTTGCCGGCTCGTCTTCAAACGAACACGAATTCTGGATCCTTTGGGCACCGGCTTTCTTCGGGATAGGTGTGGCGGGGTATTTTGCGTTGTCGACCGAATCCGGGTTTGGGTTGGACCGAGTTTTTTATTGCGCGCCGCGTTGGCGTGGCTGGAAAAATCAAGCCAGTTCACGATATTGATTGCGATCGCGTTAGGATTGGTGGGCGCAGGTTTTAGCCGCGCGAAAATAAGAACACAGCTTGTCGCCTCGCCAGTGTTGGGACGCCCCTAAGGCCCTGGCCTTATTGTTAGGCTAGTTTTACATATTGAAAGACTGCCGCGTGGCCCGAGGGTGGTGCTGGATAGCTGCCCGCATGGTCGCCGCTCATTATCCCGACGTGGTGCGGTAACCGTCGAACATGAGACCAATGCACACCTTACCGAAATTGACGTCCGCCATAGTGCCCATGTTACTTCTGCCGCGCTAAAGGCGCGGTTCCAGCCAGTGATGTGGCATCTATCTCGGTGCAACTATAAAGGACGGCGAGACACAGGATTAGTGAGCGGAAACGAATATACGTCATAACAGCCAAACGAGTGATCTTGGGCGATGTCTTGAGATGCCGGAATGGATTTTTCTTAAGATTAAAGTAACGAAACTCACGTGCCGAACACAAGAAATATGACCTTGATCATGTTGGCTAAAGCTGGGGCACCGGTGCCGATATCCAGCGCTGTAGCAGAGCCATGATGCGTATTTTAACGTGGCAGAAGAAAACGGAAATAAGACATGAATAGACACATTTAAGTGTGAACGGTATCTTATAAAAAGCATATTCATAGGGTGGAGAGTTATTCATCCGTCAGGGCTGTAGCTACTATTTTTAAGTTGAAAACAAGTTAAGGGGTACGAACAATGAAGTTACTTGGGCCGAGTCGGAGTCCCTACGCTTTTAAGGTTATGGTGATGCTTGCGGAAAAGGGCATTACTTGCAAATTCAGTGATAGCAGTCCATCCAGCCCAGAGGTCACGGCAGCCAATCCGTTGTCTAAGGTCCCGACTCTCATCTGTGATGATGGCAAGGCGCTTTACGATTCTTCGGTTATCGTCGAGTATCTTGATGGCATTGTAGACTCGCCCAAATTGATTCCGGAGAAATTTGAAGAGCGGGTCGAAGTAAAACGTTGGGAGGCCCTAGGGAACGGAGTTATGGATGCATCGGTCGCTATATCTCACGAAAACCGTGAACCAGAAGCGACGCGTAAAGGCCCTGATTTTTATGCGAAGCAGCAAAAAAAGATCGATCTCGGTCTTGCTGTAATGGAAAAAGATCTCGGCGATCAAAGATTCTGCCATGGTGACAGGTTTAGCCTCGCTGATATTTCCTGTGGATGTGCGCTTATATGTATCGACATCAGGGTACCTGACATGGGTTGGCGTGAAAGCTTTCCGGCTTTAGCACGCTACGCAGAACGCATTACCAAACGGACTGCATTCGAGGTTAAGTAAAA